>NZ_LGIA01000204.1 GCF_001270965.1 Sunxiuqinia dokdonensis | reverse complement strand
ACCAACCCAATCAAATATTACTTCAACAAGCTGATTAAACGTAAAGACCGCATTTGATGGTATTCGTCAAAAACAACCAACGTTTTAAAATCCTGCTGCAAGTCCTATTCTGGCTGAGCAGCCTGGCTTTTGCGCTGAGTTCGTTCTATGTTGTTTCTGATTATCACTTCAATCCGGGCAAAGATTTCTTGCGTGCGGTGATTCTGAATACCGGATTCGCCTTTGGAGTTTATGTAAACCTTTTGGTTTTAGTGCCCAAATTACTGAAACGAAAAAACTATATTTTTTATACGTTCTGGTTGCTGATTACCCTCGCCATATCGTCTTTGATTATTTTGTCCTTGCTTTATTCCTTGTTGCATTTTAGCCGGCCCCAGCTTTTTTCATCCTACTTTTTCACCACCGGCTTTTATGTTGGCATTACGTCGCTGGTGAAATTTGTAAACGACTGGCTCAGAATGCAGGACATTGAACTTCGATATAACAAAGTTGAGCGTGAAAAACTGGAAGCCGAACTGAACACGCTAAAGGCGCAAATCAACCCACATTTTTTGTTCAATTCGCTCAATAACATTTATTCGCTATCGTTGTCGAACTCGAAGAAAACTCCGGAAATGATTCTGAAGCTGGCTGATTTAATGCGGCATGTGCTCTACGAATCACGCGAAAACTTCATCAGCCTGCAAAAAGAAGTTGAATTTATCCAAAATTTCATCGAACTGCAGCGCATTCGTTTGTCGCCTAAAACCGATGTTCGATTCGAAATAACCGGCGACTACCAAGACCAGCAAATCATTCCGCTAATCTTCGAGCCTTTTGTTGACAATGCGTTCAAGCACAGCTGCCAGTCGGTTGGCAACACTTGTTTCATTCATATTCAGATTGATATCAAAGGCGACTGGCTTCATTTTAAAGCGATGAATAATTACGACGAAGATCATCGACCGTCGAACAGCAAAGCCCACGGCATTGGGTTGGAAAATGCAAAAAAGCGTTTGGAATACCTGTATGGAAAAAATGAATACCATTTAGATATCAGCAAAAAAGAAAATATCTTTAGGGTTGAATTGGAACTTCCACTAAAAAGAACGAGATGATTAAAGCAATAATCGTTGACGATGAACCACTGGCGCAAAATGTCATTCTGCAATTTGCGAACGAAATTCCCGGGCTTGAAATCACCTGCGTGTGCAATAACGCACTGGAAGCCAGCAGCAAGCTGAAGGAAAATCCGGTTGATTTAATGTTTCTGGATGTGAACATGCCCCGGCTAAGTGGGCTGGAACTCCTGAAAAACCTGACCAACCCACCGCTGGTTGTTCTAACCACAGCCTATTCGGACTATGCCATGGAAGGTTATGAACTGAACATTCTGGATTATTTGAAAAAGCCGTTTTCGTTTGAGCGATTTTTCAAGGCTGTTCAAAAAGCGGAAGACCAGCTATTGCTTCGGCAGGCCCATAAAAACGAGAACGATTCGAACTACATCTTCATCAAAGCCAACAAAAAAACCATCCGTGTGGAGTTTAAATCGATTTGTTACATCGAAGGACTGGGTGATTACATTAAAATCCACCTGAAAGATAAGCACCTGGTCACCAACCTGTCGATGAAAAAGATGGAAGAACTATTGCCAGCCGACCAATTTTTCAGAACGCATAAATCGTACCTGATCCGGTTAGACCAGATTCAAAGTATTGAAGGCAACCTGGTGAATGTGAACGGCAATAAACTTCCGGTTGGCAATAATTTCCGCCAGGAATTTCAGGATCTGATCAACAAACATGTGATCAAGTAGATTGATCTGAATCCCTTATTTGCAGCTACAAATTAAACCCCTGTTCGCGCAAAGTCTCCAGCAGTTTGGCTGAAAAAAATTCGTTGTCCGGCTTCTTGTAGCGGACGTCGGTAAACACCTGTGCCAGGTTTTCCTTTTGATTCTCGGCTACAAATTGCTTCGAACTGGCTAAACCTTCCTTCGGTGCAAAAAGCTTGTCCACCTGATCTTTACTCCTGTCAGCATATTTTTCGTCGTGCACAACGGCCTCCAAAGGCAAGCGATCAGTCAACGGCGGCTCTTGATTTGGATAACCAAGCACGATGGCCGTCACAGGTACGACACCTTTGGGCAATTCCAGCTCCTCAATAAACTCTTTGGCATTGTACAAGGCTGTTCCCAGGTAACAAATCCCCAAGCCATGCGATTCGGCCTCAACACAAATGTTCTGTGCAAACAGCGACGCGTCAATTGTGGCATTCATCAACCAAAGCAGGTTGTTGTAGCCCGCGTTGGCCTCCCGTTGATCGCACCACTGGTTAAACAGATTGATGTCGGCGCAGATGGTCAGCAAAACTGGCGCCTGGTTGACCATGGGCTGGTTGAAATGCAAAGGCGCCAACTTCGCTTTCCGTTCGGCATTACGGGTAACAACCACGCTGTATAACTGCATATTGCCAGTATTCGAAGCCCGTGTTCCGGCTTCGATAATCTGACTCAGAAGCTCTTCGGCTATTGGATCGGCTTTGTATTGACGGATAGATCGGTGTTGAAATAGAAGTTCCATAATCTGGTTGTTGATTTTTTTTTGATTCGACACCGGCAAAGTTAAGGATTTCTTTCGATCGGCATCGCGTCCAAAACGCAAGTATGCCCAATCCCGAAACCGGTAAAGTTGGCCAAATGGCGCGCTTTTTCTTGACCAAAAAATAAGGGGAAACCAACGGTCTCCCCTCACAATTCAATCAATTTTAACCAATCTATTATTGCTTGACAATTCGTTCTGTTCTTGCAATTTTGTCATCCTGATCAACCAGCGTAATGAAATAAATTCCACTCCGCAAATCACCCGTTTGGATGTTTTCCGTTGGATTCACCAAATCCTTTACCCGCTGACCAGCCACGTTGGAAATGATGATCCGTGAAAGTTTACTGGCATTTTTAACGGTGATATAACCATCAAAAGGATTCGGATACACACTGAATTCCATCGAACCACCCAGCTGGTCATCAACTGCAGTCGCCCAGTCACCTGTCCTGAAAGTCCAGGTCGTTTGGTCGTTCAGTCCTGCAAATTCATTTCCGGCGGCATCTTCAAATGTCCCGGCATCGATATTCACAAAATACTCCACCTGACGATCCAGTCCACCAACTTCAGGGTCATACTCATAAGTTACGGTAACCACAGTCCCATCGATATCATCGGCTGTAAAAGGAATCACCAAACGGGCTTCGCTGGCCCCCACCTGCGTGATCACCAGGTTTCCACCGGCACTTGTCAGGATTACATCTTCGCTGAAGGTAATCACAAACTCAGGATGATTGTCATCCAATTGTCCGGTAGGCGTATAGTCAACCAAGGTTGGCGCCGTGTTATCGCCAATGGTGTAGGTAAATTCAGCTCCGGCGAAGGTATTGCCTGCGGCATCAGCGATTGCTGTACCAACCGTGAGGGTAAGCACGGCTTCATCGGCTCCGCTCATCGCCACGGTAAATTCACTCGCTGTTCCGGGGGTATAAGTTCCACCAGTAATGTCGCCTTCAGCAATCGTTACCTCCCGGTTGAAAGTCAGCACCACATCGAAGGTTTGTGTCATGTTATCGCCCGAAGCAGGAACAGCGGTTAAGCTGATTGGATCTGCCGTGAGCATCACATCGTAAGTACATCCGCGCGAATCCATCACGGTGATGGTATTTTCGCCTTCAATCAAAACAAAGTCAGGACCTGCCGCTGCTGCACCGTTTAACTCGTAAGTGTAGGGTGCTTCGCCTCCGGCTGGTGTCAGGGTGACCTCAATATCGTCCTGAGCAACGGTCGCTGTCAGTTCACTTTCAACGGGCGTAAGCGTTATGTTTTCAGATGCATCACCACATTCGTATAAGGCATATCTCACGTAGAATTCATAGTTTCCTTCGTTCGCATCGACGTAGGACAAACCTTCCAATTCGACGGTTGCGTCAAAAGGAGTCCATGCGGAAAGTGCACCTTCTACGCCACCAACCACCGGAGCGTAAGCCACTTCAAACGTATGGCCTGGCTCGCCGGATGCAGAAACCATAACTGTTACTGACTCTTCACCAAAACAAGTTAAATCTTTAACAGAAAATGTAATATCCATGACCTGATCAACCTCGATTGATTCAGACATCACTTCACAGTTTCCATCCATGGCTTTAACGCTGTAGGTTGCACCAATTGGAACCACAAATGATGGGATACTAACCACTGACCCGAAAGGCATTTCGTTCTGATAAAGCTGGTATGTATACGATCCGCTTCCGCCTTCGACGGTAGTTTCCAACCAAGCCTCTGTGGCATCAGGACAGGAGAAAACGCCTTCAACCTTGATAAATTCAGTGATCACCAGCTCGTCGGGTTGCGTAATTTCAACGCTTGTTGAAGTGGTACACCCACCCACAACTTCGGTGACCGTAATTTCATACGTTCCCGCAGCCAAATCGCTGATCACCATGCCTTCAATGTCAACACCGTCCACCGACACCATATAGTCTGTACTTTCACCACCATCGATATTGGAAACGGTAATTTCACCATTGGCATCGCCATTGCACAACACCGGGCTTGTAATATCTGTATCGAAGGTTACCGGGGGAACAGCGTCCTCAATTTCAACGCTCCATTCGGGAGCTGATTCGCCACCAACCATACAACCCATACCATCTGCATCGGTGACCCAAATGACAAAAGTCGCAGCGGTCTCTACGGTTACGCTTACAGTTCCATCTTCACTGGCAGGCGTCCAGCTTGTGGTTTCGCCGGGCAACATTTCGGTTGGCACCATACCTGTGCCTTCATCAACCATCGCCCAATAATACACGTATCCTTCAACACCACCGGAGGCCGAAATTGTAAATTCGCCAGCTTCGGTACAGCCAATGTGCCGATCAACGGTAGCTTCAAGCATTAAGGCTTCAGCCGGCTCCCATATACTAAGATCAATCGCTTCGGATAAACATCCGTTTCCATCTCGCACAAAGACGCCATAATCGCCGGCAGCCAAACCGGAAACATCAGCAGCGCCATCGACAACAGCAGCCGTTGTCACGAGCGCATCGGCAGCGTCATACACTTCAACCACATATCCGGCACCTTCGGTTCCACCACCAACACCAGTCACTGAAATGATCCCGGTAGTTGCACCTTTGCACAACAAATCCTGCGCAACCTCTGCTGAAAACACAATGGGATCAATTCCCTCAATTGTTGTTGTGGCCATCCCTTCACATGCTTTGCTATCTGTAGCAACTACCGTATAGTCGCCTGCGGCATAACCCGTCATAAAATGATAACTTCCGCCAGTAGTCACAGCCGTTTCAACTTCATTCCCATCGGCATCGTTTAAAACTACAGTATACTCCGCATCATTACCACCCTCTACCGCCACCAAGATATGGCCTGCCTCATCTGAAGGACAAGCAGCGGCGGAAAAACCAGGAGTTAAGGTGAGCGTAATGGCATCAGGTTCGCCAATTGTAATTTCCTGAGCGTCCGTTTCGCACCCGTAAGCGTCTCTTGCCCGAATTTGGTACGTCCCGGCACTCGTCATCACAATATCCTTTGTTGAACCGGAGATACTCCGCCATCCTTGGTTTGAAACCAGAATCTCATACGGATTTCCAGCATCGAAAAAGCCGCCGGTAACCACAATGTGGGCCACACCGTCGCGGGCTCCATTACACGAAATATCTTCCGTTGTTACCGTAAAGCTAAGCGGATCAACATCAGGAGCCGTAATGATGAGTTCATTAGAAACACATGCTGTTGCAATTTCCCGAATGCTGACCGTAAAGATTGTACCTTCGGCCACCTCAAATTGAGGAGAAGCAAGAAAACCATTTCCCGCAAAGTTGAATTCGTAAAGTTCAGCAGCGTACCCCTGAACTTCATAGGTTAGCGTGCCCCCATCACAAACAGGCCCGGCCAACACCACATCACTTTCAACGATTTCCAGCGTGCACTCCTGGGCATAGCTCCAAGAGGCCAGGCAGCAAAAGCCGACAAGTAATGTTAGACTAAGAAACCGAGTAAAATTTTTGCTCATAGAATTTGATTTAAAGATTGTATTTAATTGATCATGCGATATAATATTCTAATTTAATCATTGACAACCAAAACAATACGATACCCTTTCCTCCAGAGGAAGAGCGTCCAGCTTAAGTAAATTGATTGTTTCATATTGTTTGTTTCAGGATTTGATGTTTTTAACCTTCACTCACCATTCCATTTTCATTGACCTGAGCTGATTCGCCCTCGCCGGCGATCAGTGGTACGAAACCCCACCTTCGTCGCCGATACGGGACAAAATCATTGGGCCAAAACATAAATATAAGCTTGAGATACAAAGGTGCGGAGTAAACATTTTCCCCATAGTCTTCGGTTTTAGTCGTTTCTGTCTCATCATTGAACCTAAGCCTTCGAGGCATTTTTTCAACCATTTGAGACATTCCTTACAAACCTATGAAATTTATCACCAAACTACAAGCACTTTTTTGGAACAAAAAAAGCATTTTTTGCACAAATGGTCCAATTTATAAACATCCGACCTATTGAGCCTGTGACCGTTCGGCAAAATCGAAAACAACAGCTAAACTTAATTATCTAATAAATAAGCGAAAGTCAGCGCGAATCAAAATTCTCCCGAAAAAAATAAAACCAGTTGTTGGCCGTTAGTACTTTTGTGTCAGTTCTGCTAAAACAATATCTTTACAGCATGAGCATTAAAGGAAAAACAACGACAGCGATAGCTAAAAATCTAATTTTCATGGTTGGTTTACTGGTGGTTGTGGGCTTCAGCTCCTGCAAAACATGCCGATGTCCGGCCTACAGCCGATTGCCCGGAGAGAACAAATCCCCGAACTTAAATTCAGTCCCATCGGACACAAGCAAACGGGCACCGCACGATGCACTTTTCTACGACACAACTGCGGCAAACACAGGCAATTTAGCAGGAGACTCCAACAACACACCAAGCTGAAGTGGCCACTTCATTGCGAATAATAACTTCAACAATAAAGGGAATATCTGCGATTGCCGGGCGTACCATGCGACGGCATCATCAATTGGAACAACCATTCAATCGAATCCTCGTATGTCCTTTTACACGCCAACATTAACTGTACTTTAAACCCTGATCAAAAAATCCAATTCAAAATGGAAAAATTTGATCTTCTTAATTTAAGTTAGTTATTTTGTGGTGCTTTAAAAAAGTACTTAAAAGCTAATAAATCAAAACAATAATCTTTCATTAATTTTTAAATTATCAACTATGTCAAAAATTAAAATCGGTATCAACGGATTTGGTCGGATCGGTCGTTTTGTTTTCCGTCAGGCTATTGCAAAAGGAACTATCCAAGTTGTTTCAATCAACGACTTGATCGATGTAGACTACATGGCTTACATGCTAAAATATGATTCAACTCACGGACGTTTTGACGGCGAAGTTTCTGTTAAAGATGGCAAACTGATCGTTAACGGTGACGAGATTCGCGTAACAGCAGAAAGAAACCCAAAAGACATTAACTGGGGTGCTGTTGGTGCCGAATATGTTGTTGAGTCAACTGGTCTTTTCCTGACTAAAGAATCAGCTCAGGGACACCTTGACGCCGGTGCCAAGAAAGTAGTTTTCTCAGCGCCTTCAAAAGACGACACGCCAATGTTTGTGATGGGTGTAAACGAAAAAACTTACACCAACGACATGAACTTCGTATCAAACGCATCATGCACAACCAACTGTTTGGCTCCTGTAGCTAAAGTATTGAATGACAAATTCGGTATTTTGGAAGGCTTGATGACAACTGTTCACGCCACGACTGCCACTCAAAAAACTGTTGACGGTCCTTCAATGAAAGACTGGAGAGGTGGCCGTGGAGCTGGACAAAACATTATTCCTTCTTCTACTGGTGCTGCTAAAGCTGTAGGTAAAGTTATTCCTGAATTGAACGGAAAACTGACTGGTATGGCATTCCGTGTTCCAACTCCTGACGTTTCAGTTGTTGACTTGACCGTTCGTTTGGACAAAGGTGCTTCGTACGAAGAAATTTGTGCAGCCATGAAAGCGGCTTCTGAAGGCGAATTGAAAGGTATTTTGGGATACACGGAAGACCAAGTTGTTTCTAACGATTTCGTTGGCGACACACGTACTTCAATCTTCGACGCCGGTGCTGGGATCTCTTTGTCGCCAAACTTCGTGAAAGTTGTTTCATGGTACGACAATGAAATGGGTTACTCAGCAAAAGTTTGCGAACTGATTCAGTACATGGACTCAGTGAAGTAATTAAAGCCAACTCTCCCAGAATTTATCGGGGAAAGATGATATATAAGAAAAGGTGTCAGGAAACTGGCACCTTTTTTTGTTTGTCAAAAGATTCTGGAAGATTTGAAAAGTTGGCGGCAGAGCCAAAGATTTCGTGATCGAATCGATAAATTCTCGGTAGAACTCAAAAATTGGCGGTAGAGTCAAAAAAATTCTTGGTAGAATCAGAAAATTCCTGGTAGAACTTAAAAGTTGACGGTCGGTTTGAAAAATTTTCGGTAGAACTCAAAAATTGGTGGTCGATTCGAAAAACTTCTCGGTAGAATCGTAAATTTCTTGGTAGAACTCAGAAGTTGACGATCGGATTGAAAAGTTGGCCGTAGAAAGCTTATTCGTGCCGCAGGCTTTCAATCGGATCCATTCGGGCTGCTTTTTGGGCCGGGTAGTAGCCCGAAACAATACCCACGCCAAAACAGACGAATACACCGGTAATAATCCAAAGCCACGGAACAATAAACGAACTACCGATGAGCATCGAAACCATGTTCCCCACGAAAATTCCCAACACAATTCCCAAAGCGCCGCCAATCTGTCCAATAACCACGGCCTCCATCAAAAACTGTTGCCTAATCAGGCTCGAATTGGCTCCAGTGGCTTTCCGGATGCCAATCTCGCGGGTTCGCTCAGTAACCGACACCAGCATAATATTCATCAGGCCAACTGCCGCTCCAAACAAAGTAATCATTCCAATAATGGTGGCCACCAAAGTGATGTTCTTAATATTATTCAACAGCATATTCACCAGGTTGTCGCTCTTTTCAATATTGAAATCGGTCTCATCAGATGGGCTCAGGCCCCTGATAATGCGGAAAGTGCCCTCAGCTTCGCCAATAGCCGCATCAACCAGCTGCGTATTTTCCACTTTCACCTGGATGTTGAAATTCATTTGCGGCCGCGAAAAATAGGTCCGGACATTGGAATACGGGAGCAAACAAATTTCGTCACCACCATCACCAAATCCGCCTCCTTTCGACTTCAATGTCCCCGCAACGCGATAACGCCCGCCACCAATACTGATTTCCTTTTGCAGCGGATCTTCATTCTTGCCAAATAAACGCCGCACCAAACCCGCACCAATAACGACCTGATTCGCCCCCGATGCCAGGTCGGCTTTCGACAAATGCCGTCCCCTGTCTATTTCGAAACCCGATGCCAGCAGGTAGTTTTCATCCACTCCACGAACGGTCACATTCGGGTTTGACTTCTCAGAGCCATATTTAACCGTGGCTGTACCCGTAGCTGATACCGAAACCGAAACCAAGGCCGGAAAATCAAACTGCTCCTTAAATTCGCGGGCCTGGTAATAATTGATGTACGCATGATTCTTTGTCCGCACCCGCTCGTTGCCAACCTGCACATTCATTCCCCGCGAGGTAATTGAGAAAGTATTGGCCCCCATGAAGGTGAACTCTTTGGTAATCGATGATTTAATGGAGTCGATCGCCGTCAAAATTCCTACCAACGCGGTTATTCCAACAGCAATAATGAGCACAGTCAAAATTGTTCGTAACAAATTCGACCGAATTGACTGAAGTGAAATCTTCAGATTTTCATAGAGTAATCCGCCGTATCGCATAAAATATCGTTCGAATGAAAAAAAATACAAGACAATCAAAAAACGGTTCAAGTTCAAAATTAATTTACACTAAACCAACGAACTTGCCCATAAAATATTCGAATTTAAAAATCAAATATTCATCGAATTCGCGAAGTATCGGTTCAATATGTCACGAAAGGTGCCCAGCTCAAAAAATAAAAAATGAACACTAAGAAACGAGCCACCAATTGGTTATATCCGCCATTTTGGCAATTAATCTTTTTTAACATTTATTACCTAACCTTTCCGAACTGATCGCCGTTATAAAAGCCTGTGTGCAAAGAAAAACAATCATTACATCTGTATTTTCAAAATCTCATTTAAGAAAACTGAATGATTTATCAATTAAAAATAACATCTATTGAGAATATTGATTTTGTGCGAATCGTTGAAATAGATGCCGATAACACTTTTGCCGATTTGCACTGGTACATTCAACGATGTTGCGGCTACAGCTCCGATCAACTTGCTTCATTTTTTACAGCCGGAAGCAACTATGGCACACAAAAAGAAATTACTTTTTTAGATTTTGGAAGAACAAGTTCCCAGACTGAAATTATGGGAAAAACGACGCTTCAGAACATCCTCTCAGAGAAAGGGCAACGATTGCTCTACGTTTTTGATTTTTTTAATGACAGATCTTTTTATATTGAATTAACTGAAATTTACATGGAAAAGCATCTTCAAGAAAACAAAGTCGCCTATAAACAAGGTGATGCCCCTGCTCAAGTCCTGGAAGAAGAACTACAGGGCCAGGGTCTCGAAATTCTCAATCAGGAGAACAGATACCAAGATTATGGTGATTTAGATGATTATACCGAAATTTTTGGCGAAATGGAGGACTTAATCGAAGGGGACTAAGACGGGTCCCCTTCCCTTTTTTCCCAAAACAACTACCTTTGCCCTGTACTACGCAAACAAGACATGAATAAAACATTACTCGTCGTTCAGGGACCCACCGGAATTGGGAAAAGCAACTTAAGCATTCAACTGGCCAAACATTTTCAAACCGAGATTATTTCGGCCGATTCCAGGCAGCTTTTTAAGGAACTTTCTATTGGCACAGCAGTTCCAACTCCGGAAGAGTTAAAGCAAGTGCCACATCATCTGATCCGCTCCCACTCCATACTCGAAGACTACAACGCCAGCCGTTTCGAAACGGAAGCGCTTGAACTCATCGATCAACGTTTCAAACGGCTGGACCTGTTGGTTATGACCGGCGGCTCCATGCTTTATGTTGATGCCGTGTGCAAAGGGATTGACGACCAGCCGGATGTTGACTTGCAGATTCGCGAAAAACTGATGCGCGAACTCGAGGAAAAAGGAATTGAACATCTGCGCCTTCAATTGAAGCAGCTCGACGAAACTTACTATCAACAAGTCGATCTGAGAAACCCCAAACGACTAATTCGCGCGCTTGAAGTTTGTTTAATGACCGGCAAACCATACTCCTCCTTCCGAACAGAAACAACCAAAAAACGCCCGTTCCAAATACTGAAAATTGGGTTGAATATGGACCGGGAACAATTGTACGACCGAATCAACCAACGCGTGGACCAAATGATGCAAGCCGGGCTGGAAGCGGAAGCCAGAAGTATTTACGCGCACCGACATTTAAATTCGCTGAACACGGTTGGCTACAAAGAGCTGTTTGCCTGGTTCGATAAGGAAATCAGCAAGGAAAAAGCAGTGGAACTCATCAAACGAAACAGCCGCCGTTACGCGCGAAAACAACTAACCTGGCTGAGAAAAGACGAGGCCATCCATTGGTTTGAGCCTCACCAAACAAACGAAATTATCGCGTTTATTGAGCAAAACAGAAAACAATGAGCCAAGCCATTCCTACCAAATTTACCATTCGTGTTTATGGACTTTTCATCAACGATCTAAATGAAATCCTGATAACGGACGAATTTCAGCTCAACACCAAGATGACTAAATTTCCGGGCGGAGGCCTTCATTTTGGAGAAGGGCCCGTGGACTGTTTGAAACGCGAAATGCGCGAAGAATGTCAGCAGGAAATTGAAGACATCAAGCATTTTTACACCACCGATTTCTATCAGAAAGCACTTTTTTACGATGATCATCAACTCCTCAGCATTTATTATACGGCAAAAATAAAGCCTCCGGTCAATTTCAAAATCTCGACAATACCTTTTGATTTTGAAATCATGAAAAACGGCAGCCAGTCGTTCCGATGGGTCGAACTAAAAACACTCAATCCTGACGAATTAACTTTCCCAATTGATAAACATGTTGCAAATTTGCTGAAAAGAGCAGAAATTTAGCGTCTGGAAAACAAAGGATGATACGACGGGCATCGTCCATTTGCCAATGAAACAAAGCAAGGCAAATTGAGAAATCACCATAAACAGATGACAAAAACCATTAAAATAATTGGCCCGGCTTACCCGTTTCGCGGAGGGCTGGCCGCCTACAACGAACGACTTGCTGAAGAATTTCAGAACCAAGGACACCAGGTTGACATTGAAACCTTCACCATGCAATACCCCGGCATACTGTTCCCCGGAAAATCGCAGTATGTTGAAGGGAAAGCACCGGAGCACCTGAAAATCAAACGGACCGTCAATTCCGTCAATCCCCTCAACTGGGCCAGAATAGGAAATCGTATCCGGCGGGAGAAGCCCGACCTGCTTATGGTTCGCTACTGGCTGCCATTTATGGGGCCTGCTTTGGGCACCATTTGCCGCCTCATTCGAAAAAACAAACACACCAAGGTTATTTGCCTGGCCGACAACATCATTCCACATGAGAAAAGGCCCGGCGATCAGCTGCTAACCAGCTACTTCATGAAGAGTATTGATGGCATGGTGGCCATGTCTCAATCCGTACTCAACGACATTGACGCTTTCAATCCCAAACTTCCACGAGCGCTTTGCCCTCACCCGCTGTTTGACAATTTTGGCGAGCGGCTGAACCAATCCGAAGCAAAAAAACAGCTTCAACTGGAGCCAACAACCAGCTACCTACTGTTTTTCGGTTTTATCCGCGATTACAAAGGACTGGACATTTTGCTAAAAGCGATGGCGGATGAACGCCTTGAAAAACTTCCGGTGAAGCTGATTGTCGCTGGGGAATTTTATACCAAACCCGAACCTTACCTGCAATTGTTGTCCGAGTTGAATTTAAACGAACGCGTGCTTCTGCACACCGACTTCATACCCAATGAACGGGTGAACCAGTATTTCAGTGCAGCGGACTTGGTGGTGCAACCCTACAAAAGTGCCACCCAAAGCGGTGTCACTCAAATTGGATATCACTTCGAGAAAGCCATGCTCGTGACCAATGTGGGTGGCCTTTCTGAAATTATTCCGGATCAGAAAATTGGCTATGTGGTTGAACCCAACGAAACGGCCATTGCCGATGCCATCGTCGATTTCTACCAAAACAAACGACAAGTTGCTTTCGAAGAAAACATTAAAGAAGAAAAGAAGAAGTTTTCCTGGCAAAAAATGGTCGATGCCTTCCTGTCGGTTTATGACGAGATTGGCTAACACAGCGGTGGAACACGCTTCAGAAAACGATAACTTACCAGCCTGAACAAATATAGCAGCTGATTCCTTTCATTAACGATGGGTGAAATTTGGGCTTATCAGAAGATCATTGAGTCCGGTTTTTCTAAGAAATAGTCTATATTTAACCCTCGCAAATTGAATCGTGTCAACACTTGTAGGATAAAGGAGATGAATAAATTGCAAACCAAAGCAGAACAGCGGTTAATTGCTGACTACTACGATAATTTGACCAATACTTTCGGCCAGCGCATATCCGACGATGGACGTGAGCGCATTCAAAAAGCTTTTGAATTTGCCAACAGTGCCCATGCCGGTGTTAAGCGAAAATCAGGCGAACCTTATATAATTCACCCACTGGCTGTTGCCCAAATTGTTTCGAGCGAAATGGGCCTGGGAGCCACATCAATCATCTCAGCCATTCTACACGATGTTGTTGAAGATACCGACTACAATCTGGACGACATTCAAAACCTTTTTGGCGAAAAAGTCTCCAAAGTTGTTGACGGACTGACTAAACTATCGGATGAAATTACCGCCCAACACGATTCGAAACAAGCCACCAACTTCCGGAAAATGCTGATGACCCTCTCCGACGATGTCCGGGTCATTCTGATTAAGCTGGCCGACCGGCTGCACAACATGCGCACGCTCGACAGTATGCCACTGCCCAAACAACTGAAAATTGCTGCCGAAACGCTCTATATTTTTGCCCCCTTGGCTCACCGCCTGGGACTTTATTCCATAAAAACGGAGCTGGAAGACCTTAGCCTGAAGTACAAGCAACCGGAAACCTACAACCAGATTGTCTTCCGGCTGCACAGCCAACGCGAGCGACGGGAATCCATGATTGATGTATTCGTCAAACCAATTCAGGAACAACTGGAAAAGGAGGGCATTGAGTTTACGGTTTCCGGCCGCCTTAAATCGATTTACTCGATCTGGAATAAAATGCAAACCAAAGGCGTGTCATTCGACGAAGTGTATGATTTGATGGCCATTCGGATTGTATTTAAACCCAAACCCAACGTGTCGGAAAAGCGGCAGTGCTTTGACATTCTCTCGTTAATCACGGACATTTACAAGCCAAAACCCGACCGGATTCGTGATTGGATTACCATTCCCAAGGCCAATGGCTACGAAGCGCTTCATGTTACCGTGATGAGCCCGCAAGGAAAATGGGTCGAAGTTCAAATCCGGACCGAACGCATGGATGAAGTGGCCGAACGTGGTTTTGCAGCCCATTACAATTACAAATACAAAGGTGTTCAATCGCCCGAATCGGAGCTGGACAAATGGCTGGAAAAGATCAGGGAGATGCTGCAAAATCCGGAATCGGATGCGATGGAGTTTTTGGATGAATTTAAAATGAATTTGTTTTCGTCCGAAATTGTCATCTTCACACCCAAAGGCGACATGATCAACCTCCCCAAAGGAGCAACCGTCATCGACTTCGCCTACGAAATCCACACCGATCTCGGGAATCATTGCATTGGCGCAAAAATTAACCACAAGCTGGTTCCCGTCAGCTATGTCTTGCAAAGTGGCGACCAGGTCGAGCTCCTGACTTCAAAAACCCAATCGCCCGACCTTTCGTGGCTTCAGTTTATGACCACCGCCAGGGCCAAATCGAAGGTGAAGCAGGCCTTCAAAATGGACAAAAAAATGCACCTTGAAAAAGGACGTGAAATCATTGAAAACAAACTTAAAGAACATAAGATAAAACCTTCTTCCGATACGTTAAAAAAGCTAAGCTCGCATTACAATCTTTCAAACAAAGACCAATTGTATGCCCATGTTGGTATGGGGTTCATCCAAATCGACGACTTGGAAAGCATTTTAAAAACACGACGCGAAAATAAACTGGCCAAATACTGGAAGCTGTCGTTTGGAAAAAACAAAGACGAAGAAAGCGAACTGGAGCTCGAACTGCCGAAAACTCAAATCAATAAAAAAAATACCTTTTTACTGAAGGAAGATCCCGACGAAACCAACTACACGCTCGCCAAATGTTGTCAACCTATACCCGGCGACAATGTGCTCGGGTACATGACCTCAAATAACCATGTAATTATCCATAAGCGCAATTGCCCCGAAGCGAACAAACTGATGTCGCAGCAAGGCGACCGAATCATTACGGCGGAGTGGACCAATTTCAAAAAAAGATCCTATCTCACCCGCATCAAAATCAATGGGTTCGACCGGGTTGGAATCGTTAGCGAAGTCACCAACATCATCTCCAAACAAAACAACATCAACATGCGCACCGTGCTGTTTGACACGCATGATGGCATTTTCGAAGGCGATCTGTTTATCTACATCCACAACCTCGATGACTTGAATAAACTAATTTCCCGATTAATGAAAATCAAAGGGATAGACACGATTGAACGGATTGAAAAAATCGAGAATTAGTTTTTATTTAGTCTAAACAATCCTTTATTTTTACTATTTTTGAGCTCTATTTTAAATTGGTTTAAATATGAATAACCATAAGACTAAAGATACTGTGAAGAATATGTTCACAGAATATCTGGAGAAAAATGGGCATCGAAAAACCCCCGAAAGATTTGCCATTCTCGACGAGATTTACTCGCGCGAAGGGCATTTTGACATTGAATCGCTCTATATTTCAATGAAAAATAAGAACTACCGGGTAAGCAGGGCGACACTATACAACACCATTGACCTGCTGCTGGAATGCAAGCTGGTTGTGAAACACCAATTTGGAAAAAACATTGCCCAATTTGAAAAAGCATTCGCCACCCTGCAACACGACCACCTGATTGACATTAACAACGGAGTCGTTAAAGAATTCTATGATCCCCGTATTCGGGAAATCATTGAAGAGGCCTGCCTAAAATATAATTTTAAGCTTTCTCACCATACCTTATACATATATGGGAAAAGCATTGAATCTTAGTTTGTTTTATACTCATTATAAATAAACAGCCTCTGCTGAAACAGAGGTTTTTTTATGCCCGAATGAAAAAATAATTCTTAATTTTATTGGCCAAATAATTTTCAATTCGGCACCGTAGAAAGGAATCCACCTAACAGATTCTATTTCTGCGGTTTAATTATGCTTGAAAATTTGTAAATCAAATAGAATGAAAGTAGATGTTATTTTAGGTCTCCAGTGGGGAGACGAAGGAAAAGGAAAAATTGTTGACGTCTTAACCCCAAAATATGATGCCATATCCCGGTTTCAAGGCGGCCCCAATGCCGGACACACGCTTGAAATCAACGACTTTAAACAAGTGTTGCACTCCATACCCTCGGGAATTTTTCACGAAAACAAAGTGAACCTGATCGGAAACGGGGTGGTTCTGGATCCTTTAGTGTTTAAAAAAGAAATTGAGTCACTCAAAAAATACGGTCTCGACCTACGCAAAAACCTATATATTTCGAAGAAAGCCCATTTAATTTTACCGACACACAAATTACTTGACGCTGCATCTGAATCCGCAAAAGGCGATACCAAAATCGGCTCGACACTCAAAGGAATTGGACCGACCTACAAAGATAAAATTGGTCGCGATGGTTTACGTGTGGGTGATTTGGGCCAAGGCTTTGAGCAAAAATATGCCGAACGAACCAACGCCCACAAAGAACTGCTCGAGAAGTTTTTTCAATTCGACTATCAAGAACTGCTCACCGAAGTGGAGAAAGACTGGTTTGAAGGAATTGAAGTGTTGAAAGAATTCACTTTTGTCGACAGCGAACACATGGTGAACGATCTGTTGCTCGATGAAAAATCGGTGCTGGCCGAAGGCGCCCAGGGAACTCTACTCGACATTGACTTTGGCTCATACCCATTTGTCACTTCATCAAACACCATTTGTGCCGGAGCCTGCACCGGACTGGGCATCGCCCCGCAAACAATTGGAAAAGTTTTCGGCATCTTCAAGGCCTATTGCACCCGTGTTGGCATGGGGCCTTTCCCAACTGAACTTCACGACGAAACTGGGCAGAAGCTGCGCGATGCAGGAAACGAGTACGGATCGACAACGGGTCGCCCGCGCCGCTGCGGCTGGCTCGATTTGGTAGCACTAAAATATTCAATCATGATCAACGGCGTAACCGAACTGTTCATGATGAAAGGGGATGTGCTGGATGATTTTGACACCATTAAAGTTTGCGTGGGCTATGAAATTGATGGCGAAGTGGTTGACAAATTTCCGTTTGAACTGGACGACAAGGTAAAACCCATTTACGTGGAGCTTCCCGGATGGAAAACAGACTTGACCAAACTGACGCACCAAAATGAATTTCCGGAAGAGTTGAATAACTACATCAATTTTATTGAAGATGAAACCGGACTGCCAATTACCATTACATCGGTTGGACCAAACCGCGACCAAACCATCCTCACAGGGAAAGAATAACAGCTTCAGTTGATAAGAATAATGAAAAAGAGCCTCGATCTGAGGCTCTTTTTCATTGTTTTCACTTTCAATCCTTTCCAGATTTCAGTTAAAATATTACTTTTAGACGACTTATTTCGAATAACAATACTGTGCTGTTGCGAAATTTCGACGATTTGGACTTTCTTGTGCTTGTGAAAAAAGACTCGAGCGCAACAGCAACAATATGAACTGGTTTACGTCAGGTCGAAACAAGTCATTGCGATTTGAGAGATCGATAATAAAAACCGGTATGTTTTTTTTATCAAGCGGACGTTCGAAAATTTTTCTGTGTAAGAAAAGTTTTGGATAGCAGTTTACTGAAACCAAAAAATGACTGAACGTTTATGGATATTGTGCGCCCAACTTTAATCCTCGACAAAGAGGTATGTTTACGAAACATTGATCGAATGGCTCAAAAAGCCAAGGCCAAAAACCTGCTCTTCCGGCCTCATTTTAAAACACACCAATCGGCAGCTGTGGGAGAATGGTTTCGCGATGCCGGCGTAACTGCCATCACGGTATCATCCGTTCAAATGGCAAACTATTTCGCTAAACATGGCTGGGATGACATCACGATTGCAATCCCGGTTAATATTCTTGAAATTAACCAGATCAACGCTCTGGCCAAGAAAATAAAGCTCAACCTATTGGTTGAAAACCGGGACGCGATGACCCAACTGGCCAAGTTTATCAAATCGCCTGTTGGCTTATTTATTGAGATTGATACCGGCCATAACCGCACAGGAATCATGGCCAGCAAAACCAACCAAATTGATAACCTATTTGAAATTATCAAACAAAATCCGGCCATTCAATTCAAAGGATTCCTAACCCATGCCGGCCACACCTACCAGGCGAAAACCCGGCACGAAATTTACAACTTTCATTTTGACGCGCTGCTGAAAATGCGTTCGCTCAAAAGCCGTTATAAAAAAGACTGGCCCGACCTCATTGTTTCTATGGGCGATACGCCCTCGCAAAGCATTTGTGAAAATTTTGATGGCGTAGATGAAATTCGGCCGGGAAATTTTGTTTTCTACGACCTGATGCAACTCAAACTGGGCAGCTGCAATTTTGAAGACATTGCCATTCGGCTGGTGTGCCCGGTCATTGCCAAGCATGGTTCGCGCAACGAGATTACCATTTACGGCGGTGCCATTCACATCTCCAAAGATTCCATCATTAACATTGACGGGAAAAGCCTTTACGGTCAAATTGTGGTGCGCCAGGGTAAGGAAAAAATTCTGCTCGATGAAAAAAATTACCTGTGCGGCATGTCGCAGGAAAATGGAATTTTGAAAATAACCTACAAAGACTTTCACTTGATCAATGTTGGCGATTTGGTTGAGATTATTCCAGTCCATAGCTGTCTCACCGCAAACTTAATGGGCAGTTACTACACCACCGAAGGCGAACACTTACCCATGATTCCCAAAGCTCACGAACACTCCAGCTCCCGGGCTAAAGCCTCAACGTAACTCGTCAGCGGATACAGTTTCTCATCGTACCAAAGCGAGGCAAAATACAAACCAATCGGCGCGGCTTGCAATCCGTTTTGCTGGTAAGTTTTATCCAGCCAGCCAAACCCGGCCTGGCATATCTTGCAGTGCTGCTTACCGGCCAGTGCAGAAATTGCCAACGCGGTTTCTTCAATCGTTCCCGGCATGGCTTCTCCTCCACCCCAGCTACCATCTGCGTTCTGGACTCCCACTAAAAACCGCTCACCTGATTCGACCAAACTCCCAATTTTAGCCCGAATATTGGAATCGAACCAGCCATGCTGTAACACATCTTTCAAATAAGTCAGCACTTTGGCTGTTCCATAGACCGGATTGGTATGATTGGCTGTGTGCTGGTTTCCAAACCATAAAGGCAACCAACTGCCATCCTGCCGCTGGTGTTTCTGAAGATAATTAAGCATCCGCAAAAAAGCTTGCCGATAGGCTTTGAAAACAACAGGACTGAACTCGCCGTGGTAAGCATTCAGGCAGGCAGAAAAAGCCAATAAGCTATGCCCGGTTAAATCCGCACAGCTTTGATCAAAGGGCAGCTTTCCCCAACCTTTGGAGAAGGTTGGAACTCCACCATCGCTGTTTTGAAGCTTCAACAACCAGCCGCATCCCGCCAAAACGACTCCCTTCACTTCTTCCTTGGGCTGAAGTTGAAGCAGAGCCAAAATCGCTCCCGGTGTGTCATCGCCATCGGGAACCGAACCACTGTGGTTAGTCCATCCCCAGCCACCGGGGGCGCTTCGGTTAAATGGGTGAACCTGCCGATTTTGAATACTTCTTAAATGATCAGTCAAGCGGCTTTTCATCTCCGGAGTCAGTACTTCATCCTTTTTCGTGCGCAAAGCTTTGACAGCTAAAGTTGTTACCCAGGTCGACAAGTTGATGTCAATGGGCCAGCTTCCGTCAGCACGCTGGGTTTTCTTTAAAAACTGAATACCTTGTTCAACCACCTCCAGATCACGATATCCTGCTTCAATTAAACTTAAAACAACAAATGCAGTGAGCGGAATGGCCTCCAGAAACCCGCCACTCGCTGGCATCAACCGGTGCAGCAAGGCCAATGCCGGCTTAATCGACCAATTTCGCACCAATCGACCGAATGCATTTGACGGCTTCTTCTTGAAAACCACAATTCCTACGGCAATCAAAGCCGGAATCGCATAACTGACCACGCTCAAATTCAGCACTCTGTAAAACTTACCGGGCAACAAAGCCAGTTCGAAAGGCAACTGCGGAATGTGCCTAAACGCCTCGCCACCGGGAACACCACACAAGCCACACAGCGTCAGGATCGGGACTGAAAACGTATAATCTTTCTGATAATGATTGAGAATGACTTTGGCAACTTGGGCGGAATGAACATCGATGTTTTGCGAAGCCAGGTAGCCTGCAATTTTTACTTGCAATCGAGCCGTTGAGTCATCCGAGCGGGCATACAGGTTGGTCGCTGCGTAAACCAGCAAACTGGTACTCACATTGCCTGGGCTTTCGGGCGTATCGCCAAAGCTGCCATCGCTATTCACATTTGATTGCAGCCAACTCAAACCTTTTTGGATTTCTGCATGGTGCGCTTTCGGATCGTGAAAGTGCAAAGCAGCGACAGCAACTGCCACACCCAGCGCACTGGATGACAATTCACCGGTCCAAAAACCCTCCGGATTCATATCACCCAATAGAATTTGGGACAGTTCATCAAAACGGCTTTGTAAATCTTGTTTTGTCATCTTGTCTTTTACCAGTTAATGCAGTCCACTGTAGGTCTAACATACCAGATATCAGGTGTTTAGGAAATTTTTGCTCACTTATCGGCAATGATTGATTTGACGTAGTCTTCAGGAGTCAATACACCAATACTGCTCTTTGCGTAGTCTTTTACGTTCCTGGTTAAAATCACATCAATAAAACCTGATTGAACAGCAGCAAAATTCTGCAATGCGTCTTCAAAATCCTTAAATCCTGAACGTAAAGCTCTATTTATCACCTCTTTGTCCACCAACAAAACATCCATAATTGTTAATAGTTGGCTAAGCTTTTCAATAACCTTCTCATGCTTTGCGTTTCGTCTCAACAGGTAGTATGTATTACTGCAAATCACCGGAGTGACAAATCCTTTGATTTTTTTTGATTCACAGAGAGAAAAAACCTGTGCAGCATACTCAGAAAATGGCTCCCTGTCAAAGAAAAAATCCAAAATAACATCGGTATCAATTAGGACCTTATTCATGTGACAGGTACTTTTCAGATAGCCCTTTGGACAATTCTTCCTTATAGTCAAAATCCTTTGCCGCTTTGAAGGAGCCTCTTAACGATTTTGTCAAGGGAGTTATTTCGACAGCGCTACTACGCTCCTCCTTTGTAATTACCATTAAGTAGTTTTCTATGATATCAGACAAACTACGACCTCTTTTTTTGGCATACTTCTTCGCCCTTGCTATAATTCGTTGCTCGATTGTTAAGGTAAGTTTCGTATTCATGACACTCCTGTTTTTCTGATATTTTATACGTGTAAATGTACAAAGAAGGTTTTGCTCGTACAAGTAGATCCATTCAGGAACGATTAGCCTACGCCCAACGTTCTAATTTAATCATCTGCCAAACTCCCCAACGCCAGCAAGCCATAAAAGGTGTATTCCAAATCGCGGGTCAGGTCGCCATCGCCCGACAGGAAAGCACCCCGATCAAAATTTTGCTGAATAAAATCGAAGCATGTTGGTGCGATCAGTCGAAGGTCGAATCCGGTTTTCTGCAAAGCAAACAACGACACGCCCATCGACAGCATATCGCCGGTTTCAACCTGCTCAAACGCTCTAAACCCAATATCTTCCTTGAAATAAGCGAGCAACTGCTGCTGCATCTTTTGACTTGGTAAACCCACTTCGCCACGGGCCACCGTTAAGGCGGCAAGCAAACTACATGGTGCGCCCACTGGCGGTTGATACCAGCGCAACAGCAGCCGCACAAAAAAATACAGCCAGCCCTTTTTACCATAGCGGGCATCAAAAACCAATAAAAATAAGAAAAGCTGATAGGAAAAGTTAACGGGATGGACGTTCTTTAAAAGTTCTCTAAAAAATTGGAGCCGACCTTCTTTTTTCTCAAAAAAAGCTTGTTGAAGTAACATCAGGGCAAAGCGGTCAACCGGATTCGTTTCTTCCTTCCGCTCGCGAACAAATTCTTTCAGATGTTCCAACTCGGGGCGCAATTCCAAAGCCGAAGCCAGCCAAAAACCAAACAGCGAATAGTACAAATCCGGCTGTTCGCCCCGATCCATAAAGCCACCACTGCGGTGTTGCCTGTCAACAACAAACCGGACAACTTCCTGCCGACTTTCCTCATCAAGCAATTGCAAACCGGCGTGCACGCGATGAATAAATTGTTGGTAAAGGGGAATATGGTTCTTTTCGAGACGCATAGCAGCCAGGATCAGAAAACTTTGCCCATCACGCCGTATAAGCTGAGCTTCAGTTTCAAATTCTGTAATTGATCCAGTTCCTGGTAGCATTTATCCACATACAATTTCAAAAATGCCTCAGCATGCCGGTCAACCTGCTCGTCAACAATTACCTGACGTAACTGAATGGAGTCCATTTTTTCCAGCTCAGCCAAGCGAAGTTGGTGCCCATTTTCAGAGAACCGTTCATTCAACAAGGCCAACAGAAACGGAAAATGTTGCATTTGCTCCAGCGAATCTTCTTCGCGGAATTCATTCAGATCATCCCGAATCTGGTAGGCGATTCCAAACCAGTCAGAGAAGGTTTCCAGTCTTGTCAGTTCATCGGCCGGTGCTCCTCCGTTAATCGCACCAAGCAGCAATGCTACTTTCACTGCCTCTCCGGTTTTCTGGGTGAAAATTTTCAACAGCTGATCCACCGCCAGGGAACGGAAGTCAGTGCCCAACATCAAATCGGCACCCTGCCCGGTGGACAGATTGACGTGCGAGGAAGACACGACACGCAGGGATTCGGCCAAAAGCTTGGGTTCAACAGGCAGGTTGGCCAGCAGTTGGTACCCTTTGCCTATCAGATAGTCGCCCACGTTGATGGCCACTGGAATGCCGTGCGTTTTATGCAGGGTTTCCTGATCATACCGAAAATCATCGTCATCTTCAATATCATCGTGGATAAGCGAAGCCTTGTGAAAACATTCGATAATAATGGCCAATGCCATGGCAATTTCTTCGCGAACTTCTTTTGAATAGGAACGATAAGCCAGTACCGTCAACAAAGGGCGAATCCGTTGGCCACCCATCACCAACATGCGTTTAGCCAGTTTCTCGGTCACATCTTGGGCGCGAAAAAAATCCTGCAAGGTATATTCCGTAAAATAATCCTGTACCTGATCTTTCAGCAAGGAAACCGAAAGGGGTTGTTTCTCCGGATTTGGCTTCAACTGATGCATTTCCTCAAACAACCAGCCATAATCGACATTGGTATTTTCGCAACCATCGTGCAACAATGGCAATCCCAAAACCGGCACAGCGGCACGCGAGACCGGCTCGAACGAGCGTTGGAGCACCGGCATGCAGCTTACACCAATCACCGCGTCAATCGCTCCCTCCTCAACCAGACCAACTGCTACGGTTGTTCCTTCGGCCACCAAGGTGGTATACCCCAAAGCTTCGGCCTTGTTCAGCACCGAATCAATCTGGCAGCCTTTACATCCGGCACAAATCAGACCCAGCGAATCCATTTCGGCCTGGCAGTTTAGGGCATTTTTCAGGCACTGGGGCAACAACAGCAACCGACGATCAAAAGGGGTGGCCGCCACCACATCGCGCCAAATTTCATTTCCACAAAGCACAATGGCAAAGTCCAGGTAATCGGTGTTTACCTGTAGATTTTGAACAACCTCCAGGGCCAGCGCTTCCAGGCGGTCAAAGTCAGCAGGCGGTTCGATTTGTTTTTCAGCGACCAGCCGAACCGCTTCTTTCCGCAGCGCATTGCGCAACCTCACATCCGTTGGTACTTTGAGTAATCGTTGTGTTTTGATCATCTTCTTATCCATATGCGCCCAATCCAAAGAAAGCACGTTTTTTTGCAAATTTATAAGCCCAGCTTTTCTCGGGAATAGGCTTGCCTGAACCATGACTGCAAACCTTCTCCATCGCCCGTAAACGTTCAGCTTCATCATCCCGTCCCGAGGTGTCGGCAGCCTCATATTTTTCAACGAAATCAACCAGCCACTGCGGATCTTCCATGATGATGCAGCCCGAGGTTTTCTTCGGAATTTCTACTTTCAAATCTCTTAGAAAGGCAGAAGAACGATAAATTTCCGCCAAGGGTTTTTCGCCAACCCGGTCGGTGGCAAACTGGATCACCGGGCAAGGCTCAATGTAGCCCGACGCGTTGATGTGATGGCTCAAGCCGCTGGCCGCCGGGCACAGTCCATTTCCTTCGCCATCCCAATAAGCATCAATAATCGCCAGATCATATTTCGTACGTGCCTCCACCATGTGGCTACGCAGTTGTTCAATTTCTTCGCGGCTCAGACTCAGTTCAACCGTGGCATTTTCGCCCACCGGACGGTAAATGTAGTACCACAGGTAAGTCACCCCTTTTTTAATCAGCGAGTTGATAAATTCGGGCGACATGGCCAGTTCCAGGTTCGACTTGCAAACGCTCATCGCCACTCCGGTAACTAATCCTGCATTGGTCGCGTGGTCAATCGCTTCGTGGGTTCGCTGCCACACGTTCGTTCCTCCCCGGCGAACATCCGCCACTTCTTCATCGCCTTCGAAACTAATCAACGGAGTGACGTTGGCACATTTGCGCAATTTTTCAGCCACATCAGCCGTAAGTAAGGTGCCGTTGGTAAACAGCTGAAAATAGCAATCTGAATGTTTTTCAAATACCTCGAAAAGTGGTTTGTACAGCAGTGGCTCGCCACCCAAAATTCCAAAAAAGTAGGAGCCTTGCGCTTTGGTTTCGGTAATGATCTGATCGAGTTGTTCAGCCGACATCCGGCTGTTTTTTTTCTTGCCCATCACCCAGCACCCCTGGCAGTTCAGGTTACAATCGTCAGTGACCGAAATGAAGTGGAAAGCCGGGAAGAATTCGCCCTTTTTCAGGCGGTTCTGAAAACGGTTAAAGCTGAGCACCCCTTTGATCCCCAGGTTATAAATAAACTTATAGAGACACCGTTTGTCTGTTTTAAACAGTAGTTGTTTCAGCATTCTTCTTATTCTTTTTCCTCAGCTTGTTAAAACGTACCTAAGCCCATTGAATAGTGATTTGTCCGTTATTTTTCACCCACCCGGTTCCGGCTGGCCGGAACCTCCCTCCCTTTAAAAAGGGAGGGCCGGGGTGGGTCCCACATCAAATAAGCTAAAAAATGTTCTATTTAATTCGAGCAAATACTTTAATAAGTTGTCGTATGTCAATACT
>NZ_LGIA01000203.1 GCF_001270965.1 Sunxiuqinia dokdonensis | reverse complement strand
CTGATTTCGAAATTGATTGGAGCCGCTTTTCGGTTGTACTTGGTGGCCGTTGTGTTGCAGTATGCGTTTTTTAGTGCCTTTGGCATTCCCTTTTGGGCCAATGTGTGTATCACCGTTTTTCTTATTTGGGTGTACACTTACCGGGCAGGCATTAAAACGATTGTTTGGACGGATACCTTGCAAACGACCTTCCTCGTGCTGGCGGTGCTGTTAACCGTTTATACCATCAGCAAACTGTATGTGACCGCCGATGCGTCCGGTGTTTTTCAACGGGTTTACAAGAGCGATTTGTCGCAAGTTTTTTTCTGGGATTGGCGATCGCCCCATTTCTTTTGGAAACAATTTATTGCGGGTATTTTCATGACCGTGGCGATTAACGGAATGGATCAGGACCTGATGCAGAAGAACCTGACCTGCAAGTCGAAGCGGGAGGCCCAAAAGAACATGCTGGTGTTTAGTGTGCTTTTTGTGTTTGTGGTGATCCTGTTTATGAGTTTGGGCGGCATGTTGTACCAGTACGCCCAACATGCCGGGATTGAGGTGGCGAACGCCGGCGATGAATTGTATCCGCTGTTGGCGCTCAACCATTTAGGCGGTGCGGTGGCCATTGCCTTTTTGCTTGGCATTACGGCTGCTTCGTTCTCCAGTGCCGATTCGGCGTTAACCTCCATGACCACTGCATTCTCCATCGATTTTCTTCGTTTGGATGATCTGAAGAATTCGACGAAGATGAAATATCGGAAATGGATCCATTTGGGCTTCGCGGCACTGTTGGCTGTCGTTATTGTTGTTTTTCATATGATTAACGATGAGAATGTGGTCATTGCGCTGTTTAAGGCCGCAGGTTATACCTACGGACCCATTTTGGGGCTCTTTGTTTTTGCCATTTTATTCCGAAGAAAAGTGCAAGACCGGCTGGTTCCATTCCTTGCTTTGGGAGCCCCCTTGCTTACATTTATTACTTCTGCGTTTTCGAAACAATTATTTAACGGTTATGAATTCGGTTTTGAGTTGCTGATTCTGAATGGCTTAATCATGTTGTTGGGGCTTTTTTTCATCTCGGAGAAGAAATGAGCTGCCGGATTGTTAAAAACGTTAAAATTTGTAAAAATCATTTTGTACTTTTGAAATACGATATCGATGCTTTGTGGCGTTAAACCTAAAACCATTTGTGAAAAAAGCAGTGCACATAATGATTGCCCTTCTTCTCGTCGTTTTGATTGTTTCATGCGAAGATGAGAAGTATGTTTCTTCCAACGAAGTGCAACTTAGCTTTTCGGCCGATACGGTGATGTTTGACACGATTTTTACCGCCTTTGGTTCAACCACGCAACACCTGAAAGTTTACAATCCTTACGATCAGAAATTGCTGATCTCGTCTGTTCGGCTGGCTAAAGGCGATGTTTCAAATTTTCGGCTGAATGTAAATGGCATAGCAGCCAATGAAGTTTTCGATTTGGAAATTCCGCCAAAAGACAGCATCTACATTTTTGTTGAAGTTACCGTAGACCCTACGGGGAATAACCTGCCCATGGTGGTTCAGGATTCGATTGAGTTTTCGACCAATGCGTCGTTTCAGGATGTGGACCTGGTAGCCTGGGGACAAGATTTTCACCTGATTAAAGATGCCCGGTTGAAAACAACAACCTGGACGGCTGACAAACCTTACCTGGTTTACAACTACGCCTATGTAGATAGCGGAGAAGTGCTTACGATTGATGCGGGAGCCAGGATTTACTTTCACAGCAAGGCCGGACTGTATGTTCGCGGCCGGATTAAGGCCATGGGAGAGTTTGGGCAGCCCATCGTTTTTCAGGGAGACCGGCTCGAAGATGTTTACAAAGATGTTCCGGACCAGTGGAATGGCTTGCTGTTGTTTTCGGGCAGCCACGACAATATTTTCAACTATACCGAAATTAAAAATGCCAACATTGGCTTGCAGGTGGGTAACATCGAAGACGAAGGTTATGCCTCGGTCGAATTATCCAACACCAAGATATACAACCATGCCTATGCCGGTATTTTCTCCCTGAAATCAAAAATAAAAGCTTATAACTGTTTGGTGGCGAACTGTGGATTTTATGCTGCGGCGCTTTTGGTTGGCGGCGACTACGATTTTTATCACACCACCATTGCCAATTACTGGGGTGGTTTTTCAAGCAGTTCAAGGTCAACGGCCTCACTGGTGCTTTCCAACCTGCTGATTATCGATCAGGCTTCGGGAGGAAGCGTAAGCTATGTGGGCGATATGGAGAACGCCAATTTTTCAAACAGCATCATTGCCGGAAATATCCGAACCAAGAATGAACTGGAACTGGGCATTTCCGACGAAGCCGTATTTAATTACAGCTTTACGAACTGTTTGATGCAACTATCCGATACTTTCGATATCTCTGATCCTGATTATTTCACCGGAATTATTCGGGGCGCAGATCCAAAATTTAAAGATCCATACGAGAAGATGAATTTTGAACTGGATACTTTAAGTCCTGCGAAAGATGCCGGCCTGAAAATGATTGGCCAGCAGTTTCCATTCGACCTGCTCAATAAAAGCCGAATGGGTGATGCCGGGCCTGATTTGGGCGCTTATGAGCGGATTGAAAAAGCGTCGAAATAAATGTTCCTTTCGAGAAAATTTTCCAGCTTTTTTCTGATTCTGGTTTTCACACAAAGCAGTCTTTTGGGGCAGTCCGAAAAACACCAGCCAATCCACATCCTTTTTTATAATGTCGAAAACCTGTTCGACACGCAAGATGATCCCGCAAGCCTGGATGAAGAGTTTTTGCCCGATGGCGACCGGCGATGGAACGATTTCCGGTTTTACCAGAAGTTGAAGCAACTGAGTAAGGTGATTTTAAGCAGCGCCGGTTTTGAGCCTCCTGAAATTATTGGCTTATGCGAAGTGGAGAACCGCTTTGTCCTCGAAAAATTGCTGGATGCCACTCCCTTAAAAGGCCAGGCATATGCGATTGTTCACAAAGATTCGCCCGATGAACGGGGCATTGATGTGGCCCTTTTGTACCGGACGGATCGGCTCGTTCCGCTGTCGTACCAGTATATTCCGGTTTTAAATGAACGGTCGGAAGTAGAATCGACGCGCGAAATTCTTCATGCGACCTTTTTGTTGCCCGGAGAAGATACGCTGCATGTATTTTTCAATCACTGGCCTTCGCGCTATGGCGGGCAAACGGAGTCGGAGCCGAAAAGAATGCAAGCGGCCCGCGCCCTGAAAAAAGCAATCAGTGAAGTTCGTGCGGATTATCCCAGCGCAAAGATTGTAATCATGGGCGATTTGAATGACCAGCCACAAAACCGAAGCCTGACCGAAGGCCTGGAGGCTGTTGCTGCCGACGATGCGAATGTGGATGGCGAGTTGGTTAACCTGTCGGCGGAGTGGCAGCAGGGAACCATTAAGTATCGACAAACGTGGACGGTCTTTGATCAAATCATTGTCTCAGACCACTTGCTGAAAGGCGAGGGGTGGCACACCCGCCCCGAGAATGCTGCACCGGTCAGCCTGCCTTTTTTATTGGAGCCCGATGCCAAATTCAAAGGGCAAAAGCTAAAGCGGACTTACGTGGGATTTAAATACCATGGCGGTTTTAGCGACCACCTGCCGGTTTTGCTGAAGCTGGAGCGTTGAGTCGATTATCATCCTGTGATTTTTGTACCGTTTTCGCTACTTCAGTCTCCATTTACCGATCGAAACCACTTCATTTACCGGCGAAAACAGGCTGCTTACCGCCAAAAATCAACCAATTGGCGATTTTTGAACTATCAGCTTTTCCATTATTTCAGGTTTTCATAAATTGTAAGAACAAAAATCAACGTTCTTTGAACATACCTGAACCCCTGCTCGTTAGTTCCAAATTTCAATTTCCAAAGAACAAATGACAAGCTGGAAATTCCAAATTTCAAATTCCAAATTCCAAACCTGAAAGGACAAATTCCAAAAGACAAATTCCAAAATCCAAAGAGGAAAAAGGAAATTCCAAAAGACAAATTTTAAATTCCAAGGAACAAAGGAGAAATTCCAAATTTCAAATTCCAAAATCCAAGGAACAAGTGGCAAATTCCAAATTCCTAATTTTAAATTCCAAACCTGAAAGGACAAATTCCGAAGATGAAAGGACAAATTCCGAAGATGAAATGTCAAATTCCGAAGATGAAGAAGCCAATTCCGAAGATGAAATTTCAAATTCCAAAGGGCAAATTCGCAATTCGGAAGCGGGTGTCTTAGGTCTCGACAGGCGAAGATGACAGGCGGGGAAGCATGTCGGGTTTTAGGGGTGCTGGTGTGTTTAGCGGACTTTTTTTGAGCGTGAAAACAGTTCATTCAATTATAAACCATTAAAATTAAAAACCATGATTAAGAGTTTTTGGAACAAGTTGATGATGTATAAGGCTGTGTTGGATTATTTGAAGTCGGTGAGTGATCGATGGTCGCAAGTGGCCGACCTGGTGGCCGATGTTGGAGCCATGGAAGCGCTGGTTGATGAGATTGACCAGACCAATCGGCATGCCAGTGGCGACATCAGGGGGAAGACCGATCAGAAAGATGTGGAACAGAAAAAAGTGATTGGCATGGCCAACCGGATTGCGTTTAGCCTGGCGGCCATGGCAGCGCGTACCGGAAACAATGACCTGCTGATGAAGACTGATTTTCCGGTTTCGCACCTTGAAAAACAACGCGACCTGGAACAAGCCAATACGGCCGACGAAATGGCCAGCCTGGCGCGCGAACACCTCGAAGCATTGGCCTCGGCCAACATTACGGAAGCCGATGTGGTGGCCCTGGAAGAGCAAACACAACGCTACCGGGCGTGTCTTCCGGCCAACCGCGTTTCGGTGGCCGAGCGGAAAGCTGCCAACAAAAAACTCAAAGGGTTGTTCGTTAAGGCCGATCAACTCTTGAAAAAACAGATCGACAAGCTGGCGGTGAGCCTTGAAAGCACGGATCCGGATTTTTATGAAGGGTACAAAAATGCCCGCATCATTGTTGATTACGGCACCCGCCACGAACAACCCGCAGGTCAAAGTGCCTAGCATTTGACCCACCCTGTCATGGCAAGCCGAGCCACCCTCCCTGAAAAATCAGGGAGGGCAGGGGAGGGTAAAAACCTAGGGAAAAGAAAGCTAACAACTATATTTGAAGTACAATTTGTACAACATGCTGAAAAAGCCGACCCGCAAATAGGCACATTTGGTTTTTGCCGACCCTCAAGCCAAACGCAAAAAACCAAAAGAGCCTATTTTTTTGCCCACGCTCGGACAGACCAACAAGGAAACGAACGAAATGTATATTGAAAAATGAGATAAACGGAAAATTTGGGCTATTTTAGCGACATAATTTTATGCGGACATGAACCGAATAAAGGAAGTACTTGAAGAGAAAGGAATTAAGCAAACTTGGCTGGCGGAAAAACTCGGAAAAAGTTACAACATGGTTAATGGATATGTTCAAAACAGACAACAGCCAAGACTTGAAGTACTCTTCGAGATTGCTGAAATACTAGGAGTTAAACCACAAGATTTAATAAAGGACAAAGAATGACGAGCATAGCACAAAGGCAAGAACTGCAAAATAAAATATGGAAAATTGCCAACGAAGTACGTGGCTCTGTAGATGGATGGGATTTTAAACAGTTTGTATTAGGGACTCTCTTCTACCGTTTTATCAGTGAGAATTTCACCAATTACATTGAAGGCGGAGATGAAAATGTAAACTATCCAAGCTTGTCGGATGATGTAATTACCCCAGAAATAAAAGATGATGCAGTTAAAACCAAAGGTTACTTCATCTACCCTAGCCAGCTTTTTGTCAATGTTGCCAAAACCGCCAATACCAATTCTAATCTCAACACGGACTTAAAAGCCATTTTTAACGCTATTGAAAGTTCGGCAAATGGCTATCCATCTGAACAAGACATAAAAGGATTGTTTGCTGATTTTAATACGACCAGTTCAAGACTTGGGAATACCGTAGAAAACAAAAACAGCCGTTTGGCAGCCGTAATTAAAGGTGTGGCTGAGCTGAACTTTGGAAACTTTCAAGACAATCAAATAGAACTTTTTGGGGATGCCTATGAATTTCTAATTGGTAAATATGCTTCCAATGCAGGGAAATCGGGTGGTGAATTCTTCACTCCTGTGCACGTTTCAAAACTCATTGCCCAATTAGCCATGCATGGACAGAAAACTGTAAACAAGATTTATGACCCAGCAGCAGGTTCTGGCTCTTTGCTTTTACAAGCCAAAAAGCACTTTGACAACCACATCATTGAGGAAGGATTCTTCGGGCAGGAAGTAAACCACACCACATACAACTTGGCTCGTATGAACATGTTCTTGCACAACATCAATTACGACAAGTTTCATATTGTATTAGGCGACACACTTCGAGAACCACATTTGCGTGATGAAAAACCATTTGATGCCATCGTATCAAATCCACCATACTCTGTAAAATGGATTGGAAGTGATGACCCAACTTTAATTAATGATGACCGGTTTGCTCCTGCTGGTGTGCTTGCTCCAAAATCGAAAGCAGATTTTGCATTTGTACTTCACTGCCTAAACTACCTTTCAAGCAAAGGTAGAGCAGCCATAGTTTGCTTTCCTGGTATTTTTTATAGAAGTGGGTCAGAACAAAAAATTAGAAAGTATTTGGTCGACAATAACTTCGTGGAAACGGTTATTTCGTTAGCTCCAAATTTATTTTACGGAACGACTATTTCAGTTAATATCCTAGTGCTTTCAAAGCATAAGACTGACACATTTATTCAATTTATTGACGCTAGCAGTGAGGATTTCTATAACAGAGAGACCAATAATAATGTGCTATCAGATATGCACATTGATAGAATCTTAGAGTTATTTAACCAAAAAGAAGATGTTGAATTTTATTCTAAACTAATCAACAACACAAAAATTGCTGAAAAAGAATATAATCTCACAGTAAGTACATATGTTGCTGCACAAGATAAACGAGAGCGTGTAAACATTGATGATTTAAACTCAGAACTGAACGAAACCGTTGGCAAGATCGAGACTTTAAGAAAAGACATTACCTCAATTATTAAGGAGTTTGGAAGTGGCAAGCTTGATAAAGAAAACACTACTGTATTATTTAAACCATTAGGAGAAGTTGCAGAAATAAAAACGGGACAATCTGTAAGCAAACAAAAAATTTCGGCTAACCCTGGTATCTATCCAGTTATAAATAGTGGACGAGATCCACTAGGTTATATTAATGAGTGGAATACTGATAATGATCCCATTGGTATAACAACGAGAGGTGCTGGTGTAGGATCGATAACATGGCAAGAGGGGAAATATTTTAGAGGGAATTTAAATTATTCCGTTACGATCAAGGACGAACTTGAGATGGAGATTCGATTCCTCTATCATTTATTGCTAGAGATGCAAGAGGATATTCATGCACTATGCACATTTGATGGAATACCAGCATTGAACGCTGGGAATTTAAGAAATCTAGTCATACCAATTCCTCCTATATCCTTGCAACGTGAGATAGTTAAGATGCTTGACTACTTTTCTGAGCTTTCGGCTGAGCTTTCGGCTGAGCTTTCGGCCCGAAGAAAACAGTATGATTACTATCGGGACAAATTGCTAACATTTCCTAAAGATAATTTAGAAGAGTAATATGGGACAGTCTTTAACAGAAATAGCAACAACGCTGAGAGATGCAGATAAAAAAATGCAGTTAATCTATGCCTTTAATGGTTCAGGAAAAACACGACTATCTCGTGAATTCAAAGAATTGATAGCACCGAAAGATCCCGATAACGAAGAGGAATCAGGCGTTAAAATGCTTTATTATAATGCGTTTACGGAAGATTTATTCTATTGGGATAACGATTTGGACAACGATACCGATAGGAAGTTAAAAATACAACTCAACAGCTACACAAACTGGATACTTGTAGAACAAGGACAAGAACCCAACATATCATCCCATTTTCAACGCTACACCAACGATAAATTAACACCAAAATTCGATGAAGCTTTTTCTGAAATACGTTTCTCATTTGAAACTGGTGATGAATCAAGTTCTGAATTTGTAAAGATTTCTAAGGGAGAGGAAAGCTGTTTTATCTGGAGTGTTTTTTACAGCTTAATGGAGCAAACCATTAGTGTGTTAAATGTGGCAGAAGAAGCCGACCGAGAGACAGCACAGTTTAATGACTTGCAATATGTGTTCATTGATGACCCTGTGAGTTCATTAGATGATACGCACCTTATTGAACTAGCGGTAGATATTGCTTCGTTAATTAAGTCGAGTACTTCTGAATTGAAATTCATAATTACCACGCACAATCCATTATTCTATAATGTGCTTTTCAATGAATTTAATCGAATGAAGAAGAAAAGGAATTGGCGTTTAGAGAAATTAATTGACGGCACGTTCTCACTTATCGAGCAAACAAAAGACTCTCCATTCTCTTATCATCTGTTTCTTTTGGCTGAACTTGAAAAAGTGGTAGAATCAGGTGACATTCAAAAATATCACTTCAATTTTCTACGGAATTTGTTTGAAAAGACTTCCACTTTTTTAGGCTTCAACAACTGGGAAGAACTGTTACCGCAAGAATCTCGGCAAGCATATTATAACCGAATTATCAACCTGTCTAGCCATTCTAAGCACAATGGTGAAGAAGTTTCAATAATAGAGGATAATGATAAAAGGGTTTTGGGTTTTTTAGTGGGAGAAGTAAAGAGAATGTACGGTTTCAAATCCGCAATTAATTAGTATAAGAAAGGAATATGCCAACATACAAAACCATAGCGGAATCAAATAATTTTATTGTACTCGACAAATACACGAAGTACTCAGAGGTTCATGAAGCTCCTGTAAGCTACCAAACAGAATCCGCACTTGAGCGAGAGTTTATCCAAGACTTAACCAATCAAGGATATGAAAATCCTAAAAACCTAAATACCCTTGAAGCCATGTTGGCTAATGTACGAGTGCAATTGGAAGCGCTAAATGATATGGCGTTTAAGGATGGAGAGTGGGCAAGATTTGTAGAGGAGTATTTGGATAAACCAGGAGATAGCATTGTAGACAAAACAAGAAAAATACACGATAACTACATTCATGATTTTGTCTTTGATGACGGGCATATTCAGAACATCTATTTATTGGACAAAAAAAACATCGTTCGCAACAAAGTTCAAGTAATATCTCAATTCCAACAGAAGGGAACGCATTCCAACCGCTATGATGTAACCATTTTAGTGAATGGTTTACCGCTAGTACAAGTAGAAATAAAAAAACGTGGCGTTGCTATCCGTGAGGCTTTTAATCAAGTACACCGCTACAGCAAAGAAAGCTTCAATAGTGAAAACTCACTTTTTAAATACTTACAGGTATTTGTCATTTCCAATGGAACTGACAGCCGTTATTTTGCCAACACGGTAAAACGAGATAAAAACAGCTTTGACTTTACCATGAATTGGGCAAAGGCTGATAATACTCTGATAAAAGATTTAAAGGATTTTACGCTTACATTTTTTGAAAAGCGTACCCTACTTAATATCCTTCTCAACTATTCCGTCTTTGACGTAAGTGATACACTGCTCATCATGAGACCGTATCAAATTGCAGCTACCGAAAGAATCCTATGGAAAATAAAAAGTTCGTATCAAGCCAAAAAATGTTCAACCAATGAGAGTGGTGGATTTATCTGGCATACCACAGGTTCGGGTAAAACCCTTACCAGTTTTAAAGCCGCAAGACTAGCAACCGAGCTTGATTTTATTGATAAAGTATTCTTTGTGGTTGATAGAAAGGATTTGGACTTTCAAACCATGAAAGAGTATCAGCGGTTCTCGCCAGATAGTGTGAATGGTTCGGATAGCACAGCAGGTTTAAAGCGAAATATTGAAAAGGACGACAATAAAATCATTGTAACGACAATTCAAAAACTAAATAACCTCATGAAAAGTGAGGGTGATTTAGCTATTTACCAAAAGCAAGTCGTTTTCATCTTTGATGAAGCGCACCGTTCACAATTTGGAGAGGCTCAAAAGAATCTTAAAAAAAAGTTCAAAAAGTATTTTCAATTTGGATTTACAGGAACACCCATTTTTCCTCAAAATGCCTTAGGTGCAGAAACCACAGCCAGTGTTTTTGGACGTGAATTACACTCCTATGTAATTACAGATGCTATTAGAGATGAAAAAGTACTCAAATTCAAGGTGGACTATAATGATGTTCGTCCGCAGTTTAAAGGAATTGAAACAGAAATTGACGAAAAAAAACTAAGCGCGGCAGAAAACAAAAAAGCCTTACTCCACCCTGTTCGCATCAAGGAAATATCACAATACATCCTAGATAATTACAGACAAAAAACACATAGAACCAAAGGTGGCAATACAGGATTCAATGCCATGTTTGCCGTGAGTAGTGTTGATGCCGCTAAATGCTATTATGAGGAGCTAAATAGTCTGCAAAAAGACAGTGAAAAGCCGTTGAAAATCGCAACAATATTTTCTTTTGCTGCAAACGAAGAACAAAACGCCATTGGAGAAATTGTTGACGAGACTTTTGAGCCTTCAGCAATGGATCAAAGTGCAAAAGAGTTTTTGACCAAAGCCATCAACGATTACAACGCTATGTTCAAAACCAGTTATGGCGTTGAAAGTAAGGAATTCCAAAACTACTATCGCGACCTCGCGAAACGAGTAAAAAGCAAGGATATTGACCTAATCATTGTAGTTGGAATGTTTTTGACAGGTTTTGATGCTCCAACACTCAATACATTGTTCGTTGACAAGAATCTTCGCTATCATGGTTTGATGCAAGCGTTCTCACGAACCAACCGTATTTATGATGCTACAAAGACTTTTGGAAACATCATCACCTTTAGAGATTTAGAGAAAGCCGCGGTTGATGCCATTACACTTTACGGAGATAGTAGCACAAAAAATGTCGTACTAGAGAAAAGCTATAAAGAGTATTTGGAAGGTTTCACAGACATAGCAACTGGAGAAGCCCGAAGAGGCTACATTGAGGTCGTAAATGAACTCAACGAAAAGTTTCCTAACACTGACGAGATAGCAACTGAAAAGGATAAAAAGGACTTTGCAAAGTTGTTTGGTGAGTATTTAAGAGTAGAGAATATACTCCAGAATTATGATGAGTTTACCAATCTAAAAGCGTTGCAATCAATAGATTTGAATGACTCAAAATCTGTTGAAGAATTCAAGGAAACGCACTTTGTTACTGATGAAGACATTGCCGCCATGCGAAAGATTGAATTGCTGGCTGAACGGACTATTCAAGATTATCGCTCCACTTACAATGATATTCGTGATTGGTTGAGAAGAGAGAAAAGCGGAAAAGAAGCAGAGGAATCAACCATTGATTGGGATGATGTTGTCTTTGAAATCGACCTGCTTAAATCACAAGAAATAAATCTTGATTATATCCTTGAACTAATTTTTGAGCATAACAAAAAGACCAAAGACAAAGCCTCATTAATAGTAGAAATCCGAAGGGTTATTCGTTCGAGTATAGGAAACAGAGCTAAAGAAAGTTTAGTAGTTGATTTTATTAATGAAACCGAACTTGATTCCATACAAGACAAAGCAAGTATAATTGACTCCTTCTTTACTTATGCACAAGGGAAACAAAAGGCCGAAGCTACAGAATTAATTACTGAAGAAAATCTGAATGAAGAAGCAGCAAAGCGATACATTTCGACTTCTTTAAGACGAGAGTACGCAAGCGAAAACGGAACTGAATTGAATGCTCTATTGCCGAAAATGAGTCCATTAAACCCTCAGTATTTGACAAAGAAACAGAGCGTTTTTCAAAAGATAGCTTCGTTCGTTGAGAAATTTAAAGGAGTGGGAGGACAAATATGAATACCCCACACCAAAGCCACACACATTGCCAAGCCGCTCATGCCTGCCACACCCGCCAAAGCTTGTGTCTTTCCCTACGCACAGAGACAAAAAGCCGCTAGAGATTAAAAGCAAAATGTCTGAAATGAATAAATCCTGCTCTTCGGAAGAGCTTAAAAGCTTACCCGGAAAGAGCCATGCGGGATGAATGGGTCCAATGAGTCTTTTCGGTTTAGCGTTTTTACCTCCCTGGGTGTCGCATTTAGTCACTAAGATTGTCGCATTTACACTTCCAAGCCGTCGAGATTATTGCCGAGATTTGTCTCCGAATCCAAACGGTAATATCATGGAAACGAAAGCGAAATATGTAACATCGAAAGATGGCACCCGGATTGCGTACGATGTAAGCGGCTCAGGTCCAGCTTTAATTTATATCACAGGGGCCAGTTGCTTTCGCAAATTCCCCCCGGTCTTGAAAGCTGCCAAAGTTTTTTCGAAGCATTTTACAGTGTATAATTACGACCGTCGCGGCCGTGGCGATAGTTCGGACACAGCGCCATACACGGTGTCGAAGGAGGTTGACGACCTGGAAGCTTTAATCGATGCTTGTGGCGGCAAAGCGCTTTTGTATGGTCATTCGTCAGGAGCTATCCTGGCCCTTGAAGCTGCGTTGCGGCTGGAGGATAAAGTGGATCGGGTAATTGTTTACGATCCGCCTTATGTCCATACGGAAAGTTACAAGGCAGATTACGAGGCATTGGGCAAGGAGGTGATGGCGCAACTGTCGCAGAAAAATAATAAACGGGCCATGAAGACCTTTTTAAGCGGTATCGGGATGCCGAAGTTCTTTGTGTGGTTCTTGCCCTTGTTCCCCGGTTGGAAAGAAATGCACACGCTGGCACCAACACTGGCCTACGATATTGAACTGACAAAGGACTTTCCTCCGCTAAACCGATTCAAGGAAATCAAAAATCCGACATTCATCCTGGTTGGGAGCAAAAGCCCTGAAAGTATCCGTGTTGTGGGCGAACAAATAGCAAAAGCCATCCCGGGCGCGGCTTTTGAAAAGGTGGCCGGACAAGACCATATGGTCAATGAAAAAGTGCTCTTGTCAACGTTTACGCGCTTTTTTGGAACATCAAAAGCATGATATTCCGAAAAGTGTGGCATCGGTAAATTTCAGGATGAAAAGAACTTGGATAATAGCCCGGGCCGTTAATCAGTTATCGCAAAAGTGGGCTTGAAAGTCTGTTCGATGTTGGAGTGCGTTGAATTATTCTTCTGCCGGCTTTAGCCCCATCTTTTCCGCTACTTTCAGCATGAATGCGAAGGCTTCGTCGTGGTCGTTGTGAATTTCACCTTCCAAAATGGCTTCCTTGATGGCGTTTTTAATGTCGCCCACTTCGCGCGAGGGCGGAAGGTTGAAGACTTCCATGATTTCCTCGCCTGAAACGGGGGGCTGAAAATTGCGAATGTGGTCGCGTTCTTCCAGGTCTTTTAGTTTTTGCCGAACCAGTTGGAAATTTTTCAGGTAGCGTTTGACTTTCGCTTCATTTTTCGAGGTAATGTCCGCTTCACAAAGCGTCATCAAATCGTCAATATCATCGCCAGCTTCAAACAGCAAGCGCCGGATGGCCGAATCGGTCACTTCTTCTTCCGAAAGCACAATCGGGCGCATGTGCAAAGAAACCATCTTCTGGATGTACTTCATCTTTTCGTTCATGGGCAGCTTCATCCTCCGGAAAATACCGGGAATCATTTTGGTGCCAACAAAATTGTGGGCATGGAAGGTCCAGCCGATGCCTGGTACAAACTTTTTGGTCCGGGGTTTGGCAATGTCGTGCAGCAGGGCCGACCAGCGCAACCACAAATTATCCGTGTTGGGCACAATGCGGTCCAAAACTTCCAGTGTGTGGTAAAAGTTATCCTTGTGCCCAATGCCGTTGACTTCCTCCCGGCCTTTCATCTGGTCGAGTTCCGGGAAGATCAGCTTGAGCAAACCTGTTTTTTCCAGCAGTTTAAACCCTTTGGAAGGTTTGTCGGCCAAAATGATCTTATTCAGTTCTTCGATAATCCGTTCGTTCGAAACAATCCGGATTCGGTCTTTATTGGCTGCAATTGATTTTAGGGTTTCTTCTTCAATGGTGAAGTTGAGCTGGGTTGAAAAACGAATGGCCCGCATCATGCGCAGCGGATCATCCGAAAAGGTAATGCCCGGTTCGAGCGGGGTGCGGATGATCTTGTTTTTTAAATCATCAATGCCACCAAAAGGATCGATCAACTCGCCAAACTGGTCGTGGTTGAGGCAAATGGCCAGGGCATTGATGGTAAAATCACGTCGTTTTTGGTCATCCTCCAGCGTGCCGTCTTCCACAGTGGGTTTTCTGGAGTCGTGCTGGTACGATTCTTTTCGGGCGCCCACAAATTCAACTTCCAGGTTTTGGTATTTCAGCATGGCCGTACCAAAGTTTTTAAAAATACTCACCGGGGTTTTCGGGCCAATTTGACGCGCAACTCTTTTGGCTAGTTCAATTCCACTGCCCAAAGTCACCACGTCAATATCAGGTGAGTTGCGCTTCAAAAGCAAATCTCTGACAAAACCGCCGATCACAAAGCAGGGTTGCTGCAGTTGGTCCGCTTCTTTCGAAATAATAGAAAATATAGGGTGTTTCAGGTGTTTCTTCATGAATCAATAATGGGTTTTAAACTTGATTACAAGCGCCAAGTGTGACAAATTGTTTAAAACTGTGCCAAAATTACAATTATTTCTCTACCTTATGGGGAATTCCGGGAGATAAAAACAAACGGAACAATTCTTGATATCGAAATATCTAAAAGTGTATATATTTGTATAATAAAAACAGATCATCATGTTAGAACATTTAACCAAAGAGACATTTAAAGAGAAAGTTTTCAATTTTGAGCAAAATAAAGATTGGAAATATGAAGGAGACACACCCTGCTTAATTGATTTTTATGCCGATTGGTGTGGCCCATGCAAAATGGTAGCTCCTGTTTTGGAAGAACTTCAAAAGGAATACGGAGAAGCCATCAAAATTTATAAGGTGGATACGGAAGATCAGCGCGAACTGTCGGCTATGTTCGGCATTCAGAGCATTCCGTCCTTGTTGTTTGTTCCTAAAGACAACCAGCCACAAATGGCCCAGGGCGCTTTACCCAAAGCAACTTTGGAACAAGCGATTTCGGAAGTATTAAAAGTTGAAAAACCAGTTCATTAATTTTCCATTTGATCGGAGGGTACAATTAGATTTGGTCGAGGACTCGTTCGAGTTTGATCCCGCGTGATCCCTTGATCAGGATTAATTTATTCTCCAATGGTTTTTGTTGACGTAGGTAGTCAGAAAGAAGTTCGGCATTGTCGAACTTCTTTGTTTTTGTGCCTGTTTGTACTGCTGAAAATTCTTTGCCAACGAGCAGGATGGTCTCAAAATCTTGTTGGTTTAAATAATCTGCAATCTTTTGGTGTTCCTCACTTGAATCTGGGCCCAGTTCAAGCATATCGCCCAAAATCACCATCTTATTGGGCTGGTTGATGGATTCAAGGTTTTTTAATGCCGCCAGCATACTGGTTGGGTTGGCATTGTAGGCATCCAAGATGATTTTGTTGCTTCCTTTTGTGATGAGTTGCGAGCGGTTGTTGGTTGGCATGTATTGCTCGATGGCTTTTTGGATCTTCAGGGGATCGACCTCGAAATGCAAGCCGATGCGGGCGGCAGCCAACAGGTTTTCAAAATTGTAGGCGCCAATCAGTTTCGATTTCAGATAGAGCCATCCTTTTGGGAAAAGTGCTTTGACGGTTAAATAATAGGCCGATGCCTGCAACTCGCCACGAAGCTGTGCCTGTGCTGAACTCCCGTAAGTCAGTTGCTCCAATCCCTCGGCCTGCTTCATTAAAAGCTCATTGTCAATATTGATAAAGCAAGCCCCCTTTTTCTTCCGCAGGTGATTGTACAATTCGGATTTGGTTCGGATCACGCCTTCAAATGAACCAAAACCTTCGAGGTGTGCTTTCCCAATGTTGGTGATGATTCCAAGGTCGGGATCAGCAATTTGACAAAGCTCAGCAATTTCGCCTGGATGGTTGGCGCCCATTTCAACAACAGCGATCTCGGTATTGGCGTTCATCTTCAACAAAGTCAGCGGCACACCAATGTGGTTGTTCAGGTTGCCCTGCGTGGACGTTACCTGGTATTTTTGTTGAAGCACGGCAACGATCAGTTCTTTGGTGGTGGTTTTTCCATTCGACCCGGTAATGCCCAACACCGGAATGCCTAGCTGTTTGCGGTGGAAGGCGGCCAGTTGCTGCAAGGCTTGGAGCACATTTTCAACAACGATGAATTTTTCGTTGTCAGGCAGGGTCGGATCATCCACCACCGACCAGGCTGCTCCTTTACCAAGTGCATCTGCGGCATATTGGTTGCCGTCGAAGTTGGGACCTTTCAGGGCAAAGAAAAGGCTGTCCGGTTGAATGTTCCGGCTGTCGGTTGACACGCTTGGGTGCTCCGAAAAACGTTGATACAGTTGCTCTGTCGTCATCTAGTTAGAAAAATAAAGCCTCATCCGGCAGCTGCCAGATGAGGTTTATAATGGGGAAATATTATTTTTTAGAATCCTTGCGGACTTCCTACTCTGGTCATCGCGCAGCGGAAACCAATGTCGTTGGTCGCCTGGTCTTGTTCCAGGTATCTTCTGGTGCCGGGAATTAACCAATAGGCCCGGTCTTTCCACGACCCACCTTTGTACACGCGCACATTGTCCGAAATCAGTGAGGCAAATTGACCCGCGTCTTCCGATTTCAAATACATGTCTTCGGTGGATAGCTGGTCTTGCATCGCCTGCCAGTCTGGTCCTTCAATGATCTGAGACCGGTAGTCGCCATCTTCAAAATTACGGTAGTCGGCAATGGTGTCCTGTACCAATTCGCCATATTCGTTTCGTATGAGATTACCATCAGCATCGCGGCGGTATTGTGTGAAGACATTGCCCCGGAAGGGCTGAAATTCTTCTACGTCTTGTTGGTTCAACGGGCGATAAACGTCGGCAACCCATTCGTTTACATTTCCTGCCATGCAGTAGAGGCCGTAATCATTCGGATTGTATGAATTGACTGGCGCCGTGATGTCGGCATTGTCATTTAATGAGCCAGCCATACCCATCATGTCACCGCGGCCACGAACAAAGTTGGCCATCAGGTCGCCCCGGTTCTTTTTTGAATCGTCTCGCAAATAGCTGCCATTCCAAGGGTACAGTTTGCGCTCGGTCAGCAATTCACCGTCGGCATTTCCGATCAGGCCGTAAGCGGCATATTCCCATTCGGCTTCGGTTGGAAGGCGGTAGCTTGGCAGCAGCACACCATCTTCCCACTTTAACTCACGTGCGTTGCCGGCTGCATCTTGCATAGGATCTTCTCCCTCTGTTCCCTGATAAAGTCCGGCCAGGTAACTGTCGGTTGTGTACACGTTTTGTCCGCCTTGCGTGTTGTCGTGCTGTAAGATGCCTCGGTCGACCAGAATCTTTTCATTGACCCGGTCGGTTCTCCATTTGCAGTAAGCGTCGGCTTGCAGCCAGCTGACTCCAACGACCGGATAGTCGCTGTATGCCGGGTGCCGGAAATAATTTTGTATGTAGGGATCATTGTAGCCCAGTTCTTTGCGCCAAACCAAGGTGTCGGGCAGAGCCATTTGCACTTTTTCGGGGTTTTCGGGGTAAACCCGACCCAGCCAGAATATGAATTCGCGGTAATCGAGGTTTGATACCTCGGTTTCATCCATGTAGAAGGAAGCGACCGTTACCCGGCGAGGCATATTGTTCCAGTCGTACATCACATCTTGCTCCACACGTCCCATCGTAAAAGTTCCACCCTCAATAAACGTGAGTCCGGGGCCTGTCACTTGATTGTAGTCACCATCGGCTTGAAAACCCCCGTTGTCTGGATTGTTGTATTCCCATCCGGTTGTACTTGATGTTTTCTTAGCTTTTCCACCTTTCCCCAACAACCCGCAGCCTGCCACTAAGACAGCCAAACCTAAAAATACTAAGGCCTTAAATTTCATCATCTGTATAATCAGTTTGATTTTATTATGCACAAATATAACTAAATTGTTCTATTCTTATTGTTTGGGCAATACAAGTTTTTAATAAGAAACTGTTGAATGCGCTTTGTATTTTTACGATTTTTAAATTCGACAAGCCAAAATTTGAGATCGGGCGCGTTTGGCCTTTGTTTACAATAATGTACATTTGTCCCAAGTCTAAATTTTAACCGGGAAGTTTAACGTTGATGAAAAAGCTCCTTTTTATTTGGTTATCAATCTTTTTGTCCGTGTCTGTCTGCGGGCAGGATTTACATCGGGACATCAGCTGGAACCGAGATGTTACGGGCTTGCTGGCTACGTTCTCCGATGCACTCGTCAATGAAGAAGGTGTATCGGTTTATCACGAAATTGTGGAGCTGGAGGGTTCAAATAAGCGCATTGAAATTATTAATCCGGTTTTTGAACCGGTGAAAACAAGTCTGAATAAAGCTTATCCGTCAATTCAAGAGCAGTTATCGATCACCACCAAATATATTCGGTCGAAGGGGAAATACCAGGCGATCGTTGAATTTGTTCCGTTGATTCGCGAAGGTCAAAACATTAAAAAGCTGGTTTCTTTCGATATCCGAATCACTTCAACAGCAGTGAAATCTTCCTCAGTTCAAACGAATGACTGGAAATCATCTTCCGTTTTGTCGGGCGGCAAGTGGGGCAAAATCAGAACGTCAAAGGCAGGCGTTCATAAAATTACCTATTCGCAGTTGCAAGCTTGGGGCTTTTCCAATCCGGCATCAGTTTGTTTGCACGGCAATGGTGGTTTTATGCTGCCCAAAATGAATGATGCTTTTTACTTTGATGATTTGGAGCAGAATGCCATTCTTCATGCAAAAGATGGCCAAGGTAACGATTGCATTTTCTTCTATTCAACCGGGACAGTAAGCTGGAAACCGAATGATGAAACGGGTTCGTTTTTTCATGAGTTGAACGATTATTCAGATTACGCTTATTATTTTCTGTCAGACCAGGGGAGTGCGAAAAACCTGGAAGCCTCGCCCCAAGCAACAGGCGAAATTTCCCACCAAACCACAACCTTCGATGAGCGAATTTTCCACGAACTGGAGCTTGAGAATTTAATCCATTCGGGACGCCGTTGGTTTGGCGAAAAGTTTTCGAGCGGGCAAAGCCGGTCTGTCGCGCTGCCGATGATTAATGCCGCGAGCGGAGCATCCGCCCAACTTTGGGTTGAGGCCGCAGGCCGGTCTGGCAGCCCTTCAAAACTCGATGTGACACTCAATGGCTCTGCAGTGGATGCCATCAACTTTTCCGCAGTTAATACCGGCGATGCCATTGCATTGTATGCTGACTTGGAAAGCCAGTCGTACGAAATAGCCAGCCCGGGGAACTCGGTTTCGGTGGCATTCAGGTATGGCGCGTCAAACAGCAACTCGTATGCCTGGCTCGACTTTATCAGCATGAATTACAGGCGGAGGCTGGCAGTGGACGGTGAGCTGTTGTTTCGGGATTTGGCATCTGTAGGATCAGGAAATATCACCGAGTTTCAACTGACGACTTCCGGAACCGATTTGCAAATTTGGGATGTCACGGATTTTACTTCGCCTAAAGCAATAGCATTTTCAACAGAAAACGACCGGGTTAGGTTTAAAGTCGCAACCGACGAATTGCGGGAGTTTGCTGCCTTTCGAACCAGTGCGGCTTTACCCGAGCCTGAATGGGTCGGCGATGTCAGCAACCAAAACCTGCACCAGCTTTCGGGCATGGATCTGGTGATTGTGGCCCATCCCGATTTTTTAAACGAAGCGAATAGCCTGGCGCAGTTTCATGAGCAGACCGATCAGCTGGCTGTTTATGTGGTGACGCCAGCCAAAATTTACAATGAGTTTTCCGGCGGTGTCCCCGACGTTGCCGGAATTCGGAACTTCCTGAAGATGTTGTACGATCAGCCCAATTCTTCCTTGAAATACGTACTGTTGTTTGGCGATGGCAGCTACGACAACAAAAACATCAGCGGGCAGGCGACCAACTTCATTCTAACCTATCAATCGCCCAATTCGTTGTTGCCGACCTCGTCGTTTGTGACCGACGATTTTTTTGTTTTACTCGATGATGGCGAGGGCGAATATTCCGGCTTGATTGATTTGGGTATTGGCCGTATTCCTGCCAACACGCCTGCTGAAGCAAAAGTAGCTGTCGATAAAATTAAGAATTATGCCAGTGCAAACTCGTTGGGCGAATGGCGAAATGTGATTGCCTTTATTGGCGACGATGAGGATGCCAATACCCACATGAGCCAGGCCGAAGAGTTGGCAACGATTGTCAATGAAACAAATCCGGCGTTTTATACCGATAAAATTTACTTCGATGCCTACGAAGAAAAATCCACCACGAGTGGTGAACGGTATCCTGATGTGACCGCGGCAATCAATAACCGGGTAAAAGAAGGAGTCCTGATCCTGAATTATACCGGACATGCGAACGAAACGGCATTGGCTCATGAAAAAGTGTTGGGTACCAATGAAATTGATAGCTGGTCGAATTACGATAAACTTCCCATTTTTGTCACGGCAACCTGTGAAATCAGTCGCTTTGACGCGGATGCAAAATCGGGCGGCGAACACATCTTGTTTAACCCAAATGGCGGAGGAATCGGGCTTTTTAGTACCACCCGTGTGGTCTATTCAAACCCAAATTTCATTCTGAATAAAGAATTTTATCAGCATGTGTTTAGTCAGGATGCCAACGATAACAAACTGCGGATGGGCGATGTATTGAAGCGTTCAAAAAACGGCATTAGCACGGGTATAAATAAACGAAATTTCACCTTGCTGGCTGACCCGGCGCTGAGTTTGGCTTTCCCAAAATACACGGTGGAAACGGAGACCGTTAACGGCAAATCCGTTTCGGAACTGACAGACACAATCGGTGCTTTGTCCGTTGTGACCATTGCGGGGAGAATAGCGGATCATGCGGGCAATCGGTTGGAGAATTTCGACGGTGAGCTAGTGGCAGTGGTATATGATAAAAAATACGATGTGCAGACGCTGGGCAATGGCGGCCAGGCGCCTTTCGGTTTCGAAATGCAGGATCACATCATTCACAAAGGCGTGACAACGGTTACGGACGGGCAGTTCGAGTTCTCGTTTATTGTGCCGAAAGATATTTCGTACGCGGTTGACCAGGGGAAAATCAGCTACTATGCCAACAATGGTCTGACCGACGCACATGGTGTTTTTGAAAACTTTAAGATTGGCGGTCCCTCCAACGGTTCAATCAACGATACTGAAGGGCCCCGGGTTGATCTTTACCTGAATGACCGCGACTTCCGTCCGGGTGATGCGGTTGGGAAAAATGCCGTGTTAATCGCTGATCTGGAAGATGAAAATGGAATCAATACCATTGGGGTGGGCATTGGGCACGATATTACAGCTGTGCTCGATGGCGACTACGCCAATATTATGATTCTGAATGACTATTATCTGAGTGAAAAGGACAGTTATAAGAAGGGACAAGTGATTTTTCCGCTTAACAATTTGAGCGTTGGCGAACATACTTTAACGTTGAAGGTGTGGGACGTACTTAATAATTCAACCGAAGTTGAAATTCATTTTGTGGTGGATGCAAATCTTGAAATCGTCGATGTCGAAGCTTTTCCCAATCCCGCCAGTGATTTCACGAACATCGTTTTTACCCATAACCGGCCGGGTGTTTCGTTCGACACGCAACTGGAAATATATAATTTCTCCGGAACTTTGGTCGATGTTTTGAACCAACGACTGGGCTCGAACGGAACCAAAAGTTTACCTTTGGTTTGGAAAATCAACGAAAGCCAGATGCTAATTCGCGATGGGGCTTATTTGTATCGCGTAACAATTACGGCCGATGACGGTTATTCAGCCAATAAAACCGGAAAAATAATTATTTCACGCTATTAGTAGCTTTGAAAACATACTTTTTCAGTCCTTTGTGCGTTTTCTATTTTGCGTTGCAGCTTGGGAACTCTGTAACAATAGGTCTATATTTGCATTTTAATTTCTTGAAACAGGTATAATGAAAAGACGATTCGCAGTTCTTGTAGTTTTAATGGCACTTGGTTTTACCTCGAACCAGGCATTTGCACAAGCTACTTCATCAACCACGGGAGCTAACACCATTTTAACAGGGGTGCCTTTTTTAACCATTGCACCCGATTCGCGCGCTGGTGCCATGGGTGATGCTGGTGTTGCTTCTTCGCCCGACATGAACTCACAGCACTGGAACCCGGCCAAGTATGCTTTTATTGAAAGCGAAATGGGGATTGGGCTCTCTTATACTCCATGGTTGCGCAACCTGGTTGACGATATCAATCTCGCCTACCTGGTTGGTTACAAACGATTGGACGATCTCCAAACGGTGAGTGCTTCGCTCCGTTATTTTTCTTTGGGTGATATTTCGTTTATGAGTGAATTTGGGACTTTTGAAGGTCAGCAAAGTCCAAACGAATTTGCTTTTGACCTTGGCTATACCCGCCTGTTGTCCGAAGCTTTTTCGGGTTCGGTGGCTATGCGGTATATCCGTTCCGATTTGACTGGAGGACAGCTGGTTAATGGCGTTCCGTCAACGGCCGGCCAGTCATTTGCTGCCGATGTTGCTTTTTATTATCAGAATGAGATGCGGATTAACCGGAAAGAATCGACCTTCTCAGCCGGAATCAATATTCAGAATATTGGAGCCAAAATCTCCTACACCGATGGCGAAACCAAGGATTTTATTCCCACCAACCTGAAGTTGGGTGTCGGTTACGAATCGGAGATGGATCAGTATAACACCATCGGTTTTTATTTCGATATCAATAAGTTATTGGTTCCCACGCCGAATTCAGATAGCGTTGATATTGTTGGTGGCGGATTTAGTGATGATAAGTCGGTGATTGCCGGTATGTTTAGCTCCTTTGGCGATGCTCCCGGAGGAATGAAGGAAGAATTGCAGGAGATCACCATGTCCTTTGGTGCGGAATACTGGTACAATGAGCAATTTGCGCTGCGTGCCGGCTATTTTTATGAGCACGAGAATAAGGGGAATCGGAAATTCATTACTGCAGGCGCCGGATTAAAATTGAATGTGTTTGCCTTGGATTTTTCCTATCTGATCCCAACCCAGCGAAATCATCCTTTGGAAAATACCCTGCGTTTTTCACTTTCCTTTGATTTTGAATCGTTTAACAATCAACGGTAATGATGCCATTTCGAATTGGTTACGGATACGATGTACACCGTTTAGCAACGGGCGAAAGCCTTTGGCTGGGCGGTGTTCTCATTCAGCACGATAAAGGAACAGTAGCCCATTCCGATGGCGATGTGCTTATTCATGCGCTGTGCGATGCCATGTTGGGAGCCCTGAAACTTCGGGATATTGGCTTTCATTTTCCAGATCATTCGGCTGATTTTAAGAATATCGACAGTAAAATACTTTTGTCGAAAGTGAAAGAGCTGATTGAAGCCAAAGGATACACGCTTGGTAATGCCGATATAACCATCGCCGCTCAAAAGCCAAAGCTGAAGGACCACATCCCGTTTATGGAAGAAAAGTTGGCCGAAGTGCTTCAATCCGATGCCGATGCCATTTCAATTAAGGCGACCACTACCGAAGAATTGGGTTTTGAAGGTCGTGAAGAAGGCATATCGGCACATGCCGTTGTTTTATTAATGAAACGAACATGTTGCTCCACACACAAACACGAATGAAAATAATCTTCAGCAACATGTGAGTTCCATCAGACCATTAAAAAACAAATTATTTACTGATGAAAAAAGAATCATGAGCAAGAAAACATTGGTCATTGGGGCCAGCGAAAAACCGGAACGCTATTCAAATAAGGCAATTAAAGCTTTGCGTAATCATGGCCATTCGGTGGTTGCCATCGCTCCCCGTGCCGGTCAGGTGGACGACGTTATCTTTGATACGGAGAAAAAAGACTATGGCGGAATTGATACGGTTACTTTATATGTTGGACCGCAAAATCAAGTCGATTTTTACGATTACGTGGAATCGATAAAACCCCGTCGGGTCATTTTTAATCCGGGAACAGAAAATAAAGCTTTTGCAGACCGGTTAAAAGCCAGTGGCATTGAAGCCGAAGAAGCTTGCACGCTGGTTTTGCTAAGTATTGGCGCATATTAAATAGGTATGTTTACCATCATTCACACTTTGGACCAATACCATGAAGTGGTGGGCACGGAGCCCGCCTTGCTGATCTATTTCTCCACCGACGAATGTTCTGTTTGTAAGGTTTTGAAACCCAAAGTTGGTGAGATGTTGACCGAAAATTTCCCCAAGATCAAGCTGTTCTACGTTAACCTGAATCAGTCACCCGAACTTGCTGCTCAAAACCGGATTTTTGCTGTTCCTACGCTTCAGGTTCTTTTCGATGGACGGGAGTACATTCGTAAAAGTAGAAATTTTGGACTGGATGAACTAAAAAATGAGATTGAACGGCCGTATCAATTGATGTTCTCGTAAATTGGTTTGGCAAACAAATAAATAAGTTTACTTTTATACTTGTCAATTTAAAGTCTTTACCTTGAGAAGATTAGTAACAGGTATTTTATTACTCATCTTTTTGGCCATGCTGTCAGTTCATGGGCAAAACAAAACTTCTGAAATAGATAGTTTACTCGCCCTCTTACCAAACTTGGAAGGTGATGATTTGGTTGATGCTTATTTGAACCTGTCGGAAGATTACCTGTACGTGACCCCGGTGAAGACCATTGAGTATGCCGAACGCGCGATGGCACTGCTGGCCGAAACCGGGAGGACAAATCAGATTTGTCATGCCAATTTGCTCATTGGCACTGGTTTGATTTCGAGGGGCGAGTTTGTTCAAGGTGAAAAATATGTTTCGAAAGGACTCGCACAAGCCCGCGAATTGAACGATGCCAGGTTCATTAGCATTGGATTGAGCGCACTTTCGGCCTACGAAATGAATACCGGCGATTACGAAAAGGCCTTGCAACTGCTCGAAGAAACCCGCCGCGAAGCAAGTAAAGCAGGCTTGCCGGATTGGGAGGCACGGGCAAAATTCAATATTGGATCAATTTTGACCAACCAAGGTGACCGGGCCGGTGGACTCCGATACATGACCGATGCGCTGCACTATTTTGAATCAACAGGAAACGACATCATTGCTTCACGAATCATGAACAACATCGCTGTGAATTATCACGCGTGGAAAGATTATGATTTGGCACTGGAATATTATCGGAAAACATTGCAAACCTACGAGCTGAACGGCGACATCTTGGGGAAAGTGGTTGTGCTGAACAATATTGGCGAAATCTACAAGGATAAAGCGCAATATGACATGGCGTTGAAGTACTATAATCAGATTTTTGACTTAGCTGAAAATCAAGAGGTTAGCAATTTTTATTTGGCCATCGGTTGGGTGGGCCTCGCTGAAACGTACATGAAAACCGGGAATACTCAACTTGCTCGTCAGTACGCAGGCCAATCGCTCGACGTGTTTGAACAAACAAACATGCTGGAAGGTAAAATCAATGCCAACCTGATTTTGGCCGAAATCAATAAGGATGAAGGGAATCTGCTGATTGCCAATCAGCTTGTTGATGCGTGCCTGGATCAATCCGTGGCCACCGGATTAAAGGAGCTGACCCAAAAAGCTTACCTGTTGAAGTCTGAAATTTTGGAGAAAAGAAACAGATACTACGAGTCGCTGGTGAAT
>NZ_LGIA01000202.1 GCF_001270965.1 Sunxiuqinia dokdonensis | reverse complement strand
TTTCTTTTCATCAGCGCTCTTATCCTTGTAACCCAACAAATGCAAAACACCGTGGACAAGCACTCGGTTCAGCTCGTTCTGAAAATCCACTCCAAAAGTAGCAGCATTTTCCTTGACCCGATCGACACTAATAAAGATATCGCCTGATATTTCTTTCCCTTCAACATAATCAAAAGTGATGATATCAGTATAATAATCGTGATCCAAATACTGCTTGTTGATCTCTAGCAGGTAATCATCGCTACAAAAAATAAAAGTGATTTCTCCAGGCTCTCGCCCCTCTTTTTTTATGGTATTCTTTATCCACTTTTTGGATTTCGGTAGGTCTAGTTGAAATTCTTCAATCTCTTCAAAGTAAAAGTTGATGCTCACGACTCAATTCAAATTTAATTTTTACCAATGATCCATTATTTTCGAATGTCACATTATCTGCCAAATTCTTAATAATAAATATTCCTCTTCCTCGTTCGTTTTTTATGTTATGTGTCTCAGTCGGGTCGGGCACCTCATGTACATCAAAACCCACTCCTTCATCTTCTATTTCGATCGAAATACTGCGCCTGTCGCATTCAATCCTAATTTCAACCAATTTATTAATATCATGGCCATTTCCGTGTGAAATAGCATTGTTTACAGATTCACAAACAGATAAAATAACGGAACCAAATAGCGCTTCGGGAAAACCGGCGTCGGCTAAAAATGACTGTATGAAACGTTCAACATCATACAAATAAGTTAGGTGAGATGGTATACTGAGTCTCCTTTTCAATTTTCCTTTCTTAAATTATTGATATATTCCCTGTACTTTCGATCGTAAAAAATTCGTAACTGATATGCATTTCTCTCAATTACATCCTGGAGTTCTTTTTCTTGCTGCTTATACTCAAAAAACTCTATTGGGTTACTGTAAAAATTCTCATCAACCGTTTTGGACTCCCGTTCATCTTCAACATCCCTTTCCATCTCTGCCTTTTCAGCTTTCAGTAACTTATTGAGAATTAGATTTTGCCGGCTTATCATCGTCGCTGTAATTTGTTTATTGGCCAGGTCGACATTATTCTGTTCCAGCAATTGATTAATTTGCTTGAGTTGCTCCTTTGCCGAACTGCCCACGTCCGAATCCATCATTAACTGCCGAATCATCTGTTGCATCATTTCTTGTTGCGCCAGTGTTTTCCCAATCTGTTCGCTCATGCCACCCGACTCGCCGCTTTTCATTTGCTCAATCATTTGTTGTAACTGCTCTTTGATGCCCTGCTGCGCATCCTTCAGCATATTCATATTATTGCCTTGTCCCGACCCAGGCTTGTCACATTGCTGATCGCCAGGCATTGAACTGGCCATTTGTTTTTGAAGGTTGTTTAAAGCTTCATTTAAGAACAGAGCCATATTGTTGGCAGCGGTCATCGCCATTTGCTGATGGCTCACCGCTGTGCCAAATCGACTCTCAACCAATTCACTTAAGGCGCGATCCATTGAAAACTCAAGCTTCATCAACTCTTTTGTGACCACATTTCCTATTTCGGGCGTACGCTTGGCCACCGCAAAAAGCGAGTCTTTTACTACGCCACTCTGTTTGATGAGTCGATCCTGATTCTTGCGAACCTCTGTCAAACGCGGATCACTCTCGGTCATAGCGCGCACTTGATCATGCAACATCTCCTGCCTTAATGACAAGTACACCAGATTATCCAAAATTTGTTGCAAATCACGGATGTTCTCCATGCTTTCCTTTTGCTGATTCATGGCTAACATTTGATCTAGACTAAAGGAAGCATTTTCAAAACTCTTCGCATTATTCTCAATTTCCTCTACCGATTTTTTCTTCCGCCGATTATCGAGCATCTCCCCGATCTCGTCGTAATTCGAATTGATCTTCTCAAACTCCGAATCCAACGGATGCAAATTCATAGGTTTGTCAAGCGACTCATTCAGTTTCAAGGCATCTTTCAAATCGTCTTTAATAGACTCAAAATCCCTGCGATTTTCACGCTCCTTCTCCCGGGTCTCTTCAAATATTCTATTCTCATCCAGTTCGCGGGCGTTCAATTTCTCCTTATCAGCCAAATCAGCCAATCCATCTATCACATTTTCAACCTTTTGCTCCACTTTCATTCTTTTCAGCATCTGCAAATTGCGCTCCAGCTGTTTAGACAAATCATCCATCGACATCTCCGACCGGTTGGACAATTCATTAAATTTAGATTGATCAAAATCTTTAGCAAGTTCATTAAATTCTTCAAACAACTTTTTAAGCTCCTCATCAAAAACATCATTCAACAGCTCTTCCACCTCTTGTTGCTTTTTAATCAATTCTGCGTTCTCTTCACTAAAAGAATTTCTCAAATTATTCATCTCCGAATTCTTCTGCTGAACCTTTTTCAAAATTTCTTCCAAGCGATTTTTCTTATTCAGAATCTCAGAAACCATTTGTTGCTTTTCCCATCCCGAAGAATTTTCGCTCAAACTTTTGAACTTTAAATCTTCAATCGCCCGCTGTATTTCATCTGACAACTCCATACTTTCGGCCATCAACTCTTCCAACGATTGAAAATTTTGATCATCCAGCTCATCCAATTCTTCTTTCGAAGGGAACTTAAACTGAAAAGTTTCCGAAACTGATTCTTTATACTGATGAAAGTAATCGTTGTCGCGCACCGAAAAATAGTAATCAACCTGATCGACCACACCAGCCAAATCGCCGAAATCATAAGTAAAATAAAAGTCTTGCTGACTCAAATTTTCTGCAACAGGCAAAACTATTGAACTATCATTTTGATTAATAACTAAATGATAAGCCAAACGATGAAAGCCGTAATCATCGTTAATACTTCCTTTAAAGAAAAACCTGGTAAACTCGGTTGAATCGCGCAATTGCACCACCTTGATTTCGGGGTACAAATCAGGAATAACTTCAATCGAAAAGCTCAACAAATCATCATAGTCAAAATCCTCATTTTTTATTGATATCGAATAGTTTACGTTTGACCTCGCCACTGTACTCACGCGATATTCCTTGTTGACTTCCTCCGCGGAAACTCTTCCGCCATCAAGCTTAAAAATAAGTGAGTCCGTATCAATAGCTTGAAAGAGCCAGCTAATTTCTGATCCATACGGCACCTCCAAATCACCGAGCATGCTTTCCTTTCTTGTTTCATATCCAGTATATGCCGGGGGAACGATCTCAACCGTATAATCCAAAATAGCCGGAGCCGCTAAAACTTCAACTTTGTACCGCGCTGACTGGTGGGTCAGATCGGTGAAGTATACGGTAAAATTGTTGTTCACGTGTTCCAATTCGTGCAAAAACAAGTCGTCCTTTTTATTCATCAAATAATTTGATCCTCCAATATTTACATACAAAATCTCGGGAACCTGCCGCCCCTCGCACATAACCGTCAAACTAAGCCGGTCGCCTCTTTTTACCTGCAAACTATCGTTGATGACCACAAAATTAAATGGCGCTGGCTTCAGAAACGTTCGCTCATAAGCCAGAAGCCGTTGCGATGCTTCAGTAAAAACACCGGGAAACACCATAGACAAAACCACTCCAAACAGCCCGAGCGCTGCGAGAAGCAATACACTCCTTCTCAACTTTCTAAAAGAAACAGCCTTTGAAAAATCAAATAGCTTGATTTGATTGATTTTTTGATTGACGCTGGCCCAAACCAACGAATCCGATGATTCCTTTTCCAGCTTGGCCAGTTCTATAATATTCAATAGCCGATCGTCAATTTCTGAAAAATTCTTCGTAATTAAGTCCGCGGCTGTTTCAAAATCCATCGTTTTCAACAAGCCAAGCAAGCGAAATAAGGGTATGAAAAAATAAAAAACGCTGACCGCAGCGAAAGACAAAGCCGATGAGAAAAATAAAAACTGCCGAACAGTGGAAGACAAAAAGCTAAAGTACTCAATCGTAGAAACGACAATAACATAACTGATTATCAGTGTTATAAAAAGAATAATCCCTTTCATAAACTGATAAAAATTGTACTTTCTAATGTACGCATTGAGCTTATCAACAAGATGTTTATAGCTTTCCGTCATAAATTTTAAATCGCTCCCTTTTAGTGTTTTAAAAACTTCAATATTTGTTAATTAATTCTCAGCTGTTGTTAATTGATAACAAATAAAAATCCAAAATTATATTTTATAATCCGGATTCTGATTTTGAATAGCATTTTTAAAGCAAACGATCAAGGATTATTTTTAAAAAATCATACGCAATCAATCAACATCAAAACCTCGTTCAACAGCAAATAAAAAATCAAAAAACACAGCTATCAACAACTGTTAATTAAAGTTGCATTGATCTGATTCACTGTTTTAATAGCTGTGTATAAACAGTGAACAAAAAAGCAATAACATGGGCCTTTTTAAGAATGCAAGGAATAGCCCAAAAATTTATACAGGCAATCAACACCCTATTATATTATTCATTTTTTAATTTCATTTAAAACTATAAATAATAAATAGCTGTTAGATGAAATTCATTTGAAAATTCTTGGGATATTGGGGTTTCCTTTTGTCTTTTTTTAGAATTAACTTTACAAAGCTTAACGAATTCGTGGATGGAGGAGAAACTTTCAATATTGCTTGTAGAAGATAATATTCTGAATCAGAGGATAGTAACGTTTAGTTTGAAGAAATACGATCACAAAGTTACCATTGCCAATAACGGTTTGGAAGCCTTAGACAGGTTTAAAGAAGATCGGTTTGATGTTATTTTGATGGACATCATGATGCCGGAGATGGATGGGTTGGAGGCAACTGTAAAAATAAGGGAGCTGGAAACAGAGAACAACTTAAGCAACCGAACGCCTATTATTGCCCTTACAGCAAACACAATGGATAACGATCGCGACAAATGCATTTCGTATGGGATGGACGAATTTATGGCCAAGCCTTTTGATATCGAAAAGCTAAATCAGATTTTTCAGGATCTGGAAATTGTAAAATAGCTGAGGCCGCCAACTCTTCATGAAATAAAGCTATATTTGTTCGCTAAGAAAAGTACAGTTTTATGTCCGATCCAATAGATCTTCACGACGATTCATTTTCAGAAAAAGATGTGGATTTTGATAAGCAATTGCGACCACTGACCTTTGATGATTTTAAAGGTCAGAAGCAAATTGTAGAAAATCTGAAAGTCTTTGTTCAAGCTGCAAAAATGCGTGGCGAAGCCTTGGATCATGTCTTGCTGCATGGTCCTCCCGGACTCGGTAAAACCACCTTATCGAATATTATTGCCAATGAATTGGGTGTGAGTTTAAAGTTGACATCCGGCCCGGTATTGGATAAGCCTGGCGATTTGGCCGGCTTGCTGACCAATCTGGAGGAAAGCGATGTACTTTTCATTGACGAGATTCATCGTTTAAGCCCCATTGTCGAAGAATATTTGTATTCGGCTATGGAGGACTATAAAATCGATATTTTAATTGATAAAGGTCCCAGTGCACGCTCCATTCAGTTAGAGTTAAATCCCTTCACCTTGGTTGGGGCCACAACCCGGTCGGGATTATTGACCAGCCCGCTGCGGGCCCGCTTCGGAATTAATGCTCACTTTGAGTATTACGATCTCAGTATTTTGACGGGTATTGTCAAACGCTCGGCCAGTATTTTGAAAGTGGAAATAAAAGATCAGGCGGCCGTCGAAATTGCTTCGCGAAGCCGTGGTACGCCTCGTATTGTGAATGCTTTGCTTCGCAGGGTGCGCGATTTTGCACAGGTAAAGGGAAACGGAAAAATTGATTTGGAAATTACCCGTTTTTCACTCGAAGCCTTGAATATCGATCAGCATGGTTTGGACGAAATGGACAATAAAATATTGACTACTATCATCGATAAATTTAATGGCGGACCAGTTGGTATTTCGACCATTTCGACAGCTGTAGGCGAAGACTCAGGAACAATTGAAGAAGTGTACGAACCCTTTTTAATCAAGGAAGGGTTTATTAAACGCACACCCCGCGGACGCGAAGTGACCGAACGAGCATACAAGCATTTGGGAAAAATAAACTACGGTGGAGGCCAGGCGCCTACTCTTTTTTAATCAGTTTTACTTCGTACAAATGGGGCCAAAGTTTGCCGGTGATATACATTTTTCCATTGTCAGGATGAATGGCGATTCCATTTAAAACGTCAATTGGTTTATCGGGATTATAAAGTACCGAAAGCAAGCCTTCGAAGTTAATTTTGGCCAGCACTTTTCCGGTGTTAGGATCAATTTTTACGGCGTTGTTGGTTGTCCAGATATTGGCGTAAAGTTCCCCTTCGTAAAACTCAAGTTCATTCAAAAATTTTACCGGGCCTTTGTCATCGTACACCTGAATTTTTTTGACGACCTGGTAGCTTTCCGGATCAATAAAATGCAGGAATTCAGAACCGTCGGTTTTGATTAAATGGGTGCCGTTGTGCGCCAATCCCCAACCTTCAGGCGTGTCGAAAGTAAATGAATCAATGCGTGCAAAGCTGTTTAAATCATACACAAAACCTTTCTGCGCTTTGTAGGTCAGTTGGTAAATTTTATTGTTGAAAATGGTTATTCCTTCACCAAAATACTCGTCTTCCATTTTGAATGATTTAAGAATATTTCCAGAATTCAAATCGAACTGATAAATTCCTGATTTGCCTTTTTCTCCTGTACTTTCGTAAAATTTATTGTTATGAATTTCGAGCCCCTGCGTAAAATGTTCAACATTGTGCGGATAGGTGTTGACCACTTCGTAACCATACTGTTCGGGCTTAATGTCGGAAACCACTTCGTAGGATTGAAAGGTAACACCCTCTACCCCATCGGTTTTGGTTGACAGTACCTTAATGCTGTGTTTGCCCAATACATTTAAATTGGCAATGGAGTAAGAAAACTCCAGCTCATCGCTGCTTGTAACCAATTCGTTGTTGATATACAGTTTTGAGTCTTTCAATGCTCCATCTTTATTTTTTACAACGACTGAAATGGTCATCGAATCACCAAATTCATATTGGTTTTTTTTAGGTTGCATGGTAATTTTGGCAACTGGTTTTCGCGATCTCTGCGATTTGTTGGAGCACGAAATGAAACCCACGAAAAACGATGATACCAGTACGACCAGGAATATTCTAAACTTCATTTTTTGATTCGGTTTATCTTGAGGCAATAAAAATACACAAACTTTGAAAGACTGAAACCAAACAAAATCTTTTTGCATGAAAAAAAACAGCCTGAATCCCTATCTTTGACAAAATTTTGAACTTTGAACTCATTTAAGAAACTAGCAGGAGAAACAGCCATTTATGGCATGAGCAGCATCGTTGGACGCTTTATCAATTGGTGGCTTGTTCCGTATTATTCATTTATATTTTTGACAGCTGAGTATGGTGTGGTTACGAACTTATACTCATACATGGCTTTTTTGCTGGTTATTTTAACCTATGGCATGGAAACCGGCTTTTTCCGTTTCGCTTCGCAAAAGGAAAACAAGGAAAAAGCCTATTCCAGCGCATTAATTTCCCTGTTCAGCACGAATTTTGGGCAGCCTGCTTTCTTCCTTTCTGGTGCCGGTGG
>NZ_LGIA01000201.1 GCF_001270965.1 Sunxiuqinia dokdonensis | reverse complement strand
TTGTTTTTAAGGATTGACTAGTTAGTGGTTGGGCGAAACTGGAAACTGGCACTGCGACTGAAAACTGGATGCTGGATCCTTGCTGCTCGATTCTTGATTCTTGATTCTTGATGCTCGATTTCTGCAAACTGCAACTTTGCTTGGCTTTTGGAATTTGGGTTTTGGATTTTGAAACTACCCAAACAACCTTCCCTGCCAGGTATTGCGTTCGGCCAGGCGTTTTTCAAGTTTCGCCACGAATTCGAAATTCTTCAAGCCCCACTTGGGCGCAATTAGCAAGCCGGGCGGTGCCTGGCTGACAAAGCGCTCGACAATGATTGCCGGATTCAGTAGTTCCAGGTAATCCACGACCAGATCGAGGTATTCTTCTGCCGTAAACAAATGAAAATCATCTGGCTGCCGCTTAAACTCAACCGCCAGTCGTGTGCCTTTATGAATCTGAAGCTGGTGCAGTTTCAGGTTTTCAACCGGCAATTTTGAAATCGTTCGGGCCTGGTTCAGCAAATCTTGCCGTGTTTCGCCCGGAAGCCCCAAAATTAAATGCGCACAGGTATGAATGCCCCGCCGGGCCGTTTCTTCGATGGCCCATTTGGCCTCGGCAAACTGGTGTCCGCGATTGATCCGCTTCAGGGTTTTATTCTGAACCGATTCAACGCCATATTCAACCATCACGTAACAGGACTTTGAAAGTTCAGCCAAATAATCCAGAATCTCCGCATTCACGCAGTCGGGACGGGTTCCCAAAACCAGCCCAACAATTCTCGGATGATTCAAAGCTTCTTCGTAACGCGCCTTTAAAACAGCCAAATCAGCATAAGTATTGGAGTAGGCTTGAAAATAAGCCAGAAACTTCATCGATTGGTATTTCTTCGAATAAAAATCGATGCCCTGCTGCAACTGTTCCGAAATGCTTTTCTCCAGACGACAATAGTCTGGCTGAAAGGTTTGATTGTTGCAATACGAACAGCCATTCAGCGCTTTGGTGCCGTCGCGGTTCGGACAAGTAAAGCCGGCATCGACCGATACTTTCTGCACCCGCTCGCTAAACTTTCCTCTGAAATAAGTCGGAAAATCATTGTAGCGCCGGGTATGCCCCCATGGATAAAGCTGTTCAGTCATAACTCAAAATCTGGGGCGAAAATAAAGCAAATCGGGCTGAAAACTGACAATCTCATCAAAAAACACAAGATAAACTCCCCCACGCTGCCTCCATACAGATTTCTATTCGTCTGAAAATGAAAATCCAACCCGGGATTTATCAACAAATGTTGAAAACTTTAGAACTCTCGCGGCTTTCGGGCGTTCCAATTCTAAGTCCTATTAGTTAATTTTAACGTAATTCAAAAATCATCCAACTATGTTTAGTGCCAAAGATTTGGTTTTCATCAAAGAAAGAGGAAGTGACCTGAACACCGTAAAAGAACAAATCAAAAACTTTGAAAATGGATTTCCATTTCTGGAAGTCATCCAGGCTGCTACCGTCGGAAAGGGAATCATCCAGCTGGATGGATCACACGTTGATGAGTTTGTTCACTTTTTTGAACATCAATTGGAGAAAGGAATTTCTTTGTTGAAGTTTGTTCCGGCATCGGGCGCTGCCAGCCGCATGTTTAAAGATTTGTACGCCGCTGTTGACCAACTTGAGAACGGAGCAAGCGAAGCAGAAGTGACGCAGAATGAAGCCATCCAGACTTTTTTTGACCAGCTTACAGACTTTGCCTTTTATGCTGATTTGGAAAAGACCGCGAATAAACCGATTGATCAACTTTCGAAACTGGAAATTCTGAAGCTGGTTTTAACCGAGTCGGGACTAAACTATGGCAATTTACCCAAAGGCCTGCTTAAATTTCATCAATACAACGAAAAATCGAGAACACCTTTTGAAGAGCATGCCGTGGAAGGCGCGCTTTACGCCAAAGACAAGGACGGCCGGGTGAAAATCCATTTTACGGTTTCGCCCGAACACCAGGAAGCTTTCGAAACGCACCTCAAGGAAGTGCAAAACACCTACCAACAAGCATTTGAAGTCAGCTACGAAATAACATTCAGCCAGCAGAAGCCTACAACCGACACCATTGCCGTGGACATGCAAAACGAACCATTTAGAAATGACGACAACAGCCTGCTATTCCGACCCGGCGGCCATGGTGCTTTGCTTGACAACCTGAATGATTTGAACGCCGATTTGATCTTCATCAAAAACATTGACAATGTGGTGCCGGATTACCTGAAAGGCGAAACCGTGAAATACAAAAAAGCCCTGGCCGGACTGCTGCTTAATTACCAAAAACGAATTTTTAGCTACCAGCAGGTTTTGGATGAGCGTCATTACACCGCCTTGGACAGCAAATTCTATTCTGAAGCTTCAAGTTTTCTTGAAAACGTGCTCAATGTCAAACCACCAACAAACCAGTACTATTCAGAAAAAGAAGAATTGTATCACTACCTGAAGCAAAAGTTCAACCGCCCCATCCGCGTGTGCGGTATAGTAAAAAATGAAGGAGAACCCGGCGGAGGCCCGTTCTGGGCGAAAAATGCCGATGATTCCATCTCCTTACAAATTGCCGAAAGTGTGCAGGTGGACCTATCCGACAAGCAACAACAGAACATTGTTCAAAATGCCACCCATTTCAATCCGGTTGATTTGGTATGTGGAACAAAAAACTACAAAGGAGAAAGTTACGATCTTCTAAAATACAGGGACCCCAAAACGGGATTCATCTCCTACAAGTCAAAAGACGGAAAAGAATTAAAGGCCCAGGAGCTTCCGGGACTTTGGAACGGGGCCATGGCTGATTGGAACACGCTGTTTGTGGAAGTTCCAATCCTGACTTTCAATCCGGTAAAAACAGTCAACGACTTATTGCGAAAAGAGCACCAGCCGGATTAAGTAATTCTAAAAAGTATTATTAAATTTGCAGCTGCAATTTTGGATTCTATGGAAGAAGACTCAAGGGACTTTTACGACAGTGAGGAAATAGAAGAAGCCGTCAAACGCTTCGAGACGATGATGAATACCAACAAGCCTGACTATTTTGATGTTTTTGAAGTAGAAGGAATCGTGGATTATTTCTTGGAGGAAGGACAAGTAAGCCTGGCCAATTTGGCTATCGACAACGGCTTGAAAATCCATCCCTCATCCATCGCTCTTCAAATCAAAAAAGCTCAGCTACTGTTAGTCGATGAAAATGTTGAAGAATCACTTGAAATCATCCGTCTTGTCGAAAAAATCGAAGACAGCAATTCTGATGTTTACCTGATCAAAGGCTCGGCACTGATTATGCTTGAGCAGATTGATGATGCCATCGTCGCATACGAACAAGCCATTTTCCACAATTACGACGAAGAGGATGAGCTCCTGTATAATATTGGCATCACACTCGGACAGGCCGGCGAAATTCAAAAGGCCATTTCCTTTTTGGAACGTGCCTACCAAGCCAATCCCGAAAATGAACAGGTGCTCTATGAACTGGCCTATTACTGCGACAAAGACAACCTGGACGAGAAAAGCATTCTGTACTACAACAAATACCTCGATATCGATCCGTTTAATCCATCGGTTTGGTACAACCTCGGAATCACCTTCAACCGCATTGGCCAGCACGACAAAGCCATTGAAGCTTACGACTTTTCTATCGCACTGAATGACGAGTTTGAACAGGCGCTTTTCAACAAAGCCAATGCCCTGTCGAACAACAACCAGCACGAGGAAGCAATTGCGTGTTACCTGGAATACCTTGAAGTCGACAAACAGAATGATGATGCCTACTGCTATTTGGGTGAGTGTTACCTGAACCTGGACCGGTACAACGAAGCGCTTGTCAACTACCGCAAAGCCATTCGCCTGAATAAGAATAATGCCTCTGCCTGGTATGGCTCCGGCTTGGTGATGTGGATTGAAAACAACCTGACCGAAAGCCAGTCGCTAGTAAAAAAAGCGCTCAAACTTGATGATACCAATCCCGATTTCTGGCTCATGTATGGAAAAATCAACCACGAGCTCGGGCTTTACGAGCCAGCCGAATCCGCATTCGACATGGCCACAAACCTGGACCCCGACAACAGGGAAAGCTGGATTTCGTATGCCGAAATGCAGTACGAACGAGGCTTGCTTCAACAATCCATCGACATTCTGAAAAAAGCAAATCAAATTATTGCTGACGATTCAAATATCAACTATCGGCTGACAGCCTATTTGCTGGAGAACGATGAAGAACGTTCGGCTACCGATTATTTTGAAATCGCACTAAAAGCTGATTTCAACAGTTACAGCGATCTTTTTGATTATTACCCGAAAGCACAACAAAACGAATCCATCAAAAGGCTCATAAAAGAATACCAATCAACCAAATATTAACCATGAATTTCAACTTACCGTTTATTCCCGGACGCCCTGAAAAACCGCGATCATCAGGTCTGACGATGGTGATGGACAAAGGATTAAGCCTGCGACAGGCAGAGGATTTATGCGAAGTAGCATCAGAATACACGGATTTTGTCAAGCTTGGCTTTGGAACGGGCTTGTTGACTCCCAATTTAAAAGAAAAAATCAGCCTGTATAAGGCAGCTGGTATCAGGCCATACTTTGGCGGTACGCTTTTCGAAGCATTCGTAGCCCGAAACATGTTCGACGACTACCGAAAGTTTATTGCAGAAAGTGGCGTGGAAACCGCCGAAGTTTCTGACGGCGTCCTGCCGATTGAACACGGTAAAAAATGTCAGTACATCACTGACCTGGCCAGGGATTTCGAAGTTTTCTCGGAAGTTGGAACCAAACTTAGGGGAAAAGAAATTAGCAATGCCGAATGGGTTTCGTGGATGAAAAGTGAATTGGAAGCCGGTGCCTGGAAAGTAATCGCCGAAGCCCGCGAAAGCGGAAACATGGGCATCTACCAGGAAGACGGGTCAGCCAACAGCCAATTGATCATGGATATTAAAAAAGAAATTAACACAGAACATATCTTATGGGAAGCCCCGCTCAAAAGCCAGCAAGTTTGGTTCATCAAATTGTTGGGAGCCAATGTCAATTTGGGCAATATTTCCGAAACTGAAGTGATCCCGTTGGAAACACTCCGAAGAGGACTTCGTGGCGATACTTTGCTCAGTTTTCTTCCGTAATTCGAACTTAAATATCAAACAATAGTCAACCACCAAATGATCTTGGTGGTTTTTTTAATTTCTAAAAATCAACCTGTTAAGACAATCTTTCTGAAAAGCTTTCCAGGGCTCTCTTCTCAATGGAACATATTTTCAGAAAATAAATCCATTCAAAACACTTCTTTTTATCTATTCTAAATAAAGAAACCTGTTTTAAAATAGCCAAATAGTTAGCTATCTTAAGGCGGATTTTTTGATATCTTAAGCCCCTAAGCGGAAACCTTTGCAGGCCGTTTTTGTTAAAAAAGATGAGATTAGTCAACCCTGGAATACAATTGTTTTAAAAACCACAATATGTTTGATTTAGATTTAATAAAGAAAACCTACGAGAATTTTGGTCCTCGTATAGAAAAGGCCAGAGAAGTGTTGAAAAAACCACTGACACTTTCTGAAAAAATCCTGTACACCCACCTGTTTGAACCGGAAAAAGTGACCGAATTCAAGCGTGGGGTTGATTATGTGGATTTTGCCCCCGACCGGGTTGCCATGCAGGATGCAACGGCACAAATGGCTTTGCTCCAGTTTATGAATTCAGGGCGAGACAGAACAGCGGTTCCGTCAACTGTGCACTGCGACCACTTAATCCAGGCCAGTGTTGGCGGACGAACCGACTTAAAATTTGCCTTGGAAAGCAACAAAGAAGTGTTTGACTTTTTGGAGTCCGTTTCAAACAAATACGGCATTGGCTTTTGGAAACCTGGAGCCGGAATTATTCACCAGGTTGTACTGGAAAATTATGCCTTCCCCGGCGGAATGATGATCGGTACCGACTCGCATACGGTCAACGCAGGAGGTCTGGGCATGGTGGCCATTGGCGTTGGTGGTGCCGATGCCGTGGACGTAATGGCAGGCATGGCTTGGGAACTGAAATTCCCGAAGCTGATTGGAGTGAAACTAACCGGTAAACTCAATGGCTGGACCGCGCCGAAAGACATCATTCTGAAAGTAGCAGGTATATTAACAGTGAAAGGCGGTACCGGAGCTATTATTGAGTATTTTGGGGAAGGCGCCAAATCCCTTTCGGCAACCGGTAAAGGAACCATTTGCAACATGGGTGCCGAAGTGGGCGCCACCACCTCAACCTTTGGCTACGACGAATCGATGGAACGTTATCTGCGGGCGACAGAGCGTTCCGAAGTAGCCGATTTGGCCAACGGAATTAAAGAGCACCTGACGGCAGATTCGGAAGTTTATGCCAATCCTGAAAAGTACTTCGATCAAGTAATTGAGATTGATCTGAACAAGTTGGAACCACATCTGAACGGGCCATTCACACCCGATCTGGCGACACCAATTTCGAAGGTCGCCGAGGCAGCCAAGAAAAACGGATGGCCTACAAAAATCGAAGTTGGATTAATTGGTTCCTGTACCAATTCCTCGTACGAAGATATTTCACGCGCGGCCTCACTGGCCCAGCAGGCTGTTGACAAAAAACTAAAAACCAAGTCAGAATTCACCATCACGCCGGGTTCGGAGCAGGTGCGTTACACCATTGAACGGGATGGTTTTATCGACATTTTTGAAAAAATTGGTGCCAGCGTGTTTGCCAACGCATGCGGCCCCTGTATCGGACAATGGAACCGTCCCGGAGCTGAGAAAGGCGAAAAGAACACGATTGTGCACTCCTTCAACCGGAACTTCTCGAAACGTGCTGATGGAAACCCCAACACCCATGCTTTTGTCGCATCGCCTGAGTTGGTGACTGCATTGGCAATTGCCGGTAACATCACCTTCAACCCCATGACCGACAAACTCATCAATGAGGACGGGCAAGAAGTGGTGTTGGATCCACCAACCGGGATGGAGTTGCCAGAAAAAGGGTTTGCGGTTGAAGATGCCGGCTACCAGGCGCCTGCCGCTGATGGCTCAGCTGTTAGCGTGGCCGTTTCTCCGGATTCTGGTCGTTTGCAATTGCTTTCGCCATTCGATCCTTGGGATGGAAAAAACCTGAATGGCGCCCGCTTGCTTATCAAAGCAGCTGGGAAATGCACCACCGACCACATTTCGATGGCTGGCCCCTGGTTGCGTTTCCGGGGACACCTGGACAATATCTCCAACAACATGCTCATTGGCGCGGTCAATGCTTTCAACAATGAAACCAATAAAGTTAAGAATCAGCTGAACGGATCGTACGATGAGGTTCCCAAAGTACAGCGAGCTTACAAGGCAGCCAATATCCCAACAGTCGTTGTGGGCGATCACAACTATGGCGAAGGATCATCGCGCGAACACGCGGCCATGGAGCCCCGTCACCTGGGCGTAAAAGCAGTCATTGTAAAGTCCTTTGCACGAATCCACGAAACCAACCTGAAAAAGCAGGGCATGCTGGGCTTAACTTTTGTAAACGAAGACGATTACGATAAAATTCAGGAAGATGACAAATTCAATTTTGTCGATCTGTCCGAATTTGCACCCGGAAAACCATTGCATGTCGAATTGGTACATGCTGATGGAAGCAAGCAGCTTATCGAATTAAATCACACGTACAATGCCCAGCAAATTGAGTGGTACAAAGCCGGCTCAGCATTAAATTTAATTAAACAACAAAATAACTAATCAAAAATTAGACACCCGAAATGGACAAAATTAAAGTAGCAAATCCAGTTGTTGAACTGGACGGAGATGAAATGACCCGGGTTATTTGGTCTTTCATAAAAGAAAAACTTATTTTCCCTTACCTCGACCTGGACATCAAGTATTACGATTTGGGAATGGAGAAACGTGACGAAACAGATGATCAAATCACCGTTGATGCAGCACATGCCATCAAAAAATACGGTGTAGGAATCAAGTGTGCAACCATTACGCCAGACGAAGTTCGAGTGAAGGAATTCGATTTAAAACACATGTGGCGTTCGCCCAATGGCACCATTCGGAATATTCTGGGTGGAACTGTTTTCCGCGAACCCATTATCATTAGTAATATACCACGATTGGTGCCGGGATGGAAAAAACCGATTTGTATCGGTCGTCATGCCTTTGGTGACCAATACCGTGCAACCGATTTCCTGACCAAGGGAAAAGGGAAATTGACCATCACGTTTACCCCCGAAGATGGCGGTGAGGTGCAGTCGTTTGATGTCTTTGACTTCGAGGGCGACGGAATCGCAATGGCCATGTACAACACCGACGAATCCATCATTGGCTTTGCCCGGGCTTGTATGAACCAAGCGCTCGCCAAAGGTTGGCCACTTTACATGTCAACCAAAAATACCATTCTGAAAAAATACGATGGCCGTTTTAAAGACCTTTTCGAGGAAGTCTTTAACAATGAATTCAAAGAAAAATTTGAGGCTGCCGGAATTACCTATGAGCACCGCCTGATTGACGATATGGTAGCCGCTGCCATGAAATGGGAAGGCGGATATGTTTGGGCCTGTAAAAATTACGACGGCGATGTACAATCGGATACCGTAGCTCAAGGATTTGGTTCATTGGGTTTAATGACTTCAACCTTGATCACCCCCGACGGCAAAACCATGGAAGCAGAAGCCGCTCACGGAACCGTCACACGGCACTACCGCCAGCACCAACAAGGAAATCCGACATCAACCAACCCGGTTGCCTCCATTTTTGCGTGGACCCGAGGGCTGGCTTTTAGAGGAAAACTGGATGACAACCAAGCTTTAATCGATTTTGCCAATACGTTGGAGCAAGTTTGTATTGAGACTATTGAAAGCGGTAAAATGACCAAGGATTTGGCTTTGATCATTCATGAGAAAGACCTGAAAGAAGAGCATTATCTGACAACAGAGGATTTCCTGAATGCCATTGATGCCAACCTAAAAAGTAGATTAACAGCCAACTAATATGGGAGAAAAAATCAAACTCGAAAATGGGATTCTGAAAATACCCAATCAACCCATCATTCCCTTCATTGTAGGTGATGGAATTGGTAGGGATATTTCAAAACCGGCCCAAAGAGTTTTAGATGCTGCTGTTGAAAAAGCTTATGGCTCATCCCGCAAATTAGTGTGGAAGGAAGTGCTGGCAGGCGAAAAGGCCTTCAAGGCAACCGGCCAACATCTTCCAGATGAAACGATAGCTAGTTTTAAAGAGTACCTTGTTGGGATTAAAGGTCCGCTCGAAACGCCGGTAGGTGGGGGAATTCGCTCGCTCAATGTGGCTTTGCGTCAAACGCTCGATTTGTACGTTTGCCTGCGCCCGGTGCGTTGGTTTAAGGGTGTCCCCTCTCCCATACGCTACCCGTCGATGGTTGATATGCACATTTTTCGCGAAAATACCGAAGACATTTATGCAGGAATTGAGTTTATGACCGGCGAAGAAAATACGACCAGGTTTCGGGATTTTCTGGTTCAAGAAATGGGCGTTTCTTCGGAGATTCGCTTCCCCGAAAGTTCGTCGTTTGGCGTAAAACCCATCTCAAAGGAAGGTTCCGAAAGACTCGTACGAGCAGCTATTCATTATGCCATAAAACGAAATCTGCCCTCGGTGACCCTGGTACACAAGGGAAATATCATGAAATTTACTGAAGGAGCTTTCAAAACATGGAGCTATGATTTAGCAGAATCCGAATTTACCAATCAGGTTTTCACATGGCGACAGTATCAGCAAATTGAACAGGACAAAGGTCAGCTGGATGCGCAAAAGGCACTCGAAGAAGCAAAAAAATCTGGGAAAGTCGTTGTTCAGGATGTGATTACCGATGCCTTTCTGCAAGACAGTTTACTGCATCCGTTCAATCACTCGGTTATTGCCACCATGAATTTAAATGGTGATTATATTTCAGACCAACTGGCAGCGATGGTCGGTGGAATTGGAATATCGCCCGGCGCCAACATCAATTACCAGAGTGGCTATGCCATTTTCGAAGCCACACACGGAACGGCACCAACAATAGCTGGTACTGGAAAAGCCAATCCAAGCTCCCTGATTCTTTCGGGTGTCATGATGCTCGAGTATTTGGGCTGGGATGAGGCAGCCGAACATGTTTTTGATGCCATGGAGCATACTTTTGCCAAACGTCGGGTGACATCCGACCTGCATGCGATGATGGAAAGTTCGACCTTGATGTCTACCGCAGAGTTTGCTGATGAAATCATCCGGAATATTCACTAAATCAAAAAAAAAATCAAACTAAAATACTTTAAAAATGGAATACATTAAGAATCGATTTTACCAAAAAGCCAGTAAGTGCGTCAACGAATACCAACGATTAAAGAACGAACATGGTGACAAAGTAATTGCCAATGTGACGATTGAACAGGTGATGACTGGAATGAAAGGCGTACCAAGCTTAATTACAGACACGTCGAAGTTAGATCCAACAACCGGAATCCGGTTTCGTGGATACACCATACCGGAACTTCGCGAAAAATTGCCGCGATTGAATCCCGATGGAGAGCCCCTTCCCGAAGGTCTTTTCTACCTGATGTTGATTGGTGAAATACCCGAGCGTGACGATGTACTGAACTTAAGCAAGGATTGGGCAACACGGGCCTATGTGCCACAACACGTATTTGACGTCATTGATGCCATTCCAAAGAATGCGCGCCCCATGACCCAGTTCAGTGCCGCTATTCTTAGCATGGCTACAGATTCTATTTTTCAGAAAGCCTACCGTACCGGCGTGCATAAGAAGCACTACTGGGACACGACTTACGAAGATGTGATGAACCTGATTGCACGCCTGCCAAGGATTGCCGCTTACATTTATCGCCGTCAATTCTTCAACGATCATCATATTGAACCGGATCCACGCCTGGACTGGGCTGGAAACCTGGCTCACATGATGGGGCACGAAAGTGACGAAATTAAACGCTTACTCCGGTTGTATATGGTGATTCATGCGGATCATGAAGGTGGAAACGTATCGGCACACGCTACGCACCTGGTGGGCTCTGCACTCAGTAACCCTTATTATGCTTATGCGGCCGGAATGCTTGGGTTAGCTGGTCCACTTCATGGTTACGCCAATCAGGAGGTAATTAACTGGATTTTTTCCATGCTACAAGAGCTGGATACCGACAATCCAACAGAAGAACAAATTATTGCCTATTCCAAGCGCACCTTGGCCGAAGGCCGTGTTATTCCCGGCTACGGACATGCCGTTCTGCGTCAAACTGACCCTCGGTTTACCGCACAGCAGGAATTTGCCAAGAAGTATGTCAAAGATGATAAGCTGATCAACATTGTGAATACACTGCACCGGGTGGTTCCACCAATTTTGGAAGAAACAGGAAAGGTGAAAAACCCCTGGCCCAACGTGGATGCTTATTCAGGCTCGTTGTTGTACCACTATGGCATTAAGGAACACTCATTCTACACGGTCATGTTTGGTGTATCCAGGGCCCTCGGCGTGTTGGCGAGCTTGGTAATGGATCGGCTCTATGGATTACCCATCGAGCGTCCTTCATCGTATCCGCTGAAGTGGTACCATGAACAAGCAGGCGACAAAAGTGCACCCGGTTGCTAAACCATTCACGACTAAAAATCTTAAAAATGCTCTCAATCGAGGGCATTTTTTTTTGTTGAATCCAACCGCATTTGTTCATTCGGGAAAAGCTCACCGATCAAAAATTGTTGATAACCGGTCAGGAAACAATTGAAAAATACTCGAAATAAGAAGTATGGCAAGGCTTTTACGACTTACTAACAATTGTTGATATCTTCAGTTGACACCTGGTTGATTTAAAGACACCGAAATAATTGACATCTATTGGTTTTTCGATGTACATTTGATACTATCAGGTGAGCGATAAAAGACTGCTCCGGAGATGTGGAGGCGACAAAAGCTCTTAGCTGAGCCAGCGTCAAATCATCCAAACCCCCGGGTTTGCGCAACAAAGGAGCCGAAGTTTAAGCAACCAAAGACCCGTTCTTTACATGCTTGATTAAAACGAAAACGATTGGCTTCGGCCAGTCAAGTAGTTTTAAGATTGATGGCTGTTTTCTGAAAGGAACTCGTTTCGGACAGAAAATAAGAGATCGTTGGAACTCCGGTTCCGTTAAACATCGAAATTTGAGCGAAGGATGATCGCAAGACCAGAATTCCTCAGAAGCTGTCGAAAACTTCGTCCGGGAAAACAACCTTCGGGTTTGATGAGCGGACAGCTGGAAGGCGAAGCTGTAAAAGGCTCAGCCGGAAAGCCAGGGGCTGAAAACAAGAATCCTCGATTCGATGATCAGCCGGTCAAAATAACAGTAGCCTGACACGAAAGATGATTTCGGTCGTCAAGTAGTGGATGGGAGCTATTCATACCGAGTGGTTCCCATTATTGTTTTTAAGCCCTACCCGATTCAAAAATTTCACGCATCAATCCGGATTCCATTCAAACGAATGAGGAGAGTCGACGACTAACTTTCTTGTTTCGCACAAAAAACAAGAAAATCTGCGGCCAGCTTTGTTGTTTTGCATTGAAAACAAGAAAATCTGCGACCAGCTTTGTTGTTTTTCTGAAAAAAAGAAAGCACCAGCCGGGTAATCCATTTTCCGATGAAAACAGGAAGCAAGCCAAGTTCAGCCGCGCACACTAATCTCGCGCAGCTTATCAAAATCAAGCACAACCACGTCTTTGTCTTTCAATTTAATCAAGCCATCTTTTTCATAGGCTTTCAGCAGCTTGACTGCACTCTCAGTTGAGATTCCGGCAAAATCGGCCAGATCCTTTCGCGAAAGCAGATGAAAAATTTTGGGATTGGCTGCCTTGAAACCATTCAAATAAAGCAAGGTATCGGCCAGGCGGCCGTTCATCTGCTTGTAAAGCACGTTTCGAATGGTTGAGAACAAGCCCGAGCTTTGCTCACAGTACCGCTGAATAAAATTGAAACCGAACAAGCCATTTTGCCTGACCACCTGCCCTATGGCCTCTTTTTCAATCAGGAAAGCCATACAATCCGTGAGAGCAACCGTAGAATAGTCAAAGGTGCTTTTTGAAAATGCAGAGGACAATCCAACAAAGTCACCTTGTTGAAAAATTTTCAGGTTGTAAAGCTTGTTATTATCACCTTCCAGGTACTGTTTGACCAAGCCCTCGACAATAAACAATACATACGACGCAAAGGCACCCTGCTTGGTCAGGTTGTCGCCCTTGCGAAAATGAACCTGTGTTTTGGCCGACCGTACCAGTTCCACTTCATCAGGCCCAAGGGTCTGAAAGCACGGCGCTTTAATATCGCAAATAAAATCATCATCAGTTTCTAAAATCGTCTTCATGAGCTTGCAAGCTTACATTAAGCCGTGAAGTTAGAAATAAATCAATAAAAAAGTTGTTCCATTTCAATCCGAAAGTTGGAAAGGCAGCAGCCACGATGCTTGCTTGCAGCTTTGGTGTAGCATACTTTTGCATCGAATTAATTTTTGAAAATACAAGATGGTAAAAATAATCCTCATCGTCATTGCCGTGCTGATCATCGGGTTTCTCATTCTGGCAAAAATTGCCCGGACAAAAATGAAAAATACGCCTTTGGTTGATGATCATGAAAACGTGCTCACGCTGACAGACAAAAACTTTCAGCTCAAAACAAAAAACAAACTGGTTCTGGTTGACTTTTGGGCCAGCTGGTGTGGCCCCTGCCGAATCATGGCGCCAATTTTAAACGATGTTTCGGCCAGTTTAAACGGCAATAGTTATGTCGGGAAGGTAGACATTGAAAAATTTCAGGGACTCGCCCAAAAATTCAAAGTTCAAAGCATTCCCACCCTCATCCTATTCAAAAACGGAAAAGAAATCAACCGCTTTGTCGGTATCAAAAGCAAAGATTACTTACTGAAAGAAATGGCGAAAGCTGAATAATCGCCAATCCTAAAAACATAAAAGAAAATCATGGAAAAAATTGTGATTATAGGGGGAGTTGCAGCCGGAGCAACAGCTGCTGCAAAAGCTCGCCGAATATCTCCTACAGCCAAAATTGTTATGCTTGAAGCGGGGCCTGATATATCGTTTGCCAATTGCGGGCTGCCGTATTACATCGGAGGCGATATCAAAAGCCGCTCAAAGCTGATTCTGCAAAGCCCTGAAAGTTTTAAGGAGCAATACGATGTTGACGTTTATACCAACACGCGGGTAACAGCAATCGACCGCCAGGGGCACCAGCTAGAAACAATCAACGCCATCAACGGAGAAGTGAGCACGTTTGAGTATACCAAACTCATTCTTGCTCAAGGCGGAAAGCCGATCAATCCGACACTTCCTGGAGCCGATCTTGATCATGTTTTTACGCTGTGGACACTCGAAGATATGGACAAAATCTCCAACCATTTGGAAGAAAAAAGTCCGAAAAGTGCCGTAGTTGTTGGCGGCGGTTTTATTGGCCTGGAGATGGTGGAAGCTTTGGTAAAACGAGGACTGAAAGTGAATGTGGTAGAAATGATGCCCCACGTGATGGGCCTGATGGAGGCCGAAACCGCCGGATTTATTGAGAACGAACTGCTGGCTTATGGTGTTGGTGTGCACACCAATGCAGGCGTCAACGAAATTAAAGATAAGTCAGTGACACTGAACAATGGCAAGCGGCTAGAAGCCGATCTCGTTTTGTTGTCGATTGGTGTACGTCCTACCTTGCTACTGGCTATTGATGCCGGGCTCGAATTGGGCGAAGCAGGCGGATTACTGGTGAACGCCGAACTGCAGACTTCCGATCCGGATATTTACGCGGCCGGCGACATGGTTGAAATTGAGCACCGCGTAAGTGGGAAAAAAGTACGGATTCCATTGGCTGGTCCGGCCAACCGGCAGGGACGAATTGCTGCCGAAAACGCCTTGGGTGGCCATCATCCATACAAAGGCGCTATCGGAACATCGGTAGTGCGTGTGTTCGAAGCTGTGGCAGGAATGACAGGCCTTTCGTTAAAACAGGCCCGTGCTGCCGGAATTGATGCCGATGCGGTGGTTGTTCATAAAGAGCATCACACTTCGTATTACCCCGGAGCCGAAACAGTTACCGCCCTTTTGGTTTACGATCGAAAAACAGGTGTGGTGCTGGGCGGACAAACAGCTGGCTACAAAGGGGCCGACAAACGGTTGGATATCATTGCTACCGCTACTGCCGCAAAAATGACGATCAGCGATTTGGCAGACATCGACTTTGCCTATTCGCCTCCGATTGGAACAGCCAACGATGCGATTAACATGGCGGCTTACACGGCCGAAAACCGCAGTTCTGGATTCAGCCCATCCATTACGGTTTCCGAACTTGATGGCTTTGTTTCGGAAAAAAATCCAGTTTATCTTGACGTTCGTGACATCTTTGCCTTCGAGAAAAGCCATATACAAGGCGCCATGCATATTCCGCTGGAATTGCTATCGCAACAGCTGTCGGATCTTCCATCCAATCAACCAATCGTTGTTTATGATGAAACCGGCAAAAAAGGGCACCAGGCTTTGCGCACTTTGCGGGGAGCTGGATTCAACGATGTGACCAACATTTCAGGCGGACACACCTCCTTGCAACGGCAAGCCCGAACCTTGGGCTTTACGCAAATTGAAATCGATTTGCTTCCGATTGATAGAAAATCGATGGAAGAAGACAAGGCCGAATCCGAAGAAAAAGCCACAGAAAAAATAGCGGATGATCATTCACCTTTAGTGATTGATGTGCGCACGCCAGAGGAATTTCAGGAAGGAGCCTATCCCGACGCTATCAACATTCCAATGGATGAGCTCATGTATCGTTTTGAAGAATTGGGAACCAACGCATCGCGCGAAATTGTAGTTTATTGCGCTACAGGAGCGCGATCGGCCTATGCCCAACGCATGCTGATGCAACTTGGCTACACCAATGTAAAAAATGGTGGCGGACTATCAGCCATGATGGCCAATCGTAATCGCACATCTGGTTCTGCAACTTCATCAAACGAGCCGTTGGTTGTTGATGTTCGCACGCCCGAAGAATTCCAGGCCGGAGCATTTCCCAATGCCATTAATATTCCATTGGATGAGTTGTACGCCCGAATCGATGAACTCGGAAGCAAATCAAGAGAAATCACCTTGTACTGCGCTTCCGGAGCACGCTCGGCTTATGCACAGCGAGGATTGCAGCAGGCAGGATTTACCAACGTGAGCAACGGAGGTGGATTGATGCACATGATGATGGCGCGGCGATAACACGAAAACGAAATCATAGATCGAATGGGAACTTCGCTTACGGGCAGTTCCCATTTTTTGTTTGCCAAAAATTCAATTAATCATTTCTCAGCGCTTCGTATAGCTTGCCTTTCATCGCTAACCGATTGCCTGTAAAGACCCAAAACCAAGCACTGGCGAACACCAGGACAAAAATGGCCAGGCTCCAATAAATCAATCCAAAATAAAGCGACGAACGTAAGCTCGGCAAGGCCGAAAGAATGGACGGAATCAACCCGATGATCAGTGACAAAAGGACAAGCTGCATGTAGCCGCGCAAGGTCATTCGCCGGATTTTTTGTTTGCGGAAACCGGTTGCTTCCAACAAGGCAAACTGTGCCCGGCTTTCATAAATACTCCGGAAAATTAGGATTCCCAAACCAACGGTTCCAATCAGCAATCCGAGTGCACCCAGCATGAGAAAGATGTTGAGATAGGTGTTTTCAACCTGGTAAAAAAGCAGCAGTCGTTCTTTGGCTGGTGTAATCTCCAAACCATAGTTCCGAAAGGCCGAACGAAGATTTTCCTCTTCGGTTTCAGGAGCCTGCACCAAAAACACTTGCGAACCGCTCACCGAAGGAAAATTCGCAAAAAACAAGCTGTCCGCTATCAAAATATTTCCCTGAAAAACAGAATTAGCCAAACCACCGACTAGTTTTAAAACCATCGGTTCACCAGCTTCATTTTGATAGATAAGCGTATCGCCCACGGATTTGCCTAAGCCCCATTTAATCACGGTTTGGTCAGCCACAGCCGGAATTTGTCCGTTAGCTAACGTCTGGTTCAGGCTCAACCAAGGATGTGCAGGATCCAGTTCTTCCGTCTTGGCAACAAAGGTAAACGCTTGTTGCTCGTCCAGTTTTTGCGGATCAAAACCTAAAATTCGGGGACGAGCCACGCGGTTCAGATTCAAACAACTGGCGTCATCACCCGCCAAAGCCTGGAACTGCACAAAGTCAGCCGGAGAATCTTCCAGCCCCAGTTCAAAGCGACCTTCCGGCGAATTTAAATCAAACAACACCGGGAAACTAGTCTCAGCAAAAAAGGTGTATCCCCCGGTTCCTGATGAAGGCTGGTCTGCATTTCGTGTCAAATCCTTTCGGTTTAGACCGGTGGAAAGCACCAAAAAAATTCCAACTGACAGAAAACTAACAATCAGTATATTTCGTCGTCGATCGGCTAAGACCAGCTGATTCGAAAAAAAGCGAAATGACAACTTCTCCGTTGTCCGTTTTTCTCGTCGGATAAGCGCAAAATTTAGTAGCAAAATGAGACCCGGCATCAAGCCAAAGCCGCTGATAAAAAATACCATGGGATTGATCTCTTTGCCGATTCCTTGCGAAAACATCAGTAAAACCGATAGCAAGCTTAAGCCTAGTCCGATCCGAAATGACCATTTACCGGAGCCAGACTTCCCTGATTGCGTTTGCTGCATCGCCACCACCTGCTGCCTGGCATAGTTTCGAAGCACAAACCATACGCTGACCAAACTGATGATTCCAACAATCAGAATAGCCTGAAGAATAGCCAAGGGTGTGACATGAATATTCAAAATAGAGGTGCGGACAATGTCGCGCCAAATGGTGTTGATGGCATCCATAATCAGACTATTGTACGCCAATCCAATGGGCACTCCCAGCAGTGTTCCAATCAAAACCAGCAACGTTGCCTCGAAGAAAAAAAACTGCCTGATTTTATGAGCCGAAAAGCCCATGGCATGCAGGGTGCCGATCTCCGAACGACGAAAGTTCAGGTACAACTGCAACATCAGATAAGCCAGCAACAAGGCGGCAAACAGCACGAAAAAACTCAGCCCGATAAACAGGCCGCTAAAATCAACTCCCTGGCCGGCCGCCTGCAAGCCGTCTTCTTTGGCATTCTTCACTTGAAAACCCACATCCTCCGGCTGAAGTTCAGCTAAAACCTGCTTTTCAAAGTCTGCAGCCTGCAAGCCCTCCAGCCGAATGGCCGTTGACTGTCCAAAGCGGTTTCCCCACAATTCCTGCGCGGTATTTAAGTTGATAAATGCTTTGGGCGTGCCTTTAAAGTCCGTCCAGTAATCCTCATCCTTTTGTCGAATGCTGGATAAATCAACCGGCACACCGGTTTCCCAATCGCTGCAATGCCCGGCATCCGACAAACCCGGAATATCCGGCATCAGGTTGACATCGGCCCATTGCCCTTCCATTTCAACAATTTCAGTCACTCGAAACCAAGCCGACTTCTCAATTAACTGGCGCAACGGCCCCACTTCAAAATAACTCACGAAGATGGAATCGCCCGGAGCAGCCTGCAAATCCTCAGCTAACCACCGGTTGATGATCATTTCGCCGGCTCGCAAATCTATCATTTTTGATGGCAACCCAGCCACAAAAGAGTAAGGCGTTACCCGATCCTGAACCTTTAATTGATTGACGAAATAAGAAAAGACCGGATAAGTTTCACCGTTGTTTAGCAACTTCTCAGCTACGGAAGGCTCAATAAATACCCGGTCGGAAATCAACTCCGTATAGCTCAAATCGGGATTATCTCTAACGGAAAGATTCAGGTCCTCCAGTTTCCAATGCACTGCAATCCGCTTGTACAAACTCGTTTCGCTCAAGCCAGAGCCATTCACCAACAGCACATTGGCCAAGTCATCCAACTGCATCTGGCGATTAAGAAAATCGAGTGAAACAAAAATATTTTTGGGAGCTGACTGAATAGCCTGAAGATTAAAATTACCGGTTTGTGCCAAGGAAGCAATGGCCTTGACCTTCACCCGAAGCGAAATAGTGGACTCATCCGCCGAAACAAAGGGCGTATTGGCTGGGAAGGTACTTAATTTGTTTACCCGCAATAGCAGCTCCTCTCCCACTTCTACGCCAAGAACTTCGGCCAACTGTTCGTTAATAACAGCCTCATTACTTTCTAATTCATACAGGTGGTCCGTTTCAGCAAAGGTATCGAAGCCAGCTTTCACGCCCCAAACCTGCAACTGATTGGCCCGGGCTTTACCGCCATCCAAAACCGCCATACCGTTTGCAAACAGCAGCGGGCTTGCTTCCAACTCTTCTGATGCGATTTCGCTGGCCAGTTCGGCTCGAAAAAGACGCTCACCGCCGGTGATCACCCAATCGGTGTTGCCCAGCCGCTGCAAGGTAATTTGCTTCAGGCTATACGAAACCGAATCGCCAATCACGAATGCCCCCAACAAAATAGCCGTACTGAGCGCCACGCCCAACACCATGGTCAGATTCAATTTCCAAAAATAGAGCAGTGATTTTATGGCGTAGCGAATTCCGTTCATGCCTCCGTAAGTTGCAGTTTTCCGTTTTCGAGTTGGTAAATCTTATCCATTTTAGAAGCCAAGGCCATGGAGTGTGTCACCACAATCAAGCTGGTATTTTCTTCGCGGTTGAGCTGTAAAAGCAGGTCAGCCAACTGGGTGGACGACTGCTGATCCAAGGCTCCGGTTGGTTCATCGGCCAGCAAAATCCGGGGTTGGTTAATCAAAGCACGTGCAACTGCTGTGCGCTGACACTCGCCACCAGAAAGTTGTCCAGGCCTTTGATTTTGCAATCCGGTGATGCCCAACTTTCGAGTCAATTTTTCAGCGCGTTCTCGGCTGGCTGCATCGACCGCTGACTGCTGCGCAACGACCGGCAGTAAGATGTTCTCCATCAAATTGAGCTGCGGAAGCAAATGATGCAGCTGAAACACAAAACCAATTGACCGGTTGCGAAATTCGGCCAGTTGCTTTTCATTTTTGCTGAAAACCGATTCGCCATTCAAAAGCACGTCACCACGATCCGGACGATCGAGCGCCCCCAGCATATTCAGCAAAGTCGTTTTTCCTGAACCCGACGGACCAACAATAGCGACACTTTCGCCATCCTGCACCGATAAGCTGAGTTCATCCAGAATGACTCGCCGGGCTCCCGATCCGGATTGAAAACTTTTGGTGAGTGTTTTAATTTCGAGCATACCTTTTCTGTTTCGAGTTGCGTGTTTTTAAGTTTCGAGTTTATTCTTGAACTACGCCTTCACCGCCACTTTTTTATATATTTCTACCAGTTTTTCGGACTGCTTATGAATATCGAAATGTGTTTTGACACCTTCCAATCCTTTGGTGCTTAAATCCGCTAACTTTTCTTTATCTAAAATAATACTTTTCCAGGCTTTCGCCAGTTTTTTAGGGCTGTTTGGATGATAAGTCACACCGCCTTCCGACAAGCCAACT
>NZ_LGIA01000200.1 GCF_001270965.1 Sunxiuqinia dokdonensis | reverse complement strand
AAACAACATCAAAATAGGCCTCACCGTCGAGCGAGACATAGCGGTCGCTTCCGATGAGATATTGGGTGTAAGTGAGTTTCGAAAAAGCTGGAACGACGATTTGATATTGATATTCAATTTACCAACGCCAGTATCCCGGACCTACGGTTTACGGCTGAATTCGAACAGGAAAATCTGCAACAAATTTTAAACTTTATAGAACTGGCCAGCGCGCTTAAAGTTAAGCAGCAGGCCGACGGAACTTATTTTGTCTCACTAAAAAATTGATGATGCCTATGAATGAAACATGTTAATTGAAACGAATGGAAACGCTTACCTCGTTCCATTTTGGTTAATAATTATTAACAAGGTTGTAAAAACTACTAACTAAAACAAACTTATGAAAAAGCTCATTTACGTGAATCTCCTGTTCACGAAGGGGATTGTAAAACCATTTCGAATGATGAGATTCCTTCTCATATTCGCCCTGTTTCTGAATCTCAGTGCGGGGGCTTCGACCTTCTCAAAAACAAATCAAATCAAACTTAACCTCCAGCAGGTTACTTTAAAACAACTCTTTGAGTCTATCAAATCGCAAAGTGATTTTCGATTTGTGTATAACAATGATGTTATTGACGACCAGCAAAAGATCGACATGGTTGTCAACGATGCCTCCGTTGAATCCATCCTGGATCAAGTACTGAATGGCACATCGGTTGACTACCAAATTATCAACAAACAGATCATCCTTTTTAAGGCTGAGGACAGCAAAGCACCGGTTGCTGCACAGCAAGACAATACGCTAACCATACGGGGTACCGTTACGGACGCAACGGGAGGTCCACTGCCAGGAGCCAGCATTACGGTGCTGGGAACCACGCGAGGCGTGACAACCGACCTGGATGGTACATTTACCATTGAAGCACACCGCGGCGACAAGCTGGTCTTTAACTTTATCGGGATGGAAAGCCAGGTGATTGACGTGACCAACCAAACCCGTCTCAATGTTGAACTGAAAGAGAAATCGGAAGAACTGGAAGACGTAACGGTAGTGGCTTTTGCCAAACAAAAGAAAGAGAGCGTATTGGCTTCCATCGAAACCGTTTCTCCTTCCGACCTGAAAGTGCCCTCAAGTAACCTGACCTCGGCCCTGGCCGGGCGTATGTCTGGGGTTATTTCGTACCAACGCAGTGGTGAACCGGGAGAAGATAATGCCCAGTTTTTCATTCGCGGAGTAACCACTTTTGGCTACAAAAAAGACCCGCTGATTTTGATCGACGGGATCGAATTGTCAACCACGGACCTGGCCCGTTTGCACCCCGATGATATCGCTGCTTTTTCCATCATGAAAGATGCAACCGCAACAGCCCTTTACGGTGCACGTGGGGCCAATGGGGTGATTTTGGTGACCACCAAAGAAGGAAAGGAGGGAAAAGCCAAGGTCAGCATCCGCTTCGAGAATTCGCTCTCACAAGCCACAAAGGACATTGAATTTGCCGACCCCATTACCTACATGCTCTTACACAATGAGGCAGTCCGCACCCGCGACCCCCTCGGATTCTTACCCTATTCGCAAGGCAAAGTTGACAATACCATTGCTGGTGGAAATCCCATGGTTTATCCACAAACCAACTGGCAGGACGAGCTGCTGAAAGATTACACCATGAACAAGCGCCTCAACTTCAACATGTCGGGTGGGGGCAAGGTGGCCCGCTACTACCTGGCAGGAGGTGTCACCCAGGATAATGGTATTCTGGATGTTGAAAAGAAAAACGACTTCAACAGCAACATCAACCTGAAACGTTACCTGATGCGTTCAAACATCAATATCAATGTGACTCCGACAACCGAAGCGGTGATTCGTATGCACGGAACTTTTGACGACTACCGTGGCCCCATTCAGGGTGGTACCGAAATGTACCGGGCCATTGTTCGAAGCAACCCGGTTTTGTTTCCAGCTGTTTATGAGCCTGATGCATCGCACGTCAACACTCGGCATGTTTTGTTTGGGAACTATGGCGATGCCAATTACATCAACCCTTACGCCGAGCTGGTAAAAGGATATAAGGAATACAGCCAATCGCTGATGTTGGCCCAGATTGAACTAAAGCAAGATTTCAGCTTTATTACCGAAGGTTTAAATGCACGCGTTTTGGGAAATACAACAAGAAATGCTTATTTCGATGTCATTCGGAGTTATAACCCTTTCTATTATTCGGTTTCAGACTATAATCCCCGAACCGATGAATATAAACTGGCTGTACTCAATGCCAACGAAGGACGGGCATCACTCGATTATCAGGAAGGTGCAAAAAATGTGTCGTCAACCTTCTATGCAGAGTCGGCCCTGCAGTACGACCGCACTTTCAATGAAAAACACGGGGTGAGCGGTTTGCTGGTTGGAATTATGCGTCAATACCTGTCGGGCAACGAAGGAACGTTACAAGCTTCACTCCCAAGTCGAAACCTGGGACTTTCCGGCCGTTTTACCTACTCGTACGATTCGCGCTACTTTGGCGAGTTCAACTTTGGATACAACGGAACCGAACGTTTTGCCAAGCAAGAACGTTTTGGCTTCTTCCCTTCTGCGGGTGCGGCCTGGTTCGTGTCAAACGAAGAATTCTGGCTCCCACTGGCCCGAACCATTACCAAACTAAAACTGAAAGCAACCTATGGGTTGGTTGGTAATGATCAGATTGGCGATGTAAACGACCGCTTCTTCTACTTGTCGAATGTTAATATTAATGATGGAGGAAGGGGCTATCGATGGGGAACAGAAGGCGGCTACTTTGTCAATGGCGTATCCATCTCGCGCTATGCCAACGACCAGATTACCTGGGAAACTGCGACAAAAACAAACATCGGTATTGAAATCGGTTTGTGGGAAAAAGTGGACATTCAGGCTGACATCTTCTCGGAATACCGGACCAATATTCTTTGGGATCGTCTATCGTTTGCCACTTTCGGATTACAAGCCTCAACCAAAGCCAACGTGGGAGAAGCTTCCAGTAAGGGGATCGACATCTCAGTCGACTACCAGGAAAACTTCAGCAATGGCATGTGGGTTACCGCCCGTGGAAACTTTACTTATGCCAAAGGGATATTTGAGGTTGTGGAAGAACCCGACTACAGCGCCACACCATGGAGATCACGAGTTGGCCATCCCATCAACCAGCAGTGGGGCTACATCGCCGAGCGCCTGTTTGTTGATGACTGGGAAGTTTTGAACTCTCCGGAACAAACCTTTGGTGGAAGCGTAGTAAGAGGTGGAGACATTAAATATCGCGACATCAATGGCGACGACAAAATTACAGAATTAGACATGGTGCCAATCGGATATCCGGAAACTCCGGAAATTATCTATGGATTTGGTGTTTCTGCTGGCTACAAGGCCTTTGACTTTTCCGTGTTCTTCCAAGGATCTGCCCGCTCCTCATTTTGGATTGATGCGGCGGCGACAGCACCGTTCATTAATCATAGTTGGAATAACGACCCATTTGGAAGCTATGAAAAGAACAACGCCCTGTTGCAGGCTTACGCCGACAGTTACTGGAGTGAAGACAACCGCGACATTTATGCGCTATGGCCACGACTGTCCGACTCTGCTGAACCTAACAACACCGCCAGAAGTACCTGGTTTATGCAAGATGGCTCATTTTTACGCTTAAAATCGGCCGAATTTGGCTACGCACTTCCGGCCCAGTTCACCCGGAAATTCGGTACCGAATATGCCCGCTTCTATGTTAGTGGAACCAATTTGCTGACTTTCAGTAAATTCAAATTATGGGACCCTGAGATGGGCGGCAACGGACTGGGATATCCGGTTCAACGCGTATTTAATGTGGGTGTACAAGTCTCTTTCTAACAATTAAATGCTAAAGAAATGAAGAATTACAAATTAAATATACTAATCCTACTACTGCTGTTAACAACCGGTAGCTGCAGTTACCTGGATGTAGTCCCCGACAACGTGGCGACCATTGATGACGCATTTGTGGATGAAGCCTCCGCCGAACGGTTTCTGGCTACCTGCTACAGTTATCTTCCCAATTATGGTGACCCTTGGGTAAACCCTGGCATTGGCGCAGGCGATGAAGTTTGGTTCAACGAGGAAATCGTGGGAAGCGACTTCAATTCGGCCCTGATCGCCCGTGGATTGCAAAATGCTACTGACCCACACCTGAATTTCTGGGGCGGAAGACAACGTGGAAAAAACCTGTATGTCGCCATCCGCGATTGTAATATTTTCTTGGAGAATATCGACAATGCCGTTGACCTAACCGACTTCAAAAAGAAGAGATGGGTTGCCGAAGTTAAATTCCTAAAAGCCTACTATCACTTCTGGCTATTCAAGTCTTACGGCCCTATTCCAATTATTCGCGAAAACCTGCCCATTTACACCGAAACGAAAGATGTAAAAGTGTATCGTGATCCGGTTGATGATGTGGTTGATTACATTGTTGAACTGATTGACGAAGCAGCGGTTGACCTGCCTATAATCGTAGATTCGGAAATTCTGGAGCTGGGCCGAATTACGCGCCCCATTGCCTTGGCTATTAAAGCGCGGGTATTATCGACAGCAGCCAGCCCATTGTTTAACGGAAACCAGGATTTTGCATCGGTTGTTGACAATCGAGGGGTGGCACTTTTCAACTCAACCTACGATCCTGAAAAATGGCAGAAAGCGGCCGACGCTGCCAAAGAAGCCATCGACTTGTGCCACCAAGCCAACTTTTCGCTGGTAAATGATTACGACACTCGAACAGACGTTTCTGATACTATTATGCGCGAAGCCATTATCCGTTCGATCGTGACGGACCGCGGAACGCCCGAAGTGATTTGGGGAGCAACACACTTTACTTTTGCTCAAAACTACCAGCGCATGATGGTGCCATTGCTCATTCAGGTAACCTCATCGAACCCGGTGAGCCAGTTTTATGCTTCGACACTGCGTATGGCCGAGCTTTTCTATACCCGCAATGGTGTACCCATTGATGAAGACCCGAGTTTTGACTACAATAACCGCTACGAACTTCGGACTGCTGTGACCGCAGAAAGTGATTTTGTCCGTTCGGGCGAACAGACAGCTGTGCTGCATTTCGACCGCGAAGCCCGCTTTTATGCCAATATCGCCTTCGACCGCGGAACCTACTTCCTGGATCCTACTTATTACTATGTACAGACCCGTGCTGGCGAACTGGCAACCAAAAGGAACCAAGGCGAATTCTCAGCAACAGGCTATTTTGTGAAAAAGCTCATCAATCCAAATAATGCGTTGAACACCAACACCATGTTGGCCTACTATGAATTCCCGTTCCCCATTATTCGTTTGGGAGACCTGTATTTGCTGTATGCCGAAGCACTCAATGAAGTTAAATCAACACCCGATCAGGAAGTGTATGAATACGTCGATCTGATCCGCGAAAGGGCGGGACTCGAAGGCGTTGTCGAAAGCTGGAGCCAGTACTCTTCGTTTCCGCAGAAACCAACCACTCAGGAAGGGATGCGTGAGATTATCCAGCATGAACGTCTGATTGAATTGGCCTTTGAAGGCCAGCGCTTCTGGGACTTGCGCCGTTGGAAAAAAGCGGAAGAGTACATGAACAAACCGATTCAGGGCTGGAACATTTCAGGAAAAGGAACTGAGTTTTATAATGTGACAACTGTTTTCACACCCTCTTTTACCTTTAAGGACTATTTGTGGCCCATCCGGGAATACGAAAGGATTCAAAATCCAAACCTGGTTCAAAACCCGGGTTGGTAGTCGGATTAATTTCAATTTTAAAGATTTATAAGATGAAAAAAATACTATTCTTAATCGCAATCGCAGGAGCATTGGCATTTATGACCGGATGTGAGGAAGATATCAAAGGGCCATTGTTTACTGACGATGGAATACCGGGACCTGTCACTTCTCCGGAAGTAGAGAACTTACCCGGTGCGGCAATCATCACCTACACCCTTCCAAGCGACGAGGACGTGCTCTACGTAAAAGCAGAGTACACCTTGGACAACGGCAAACAAGTCGTTACGAAAAGTTCCAGCTTCCTGGGGTATATCCGGGTCGAAGGATTTGGTAGCGCCAAAGAACACACGGTAACCCTGTCGGCTGTTGACCACGCCGAAAACGTATCGTCTCCCGTTCAGGTGACAATTAGCCCCCTGACACCAGACGTACTTTCGGTAAAAGAATCCATTGAAATGATCCCTGACTTTGGCGGTGTCCAGTTCAGATGGCAAAATCCGAACAATGCAGCCCTGGCCTACATCATTCTTTCAGAAGATTCGACTGGCACCTTGGTTCCGATCGAAACCATTTATTCAGGAGTTACCGAAGGGCAGTACACCATTCGGGGATTCGAGCCTGAGGAACGCGATTTTGCCATGGTCCTACGTGACCGATGGGATAATTTCTCGGACACAGCAAAGATCACGGTAACCCCACTGTATGAAGAGCAGTTGGATAAATCGAAGTTCAACAAAATCGTTCTTGATGGCGACAATGATATGAATGCCTGGGAGGGGCGTTATGAATTCGCCTTTGACAACCTGCCTGGCACCTTCAACCACACCTGGGCCGGGGAAGGATGGCCGCAGCTGTTCACCGTTGATCTGGGTGTCGTCGCCAAGTTGAGCCGCGTGATCATCTTGCAGCGTCAAGGCGACTTCCTGTATCGGCACGGAAATCCACGCTTGCTGGAAATTTGGGGAATGAAAGATACGCCAAATCCTGACGGCAGCTTCGACAACTGGATTAAACTGAAGGATGCTGTCGCACGTCGTCCGACCCTTGAAGGGGGAACAGCGGCAGAGGACCAGGAACATGCTGCGAGTGGTGACGAATATTCCTTCTCGTTGGATGATCCGGAAGTACGTTACATCCGCATTGTCGTGAATGAAACCTGGGGGTTAACAGGCTTTATTCACATGGCTGAAGTCACTTTTTACGGACAGGTTGTTGAAGAAATTTAAACCACTGAAGCATGAAAAATATAACAAATATATTACTATCTATTTTTTGTGGGATCATCATTCTCTCGTCCTGCGAAAAAATGGAGGATATCCACAGTGATTTCCTGAAAGACGGGGATATTATTTATGCCCCCAAACCTTTGATGCCCCAATCATTTGGCGGCAAAAACCGGCTGAAACTGAAGTATTACCTGATGAATGCGGTCAATGTCAATAAATGTGTAGTGGAGTGGGATGAAGGAAATTCGTCGCAAACCATTGATGTGACGCCGAAGCTTCCGCTCGACTCGTTGGAAATCATTATTGATGGACTCGAAGAAAAATCATACATCTTCAATATTTACACCATCGATACCAACGGAAACCGTTCGGTAAAAGAGCAGGTGACAGGTTCGGCCTATGACGCCAAATTCCAGAGTGGACTCACCAATCGCCCGCTTGCATCTATTGTCGGTGGTGGTACAACGGACTCCATTGTGGTCAGTTGGGGAACACCTGCTGAAGGCCATACCGGTTTGCAAATGATGTACAACAACCGCGCCGGCGAACCCGTCTCCCGTATGGTACTGCCCGAAGACGACGCCATCGTGATTCGCGACTGGGAGTCGGAAGGTGAAATGACCTATCAGTCTTATTACGTTCCCGAGCCTTTGGCAATCGACACTTTTGCCGCCGAAAATGAACAAGTTACTATGCCCATGTACATTGAATTTAGAGGAACTCCGGTGGATAAAACCAACTGGACGATCGTCGATTTTTCAAGTGAAGAACCCGCCGAAGCACAATGGGGGCCGCCAATCCAGGGACTGGCAGCGGCTGCCATAGACAATGATCCGACAACCTTCTGGCACTCAGCTTGGGATCTGGAGGTTAACCCTGAACATCCGCACCATATCACCATTGATTTCGGGGCAGTGATTAAGATGAATGCTTTTGAATTGACTAAGCGACAGGGTAAAAATGATTGCCAGAAGCGGTTTACCGTAGAGGTCAGTCTCGACAATGTAAACTTTACCAGCCTGGGAACCTTTACCTACGAACAGGCCAGCGCCAGCCAACGCTACCAAACCAACAGCTTACCGATGGCTCGCTACCTGAGGTACACTGCCATTGAAGCTTATGAGGACAAATTCTATACGCACCTGGCTGAATTCAGTGTAGAAGGAGTCGTAGCCGCCCAAATTGACCGCAGCACTTGGGACGTTACCGACTTTTCATCCGAAGAACCTGCTGAGGGCGATCCAAACGGGCGGGTGATCGCAGCGCTTGACGGCGACTTAGGTACGTTCTGGCACACACAATGGAACGGTGGTAGTCCGGATTATCCACACTATTTTGTGGTGGATATGAAACAGCAAGTAAAAATTCTGGCCGTTGAATGTTTCAGACGACAAGGCGACGACCGGGGCCAAGCGAAGTATAAAATTCACACCAGTGACGATGGCGTGAACTTCGTTGATCAAGGTACTTTCGATTTTGACAATAAAATCGATGCCGGACAAATGGCTTCGCTTGCGTTTATGCCCGAAGCACGCTACATAAAGTATGAAGCGATTGAAGGACCAAACAACTTTGCCTTCCTCGCCGAGTTTTATGTGTATGGAACCACAGAACCGTAAATGATTTAATCTCATAAGTTTTGTTTGAAGGCCGGAAGCACCCTGACAAGGCTTCCGGCCTTTTTCACAACAAAACGTCAACCGCCTTAACGAAAAACCTTGAAAAAAAAATACGCCCTGCTCGTTTTGATAAGCCTGTTTGGACCTGCTTCGATTTGGGCACAGGTGAGTTCCAACTTCAACTCCACGCTGCCGCTGGTCATCATCAATACCAACGGGCAGCAAATTGTAGATGAACCCAAAATTACGGCCAACCTGAAAATCATTTTCAAGGAGAACGGCCAACCCAATTATATCACGGACGAAGCCAATGTTTACAATGGACAGATCGGCATTGAAGTCCGTGGACGATCATCTGCATCGTATCCTCAAACCCCATACTTGTTTGAAACCCGGAATGAAGATGGCAGCAGCAACAATGTTTCCTTGCTTGGTCTGCCAGAAGAAAACGACTGGTGTTTGCTTTCATTCTACAACGACAAATCGCTGGCGAGAAATACGTTGGCTTTCGAAACATTTCGCCAAATGGGGCACTATGCTCCGCGAACGCGCCACTGCGAAGTCATTCTCAACAATGAATATCGCGGGATCTACTTATTGACCGAACGGATCAAACAAGACAAAAACCGGGTTGATATCGCCAAGCTCAGGCCCGAGGACAATGAGGGCGAAGAACTAACCGGAGGTTATATCTTTAAGGTCGATTACCCTGATGAAGGCGAAAGTTGGGCCTCGGCCTATTCTCCGCTTGATCATCCTGGATTTAAAGTCTATTTTGTCTATCACGATCCGAGTGCCAAAGACCTGAGTTCGCAACAAAAAACCTACCTCAAAAACTACGTTTTTTCATTCGAAGCAGCCTTGTACAGCGGCAACTTCACCAATCAACAATCGGGTTATCCGGCTTTCCTCAATCAAAAATCATTTATCGACTATTTTCTCATCAGCGAAGTTTCGCGAAACAACGACGGTTTTAAGAAAAGCCGGTACTTCTACAAAGAAAAAAATGGGGGAATTTCTGCAGGTCCGGTTTGGGATTTCGACTGGGCTTGGAAAAACATCAACGAATGTTTTATCTTCAAACAAACCGATGGCTCGGGTTGGGCCTACCAGGTGAACGATTGTAACCCCTGGGTAAAATCTCCGGGCTGGATGATTCGTCTGTTTCAGGATGCCAATTTTGCCAACCAAACCAATTGCAGCTATCTTGAGTACCGAACCACGGTGCTTACAGAATCAAACCTTTTTGCGGCCATTGACTCCATTCAAAACCTGGTGAACCCGGTTATTGATCGTCATTTCGACAAATGGCAAATACTTGGGATCAATGTGGGGGCACCCGAAGTGGATGCGCAACCGACAACCTACGATGGAGAAATTCAGAAACTGAAAGACTGGATTTCGCTGCGACTCACCTGGCTTGACGAGAACATGATCGGAAATTGCCCGCCAACCGGCTTTGAAGATTTGCTGACCGACACCAAACTAAAAGTTTATCCAAATCCAGCAACGACCATCGCAACCATTGAAACCGAAAGCCCCATGGCCAGGATTGTTGTCTACGATTCAAAAGGAAGTATCGTCCAAGCGCCAGAAGTTTCTTCGCAACTGGAAACATTAGACTTTTCGCGGTTAAGCAGCGGTTTGTATCTGCTTAAAATCTCGCTCATCAATGGAGAACAATTCCATGAAAAGCTGATGATAAAACATTAGTCGAAACCCTGTCATCCTGTTTTCAAGAAACCGCTCACGCTAAAACATTTAAAGATTAATATATGTTTTTTTAGAGGAATTCTTAATTTTGCAGGCTATTCATTCATATACTTCGTTCGTTGCCAGAGATTACAACAAAACTTGGCAGCCGGAATAACGAAATTAAATATAACCAGGTCTGTGTGGCCTTATTCGGAAAAAAGGAGAGCTGAAGATGGAAAACTTAGTGGTTCAGGAAATGTTGGAGAAGCAAGGGTTTATTGATGAAAAGATCGATCCGAAACTCAATTTGGTGAACGAAATCAAACGGCTGAAAAAAGAAAAAAACGCCGTGATTTTGAGCCACTACTATGTAGAAGGAGATCTGCAGGACATTGCCGACTTTGTGGGAGACAGCCTTCAGCTGGCCCAGGCAGCGGCAACGACAGAAGCCGACATGATTGTGTTTGTAGGCGTTCATTTTATGGCGGAAACCGCCAAGATTATCAATCCTTCGAAAAAAGTGATCCTGCCCGATTTGAAGGCTGGCTGCTCGTTGGCAGAATCGGCGCCGGCAGAAAAGTTTGCCGAATGGAAAAAACAATATCCCGATCACCAAGTCATTTCCTACATCAATTGCACGGCCGACCTGAAAACCATGACTGATGTGGTTTGCACCTCCTCCAACGCCGTGAAAATTGTGAACAGTTTTCCCGAAGATGCCAAACTGATTTTTGCCCCCGACAAAAACCTGGGTAACTACATCAACAGCCTCACCGGGCGCAACATGGTGCTGTGGGACGGCGCCTGCATGGTGCATGAACAATATTCGGTTGAAAAAGTCATTCAACTGATGGATGAACATCCGGATGCCGAGTTCATTGCCCACCCAGAGTGCGAAAAACCCGTGCTGCTACTGGCCAAACATATTGGTTCAACCAGCTCCTTGCTCAATTACGTGCAGGAAAGTCCGGCTAAAAAATTCATTGTCGCGACTGAAAGTGGTATTCTTCACCAAATGAAAAAAGCCTGCCCCGATAAAATTTTTATTCCCGCACCGGGAAACGATTCAACCTGCGCTTGCAACGACTGCTCCTATATGAAACTCAACAGCTTGCAAAAGTTGTATATCTGCATGAAACACGAGCAGCCGGAAGTACAGCTATCCGCTGATGTGATTGAGAAAGCGAAGATTCCGATCATTCGGATGCTCGAAATTTCGAAGTAAAAAAACTCCTCTTCGTGGGTGTTCATTAAGCTGTGTACAAACGCTATTTTTGCGTGCTTTTTTTTATGAACAGCATGCGAACAGCCTGTGATTACTGACTTGTGAACAAATAACTGTTGATTAGTTTTGCTTGTAAGGCATGGACTTGCATGCGTGGATTTCATACCTTCGTACTAATCAAAACAAATGTACATGCCCTACCGAAGGTTGCCCAATACCGACCAAGCACGAATTAAAGCCATTGAAATGGCCCTTGAAAAAGGAAAACGAACCGCTCTTAGTGAACTGGCTTTTCGTCAGCAAACCTTGGATCGAATTCAGATGCTTTATCCACGCCTGCTGGGGGCGGTGCGTCAGCTACAGGCAGCCAAGCAAGTTCAGTTTGACCGGGCAAATGAATACGGAAACATCTTCAAAAAAGCCAAATTGTACCTGTCTCACTTTGTACAGGTTTTAAATTTTGCCATCCAGCGTGAAGAAATGAAACCCCAGGTACGCGAATTTTACGGTCTGAATCCCAACGCTTTTGATGTTCCGCCACTCAACCTCGAAAAGGATGTGCTGGCTTGGGGAGAACAAATTATTCTTGGCGAACAAAAACGCTGCATGCAAGGTGGAAGTGCCATTTACAGTCCGTCAATCGCTTTGGTTAAAGTTCATTTCGAAAATTTTAAAGATGCTTTTCACCACCAAAAGATTTTGCAGAATAACACCGACCGGGCATCGATGAAAATGGAGGAGACACGTGATGAAGCAGACGCACTCATTCAGCAATTATGGAACGAGGTAGAAGAACGTTTTGCACAACTACCTGACGACATGCGACGCGAAAAAGCCCAGCAATATGGCTTGGTATATGTTTATCGTCAATCGGAGCTTAAGCGCATGGAAGCTGAAAAACTACAAATTAATCTAAACTTCAATTAAGCCCTCTGTCGCTTTTTCAGAAAATGCAGCAATACAAGTGCAATGGCCAGGCTAAGTACAGCCATCACGACCGAAGCGCTCATCGAGTCGGCATACTGATTGACAGACTCCATGGTTTCGCTTCCTTTATTTTCGGCGTGCAGGGCTAAAACACCCAGGGCATTGTTTACGAAATGAGCCAGAATAGGCAGCCACATCGAGCCCGAATACACCAGCAGATAACCGAACAAAGCGCCCAAAACCATCCGCGGCAGAAAGCCGAAAAACTGCATGTGCAAACCGCTAAACAAAAAGGCGGAGATCCAAATTCCCCAATGGTAGTTCCGGGTCATGTTGGTGAAGATTTTCTGAATTACGCCCCGAAAAAGGAGTTCCTCGCCCACAGCCGGAATAACAGCAATCATAAACAGGTTGAACAGCAAACCCCAGGTGGTTTCGACCCGGATGAAGCGGTCGATGAGCTCTGCAGCGCTGTCCTCCATGCTTCGCATCCAACTTTCAAATCCAGCCAAAAATTCGGGCAGCTGCATACTTTCATTCCATTCACCCAAAAAACCAACCAGCGGCCCGGCAGCCAAAACAGCCAGCAAACCGATAATGATTGCTTCACTACCTGCTCTTTTATTCAGCGCCAGGTAGGCCATCACTTTACCTTCGAACAGGTAGGCCAACACTAATGAGGGTACCACAAAAAGCCCGATCGACTGCACCACCTGGAAATATTTGAGCAAGGCGATGGTTTGCGGGCTGGTTGGCTCGGCACCCGAAAGGCTGCTCATCATTTCGGACAGGCCAACAATGGGAACCAGCGCGGCCACCGAAAGGGCAAACACAACCAAAAAGGAAAGTAAAATAACAAAGGCCGCAAAAATAATTTGAGACCCCGGTTTCATGCCGTGGAATGCAGTTATAGCCATACTCTTGTTTTTTCTGAAGGCTCAAAGATAGCCTGCAATCTCAAAAAAAAAAATCGGTATCCGAGAAGCTGGTTCGTCTGCCGGGCCATTAAACCTGAAACTGACTTTGTTTTATATCTTTGTCGCATTAAAATTTTAGAAACGTGAAGATTGGATCAATTGAATTAGGCGAAACCCCCTTGTTTTTGTCGCCCATGGAAGATGTCACTTACAAACCCTTCCGCCACATTTGCAAGCAGCACGGCGCCGATGTGATGTATACCGAATTTGTGTCGTCCGAGGCGCTCATCCGCGAGGTGGACAAAACCAGGCAGAAAATGGAACTGTTTGAAGCTGACAGGCCCATCGCCATCCAGGTGTATGGTTCCAATATCGATTCGATGGTGCGTGCAGCCATTGCTGCCGAAGAATTTCAACCCGATTTTATCGACATCAACTACGGCTGCCCCATGAAAAAGATCGTCAACAAGGGAGCCGGATCGGGTATGTTGCAGGATTTGGATAAAATGCAGAAAATGACGGCTGAAATTGTCAAAGCTGTTTCGCTGCCGGTCACAGCCAAAACCCGCCTGGGCTGGGACGATGACTCGCTGGTTATCCAGGAAGTAGCCGAACGTCTGCAAGATGTCGGCATCGCTGCGCTGGCTATCCACGGACGCACGCGTAAACAGCTGTACACCGGCGAGGCCGACTGGAACCGAATCGCCGAGGTGAAGAACAATCCCCGGATCAACATTCCCATCATTGGCAATGGCGACATCAACGGACCCGAGAAAGCCTTGGCCTGCCTCAAACAAAGTGGTGTCGACGGCCTCATGGTCGGACGTGGATCCATCGGCCGCCCCTGGATCTTCAATGAGATCAAGCACTACTTTAAAACGGGCCAGTTGCTTCCGCCCCCCACCGTAGCCGAAGTGGTTCACCGCCTGCGCGACCAGCTTCAACAGTCCATCGACTGGAAAGCCAACGAGCGCTCAGCCATCTTAATGATGCGGCGCCACTTTGCCAAATTTTTCCCCGGCCTGCCCGATTTTCGCACACACCGTATCAAACTGCTGCAGGCCGTCGAACTGACCGACCTTCAGCAAATCCTCAACGAAATCGTTGAACACTATGGCCACCTGCGGGTTGACTATACAAATGTGAGTTTGAAATGAATCCAAACGACTACCGGCAATTTTACAATGAGCAATCGTTTCGCCAAAAACTCCAGAAGTTTGGCAAGACGGCCGGCGTTCAGGTAGCCTACTCTGCTTTGTTGCTCTTTTATGTGATGAAGGAACCTTCTGTGCCATTGAAGGCCAAGGTGACCATTGCTGCTGCTTTGGGCTACTTCATTTTTCCAACCGACGCCATCCCCGATTTACTGCCCTTGGTTGGTTTTGGCGATGATTTGGGAGTGCTGATTTTTGCGCTCTCGCAAATCAGCGGCAACATCACACCTGCCGTTCAGGAAAAAGCGAAAACCCAACTACGCACCTGGTTTAAAGATTTCGATGAAGCCAAGCTCGACGAAATTCACTCCAAAATCTTCTAAGCTTCCCAAACACTCTTCACGATTCTGTCCTGAGGAAACCATATCTGTTGCAATAAAATCAGTAATTACATGCAAATTAGGCAAATAATCATAGCACATCATCAATAATAATTGCAAATAATTCATTATCCATTGCTAAGGAATCATTAAGTGATGCTAAGGAGTCAATTATCATTACTAAGGAATCAATACACATTGCTGAGGAATCAACCTTCATTACTGAGGAATCAACCTTCATTACTGAGGAATCGACAACCATTGCTGAGGACTCAATAAATGACCTTAAGGAGCCCATAATCCACGCCAAGGAATCCGCACTTCATACCAAGGAACCAAATATGGATA
>NZ_LGIA01000199.1 GCF_001270965.1 Sunxiuqinia dokdonensis | reverse complement strand
CCTGATCCTGGAAAATCGATTAAAAACCCCATCAACCTTAACTTTCTCCACGCTGTTACTCATTTTTATGCCTACAAAAGTAGTAAAGGATTCTGGAACTTGAAACCTGAAATTTGGAATTTGGAATTTCAAAAGATTACATCGGATCAACGTCGGCATAAATAACCAGGCCGCCATTGTTTGGGAGTGACTTAACCTGATCTATCGCATCCATCAACATTCTTTTATTCTGATTCAAGACCTTACTTTTCTCAAGTTTTAGCCAAATTTCTTTTTGATACCAATTCTGAATTCGGCCAACAACCGGGTACTCCGGTCCAAGCACCTGATTTCGGAAATGCTTTCGCAATAAATCCGCCAGTTGGTTGGCTCCTAAATCGAGCCGGTCGCGATTTTTGTGTTTCACCACAAGCTTAATCAACCGAAAATAGGGAGGATAACGAAATAGCTTCCGCTCGTGCATTTGGCGGTTAAACAATTGGATAAAGTTGTTGTCAACCACCTCCTGGAGCACCTCGTGGTCGGCCTGTGAGCTTTGAATCACCACTTTTCCACGCTTACCTTTTCGCCCGGCCCGGCCACTTACCTGCGCCATCAACTGAAACGACCGCTCAAAGGACCGAAAGTCGGGGTAATTCAGCAACTGATCAGCATTCAAAATTCCCACCACCCGCACATGATCAAAATCCAATCCCTTGGTGACCATTTGCGTTCCCACCAAAATATCGATCTGGCGATTTTCGAATTTATAAATCATTTGCTCAAACGACCGTTTGGCGCGTGTAGTATCCAAGTCCATACGGGCAATGCTGGCTTCGGGAAAAAGCAGGCCCAGCTCCTCCTCGATTTGTTCGGTTCCGAAGCCTTTGGTTTGAATATCCTCGGAATGACACTCGCCGCAGTTAGCAGGCAGAGAAGAAGTATGTCCGCAATAATGGCACACCAAGCCCGATCTGAATTTATGATACGTCAAGCTCACATCGCAATTTTTGCACTTGGGAATCCAACCACAGGTTTTGCACTGCACATACGGTGCGAAGCCGCGCCGGTTTTGAAACAAAATAACTTGTTCGTTATTTTCAAGCGCCAGCTTCATTTCTTCAAACAGGCTGGGCGTGAGCAGTGATTTCATTTGCCTTTGGCGGGTTGCTTTCCGGATGTCGGCCACAACAATTTCCGGCATCTCAATTCCCTGAAAACGCTCATTCAGTTCAACCAATGCATACTTGTCCAGCTTGACATTATAGTAGCTTTCAAACGATGGTGTGGCCGTTCCGAGCAAAACCGGAGACTTATGAATCTGCCCCAGCACAATCGCCAAATCGCGGGCATTGTAGCGCGGGGCCGGATCAAACTGTTTATAACTGTTTTCATGCTCTTCATCCACAATTATCAATCCCAGCATTTTAAACGGAAGAAACACAGCCGACCTCGCTCCAACCACCACTTGGTAGGAGTCTTTCTTGTCGTGCAAAATATTGAACCAGATTTCGACCCTTTCGGCGTCATTGAACTTGGAATGGTAAATTCCGGCACGATCGCCAAAAGCTCTTTTTAAGCGGGTAATGAGTTGTGAAGTCAAACCAATTTCGGGGACCAAATACAGAACTTGTTTCCCCTCAGCCAACACTTCCTCAATCAGTTTAATGTATATCTCCGTCTTTCCACTGGAAGTGACACCATGCAACAAAACCGGCCGATTGGATCGAAACGCTTGCTTTAATTCCAGCAAGGTTTTCTCTTGAACCTCATTCAGCTCATACAGGTATTGGTCCGCCGAGTGATTCATCTCCAGCCGTCCTATTTCGACCGACTCATTTTCTAGTATCTTTTTATCAATCAAAGCTTTTAAAACGGCCTCCGACACGCCTGCCTGTTCGAGTAACTCCTTTTTCAGAAGGCTGGTTTTCGGCTCCTGATGAAAGATGGTGGCGCTTAAAAAATACGTCAATAATTCGGATTGCTTTCTGGCCTTTTTAAGGCTTTCCAGCGCCAGCTGTATCTCATCTGGAGACGATACTTCCTTGGCCAAACGAATCATCGAAACGGTCTTCGGCTTGTAGCTCTCCTTCAGCTTTTCTTCCATTAAAATGGCGTTCTTCTCCAGTAAAATCTTCAGGGTAGCATACGATGATTTCTTTCCCAAAAACTGGTTAATCTCCCGAATATTCGCCTGTCCTTTTCCCTGAAGCATCATTAGCAAAGCTGTCTCTTCGCCATTCAACTCTCCAGTGGTCTCGAAATTCGGGTTGACGCATATATTTGACTGGCTTTCCAGTTTCAGTGCCGAAGGCAAAGCAGCCTTGTACACTTCGCCCAAAGAGCAACAATAGTAGTTTGCCACCCATTCCCACGCAATGATCTGAGCATGATTTACAATCGGTTCCTGATCCAGAACAGCTTCGATTTCCTTCAATTCAAAATCCCCTTCGGGAGGTTGGTTATGCAAACGGAAAACCAAAGCCGAAAAAAACTTTCGCGCTCCAAACTGCACGACAACGCGGATTCCAACCTTCATATTCGGCTCGAAACCGGGAGCTACAAGGTAGGTGAACTTGTCGTGAAGTGGCAAGGGTAATATGACATCGGCAAACATTTGAACGGACATAATGCAAACATCGGAATTTTTATTCGTTCTGAAGAATGACTCCTTCATTTTACGCTGAATTTCAGTTATTGAATTGGGAGTCAATCCGAATACCAACAAAAAACCCCGGAGTCGAAACTCCGGGGCTTATATGATTATCAATTCTTATGATCGAATTTTTACTTCGAAAAAAGGAGACTTATCGAATACTGAAGGTAACTCTTCTTGCCAATTGACGTGCATTTGGTGAGCCTTCATCAACACTTGTATCTTCACCACGACCTTCTGTGTTCAGTCTTGATTTTTCGATACCAGCTTTCACCAGTACATCGGCTACCGCTTCTGCTCTTTTGGTTGAAAGGTTTTTGTTGTAGTCTTCTGGACCTTTTTCATCAGCGTAACCAACCAGGTTGACATTTACACCCGGATTTTTCTTCATGTACGTACGAAGAACATTGATCGCGTCAGTCGCTCCTTTATCAATTTTTGAGCTGTTAAAATCGAAGAAGATATTCACATAACCTTCATTGATCAGTTGCTCAATCACATCGATATCTTCTTTATTCATTCCATCGACCTTACTGTCAAGTTCATCAACTCTTGTATTCAGCTTATCATCACCTTCCTGTACTTTCTTGGCATCTTCAGCACGAGATTTCTGGATTTGCTCTTCCAATGCAGCAATCCGAGAATCCAACAGTGCCGCGTATTCATCACCACGAACATACCAGTCAGCATGGGTTTCGTTTTTTCCTAAGTAATAGGAGATTCCGACTGTCGTGTTAAACACCAATGGTTCGGCACCTTTACTGGCACGACCATCAAAAGTTTTGTTTTGTCTGGCATTATACCCAGTTGTACCATCAATATTCAGACTCACACGATCTGACAGTTTAACCATGCCAGTAAAACCCACCAAGGCTGTTCCAACTTTGTCGGCATCTGAAGTGTTGTCATAGTCCAACGTTCCTACTCCAAAACCGGCATGGGCCAACAAGTTAAAGGTCTGCGTCCAGGTTTCAAAATGAAGCAGACGTCCCAGACCAAATACACCTTGAAGGTTAAATTGATACTGCTTGGTAGTAAAATCCATCAGGCCATCTTTTTCCTGAAAATTATTATAACCAAAACCAGCTTTAATACCAACGAACTCATTAAACATGTATCGAGCACCCAGTTCTCCCACTAAAAAATCAGGAGTCGCAGTTCCATAACCTGGGGCCATGTTTCTGTAAGGCTTAGTAAGACCGATCCCGGCATCAATAGACCAGTGGTTGAATTCAGGTTCATCCGAATTGGCATTTTGTGAGTAACTAACACCAGAAACGAGAACCGCCAGTGCAATAAAAAGTAATTTTTTTCTCATAACTTAAATATTTATGTTTTGTTTGTTGTAATTAAAAACTTATCAATTATCGGACCATAAACCATGAAAAAAACCAAAATTCATAAAGAATCGTCCAATCAATTTCCTGCAAAGTTAATAACCATAACAATGGTTTCTTGCAAATATATGGTTTCGAGTGGACGTTGACAACAGTAAAATTACTTATTTTCTATTTTTGCTAAATTTTGAATGATTTCATTTACAGCCACTACCTGAACCTATTTTACCAATTTCTTATATTTGATTCGCGTTGGCTCTTCATCTCCCAGCCGATTTCTCTTGTTCTCTTCGTATTCTGAATAGCTGCCTTCGAAATAATAAACGCGCGATTCGCCCTCAAAGGCCAGAATATGTGTTGCAATACGATCGAGAAACCAACGGTCGTGTGAAATAACAACCGCACAGCCTGCAAAGTTCTCCAAACCTTCCTCTAAAGCGCGAAGTGTATTTACGTCAATGTCGTTAGTCGGCTCATCAAGCAGCAAAACATTGCCTTCTTCTTTCAGGGCCATGGCCAAATGTAGCCGATTCCGCTCACCGCCCGATAAAATGCCGCACTTTTTCTCCTGATCGGCCCCTGAAAAATTAAATCGTGAAACATAGGCGCGTGCATTGACTTGCCGGTTGCCCAGCGGCATCAAATCAGTTCCGCCGGAAATGACCTGGTAAACTGTTTTATTTGGATCGATAGCCGCATGCGATTGATCAACATAGGCTATTTTTACCGTCTCACCAACTTCAAAGGTTCCCCGATCCGGTTCAAGCTGCTTCATAATCAACTTAAACAAAGTCGTTTTGCCTGCTCCATTGGGACCAATTACGCCGACAATACCGTTAGGAGGCAAAACAAACTCAAGGTTTTCAAATAGCAGACGCTCACCGAATTCTTTTGCAACGCCATGTGCTTCAATCACCTTTTCACCCAATCGAGGCCCATTGGGAATGAAGATCTCCAGCTTTTCCTCCTTTTGCTTTGAGTCTTCATTCAACAGCTGGTCGTAAGCATTCAAACGTGCTTTGGCTTTGGCATGACGGGCCTTGGGGGCCATCCGGATCCAATCCAATTCGCGCTGCAAAGTCTTCTGCCTTTTTGATTGTTGCTTTTCCTCTTGAGCCAATCTTTTCGATTTTTGCTCCAACCATGAAGAATAGTTTCCTTTCCACGGTATTCCTTCTCCCCGATCCAGCTCCAGAATCCATCCGGCAACGTTGTCCAAAAAGTAACGGTCGTGGGTAATGCAGATGACGGTTCCTTTGTATTGTTGCAAGTGCATTTCAAGCCACTGAACTGATTCAGCATCCAAATGGTTGGTTGGCTCGTCCAAAAGCAAAACATCAGGCTCTTTCAACAACAGACGGCACAAAGCCACCCGACGCTGCTCTCCACCTGAAAGCTCGCTCACCAGCTGGTCGCCGGGCGGACATCGCAAGGCATCCATTGCCCGTTCGAGTTTTGAATCCAAATTCCAGGCGTCAAAGCGATCAATTTTTTCCTGAAGCTTTGCCTGTTCCGCAATTAGAGCATCCATTTTATCGGGATCGTCGAGCACTTCAGGCTCCGCAAATTTTAAATTGACTTCTTCATAAGCTTTCAGCACATCAACTACTTCCTGTGCCCCTTCTTCAACGATTTCTTTAACCGTTTTTGAGCCATCAAGATGGGGTTCCTGCTCCAAATAACCAACCGTATATCCCGGCGAAAAAACAACTTCACCTTGGTACGATTTTTCAAGCCCGGCAATGATCTTCAGCAAAGTAGACTTTCCTGATCCGTTCAGACCAATGATGCCGATCTTCGCTCCAAGGAAAAACGAGAGCGAAATATCTTTCAGAACTTGCTTTTGGGGAGGAAAGGTCTTACTCACCCGATACATTGAAAAAATTATCTTTTTATCGTCTGCCATTTTATTTAAGTTTCATTTAACGAAAGTTGAATCCATTGAATCAGCTACCGTAAGCCGATTTCGAGTTAGCAAAAGTAACGGAAATTCAAGACATATATCGCTAACTTTATCCGTGTATTTAATCGTTAAAAATATAAAGATTTGAAAATTCTAGTTGTAGATGATAATCCGATCAATCTCAAGTTCCTATTCTATTCGTTAAGGAATGATTACGAAATTGAGATGGCCAGCGGGGGTGCCGAAGCTTTGAGATTGACAAAAGGAACGAAATACGATCTTATCCTGATGGATCTGTGGATGCCACTGATTGATGGGGCTGAAACAACAAGACAAATACGGTCGCTGGATAGCAACATTAACAATAGCACGCCCATTATCTTTTGCACCACCAGCAGTGACGACACCGACAGGAAAAGATGTTTGACATTTGGCGCCAACGACTATTTGGTCAAGCCCATACAAGTCAATCTACTAAAAGAGAAATTAGAACATTACCTGGCCTATTAGAAGCCAGGGCTATTTGCATTCGTGAAAAAAAAAGAGCTGACCGCAAGGCCAGCTCTTTCTTATTTTATATCACCTTGTGATTGCCGATACTACTCAGCTTTCTTTTCTTCTTCGTCAGCCTCCGGCGCGTCTGCAGCAGGCTCTTCAGCTTTCACCTCCGGCGCAGCAGCTTCCTCTTTCTTTGGCTCTTCTGCCACTTCTTCGACTTTGCTTTCTTCCACTACTTTTTCTGCCTTTTCAGAAGCAGGAGCTGCCACAGTATCTTTCGATTTTGAACCACCGCGACGTGAACGACGTTTCTTCGGCTTATCTTCTTTAGCCGACAGCAAGCTTTCGTTGTAGTCAACCAATTCGATAATACACATGTCGGCATTGTCACCTAAGCGATTCCCTGTTTTCAAAATACGGGTATATCCGCCCGGACGCTCGCCCACTTTTTCTGCAACATCTCTGAAAAGTTCGGCCACTGCAGTTTTGCTTTTCAGCATACTGAAAACAATACGGCGTGAATGTGTGGTATCGTTTTTCGCTTTTGTAATAAGCGGTTCAACATACATCTTCAGTGCTTTAGCCTTTGCTACCGTTGTGGTAATCCGCTTATGAAAAATCAGTGAATTTGCCATATTTGACAGCATCGCTTTCCGATGAGCACTCTTCCTTCCAAGATGGTTGAATTTTTTATTATGTCTCATTTCTGCTTATTCCTTGTCAAGTTTATACTTACTTATATCCATTCCGAATGTCAGATTCATGCCATTCAACAGGTCATCCAACTCGGTCAACGACTTCTTACCGAAGTTTCTAAACTTCAGCAAGTCATTGCGATTGTAGGTAACCAGTTCACCTAAAGTTTCTACATCGGCGGCTTTCAAACAGTTCAAGGCACGAACGGACAGGTCCATATCAACCAATTTTGTTTTCAGCAACTGACGCATGTGCAATACTTCTTCATCAAATTCTTCGTTTGCAAATTTCTCATCCGAGTCGATGGTAATTTTCTCATCGGAGAAGAGCATGAAGTGATAAATCAGAATTTTGGCGGCTTCTTTCAAAGCATCTTTTGGGTGAATTGAGCCATCGGTGCTGATATCGAGAACCAACTTTTCATAGTCGGTTTTCTGCTCAACCCGAAAGTTTTCAACGGCATACTTCACATTTTTTATTGGTGTGAAGATTGAGTCAATCGGAATTATACCAAACTCAGCATCTGCAGGCTTATTTTCAGCGCTGGGAACGTAACCGCGCCCTTTGTTGATTGTTAATTCCACCTGCAATTTCACATCAGCTTCCATCCGGCAAATGACTAATTCGGGATTAAGCACCCGGAATCCGGTCATAAACTTGTTGATGTCGCCAGCAGTAAATTTGTTCTGACCACTAATTGAAATAGAAACTTTTTCACTGTCAAAATCTTCAACTTCCTGTTTAAAACGAACTTGCTTCAGATTCAGAATGATTTCGGTAACATCTTCCATCACGCCTTTAATGGTTGCAAATTCATGGTCAACGCCGTCGATTTTGAGCGTTGTAATTGCATAACCTTCCAAGGATGATAACAGGATCCGACGAAGAGCATTACCGATTGTGATACCATAACCGGGCTCCAATGGACGAAATTCGAATTTACCGAATTTCTCATCAGACTCGACCATTATTACTTTGTCAGGTTTTTGGAACGCTAATATTGCCATAATAATACTGAGTAATTTATTATTTAGAATACAACTCTACAATCAGTTGTTCTTTGATATTTTCGGGAATTTCTTCCCGTTCAGGGCGATTTAAAAACTTACCGCTCATCTGAGCACCATCCCATTCCAGCCAGGCGTATTTGTTGTAGCGATGTGAATTCAAGGCATCAGCAATTACTTCCAATGATTTTGATTTTTCACGCACGCCAACGATGTCGCCGGGACGCAAATGGTATGAAGGAATATTCACGATTTCACCATTCACGGTGATGTGTTTATGGGTAACCAATTGCCGTGCACCAGCTCTCGAAGCAGCTAATCCAAGACGGAAAACAACGTTATCCAATCTGGCTTCCAGCAACTGAAGCAATACCTCGCCGGTAATACCTTTGGCTGCTGATGCTTTTTTAAACAGGTTTGAGAATTGTTTCTCCAATACACCGTAAGTATATTTCGCCTTTTGTTTTTCCATTAACTGAACACCGTATTCAGATTTCTTACGTCTGCGGCCAGTTTGCCCATGCATACCTGGTGGGTAGTTCTTTTTTTCAAGTACTTTGTCAGGTCCGAAAATTGGTTCACCAAATTTTCGTGCAATCTTTGTTTTGGGTCCTCTATATCTTGCCATTACTTTTCCGTTAAAAAATATTAAACACGTCTTCTTTTTGATGGGCGGCAACCATTGTGTGGCAATGGTGTCACATCAACGATTTCACTCACTTGAATGCCCACACTGTTAATAGCTCGAATAGCAGATTCGCGACCGTTTCCGGGGCCTTTCACAAATACTTTCACTTTTCTGAGTCCTAGATCATATGCAGTTTTTGCACATTCTTCAGAGGCTACCTGAGCAGCATAAGGTGTATTTTTTTTCGATCCTCTAAACCCTTTTTTACCTGCCGATGACCATGAGATCACTTCTCCGTTGTTATTGGTCAGGGAGATAATAATGTTATTGAATGAGGAATGAATATGCGCTTGACCAATAGCTTCAACAATAACAACTCTTTTTTTACTGGAACTTGTCTTTTTTGCCATAATTCTACTAATTATTTAGTGGCTTTTTTCTTATTCGCTACAGTTTTCTTTCTTCCTTTACGTGTACGGGCATTGTTTTTTGTACTTTGTCCGCGAACAGGAAGTCCAATACGGTGGCGGATACCACGATAACAACCGATATCCATCAGTCGCTTAATATTCAACTGGTTTTCAGACCGAAGTTCTCCTTCAACCTTGAAGCTTTCGTTAATGGTATTCCGGATAGCAGTGAATTGATCATCTGTCCAATCCTGTACTTTCAGGTTTGCATCAACGCCAGCCGCAGCAAGGACTTTATTTGCACGACTACGGCCAATTCCATAGACGTAGGTCAGTGCAACTTCTCCTCTTTTATTATTAGGAATATCAACTCCAACAATACGAGCCATAAATAAATTTTTTACAAAGTTAATTAATTATCCCTGACGCTGTTTGAACTTTGGATTCTTTTTGTTGATCACGTACAAACGGCCTTTTCTGCGTACAATTTTGCACTCGGCACTGCGCTTTTTTATGGATGTTCTTACTTTCATTATTTCGTACTTTAATTTTTATATCTAAAAGTAATCCTTCCTTTGGTTAAGTCGTAGGGAGACATTTCCACTTTGACTTTATCTCCTGGAAGAATTTTGATATAATGCATACGCATTTTACCAGAGATATGTGCAGTTATCACGTGCCCGTTTTCAAGTTCAACCCTGAACATGGCATTTGATAATGCTTCAATGATTGTTCCGTCTTGTTCTATTGAAGGCTGTTTTGCCATAAAAAATTTGAATTTTAAATTCTTCTTGCTTGCTTTCGTTCTCTCTTTACATCATTGAACCTGCTCCGCCGGTACGCCCTTTTATGCGGCCCGATTTCATCAGTCCATCATAGTGACGCATCAACAAATGACTTTCAATTTGCTGTAAGGTATCTAAAACAACGCCTACCAAAATCAACAACGATGTTCCGCCATAAAAGTAGGCGAACTGGGTGTTAATTCCGGCAATCATTGCAAAAGCAGGCAATATCGTTACAATTCCCAGAAAAATAGATCCGGGTAAAGTAATACGCGACATCACTGTATCCAAGAACTCAACGGTCCGTTTCCCGGGTTTAACGCCAGGAATGAACCCACCATTCTTCTTCATATCTTCGGCCATTTGCACTGGGTTAATTGTAATTGCCGTATAAAAATACGTAAACAATATCACCAGTACAAACTGAGTGAAGTTATACCAAAATCCGGTATGATCGGCAAATGCAGCCGCAAAACCGCTCACACTTTCGGAACTGGTAAACCCGACCAGACTAATTGGAACGAACATGATTGCCTGTGCGAAGATAATTGGCATAACTCCGGCGGCATTCACTTTCAACGGGATGTACTGACGAACTCCTCCGTATTGTTTGTTGCCCACGATTCGTTTGGCGTATTGCACCGGAATCCGGCGGGTACCTTGTACCAGCAGGATGGTCAGCATAAACACAACGAACAGCACAACAAACTCAATGAGGAACATGACCATACCGCCACCTTGTTGTTCGAGCCGCGAAATAAACTCGGCAAAAACAGCGAAGGGTAGGTTGGCAATAATACCGATCATGATAATCAGCGAAATCCCGTTTCCTATTCCTTTATCGGTAATACGTTCTCCCAACCACATCACAAACATGGAGCCGGCAGTCAGAATGATGGTCGATGTTACAGTGAACATCGCACCGCGCACTGCAAATGCCGAATCCGGTAATTGAAACGTTAAGTTGGCGAGATACGCCGGTGCCTGAAAAATCAAAATCACAACAGTCAGATAACGAGTTATCTGGTTGATTTTTCGTCTTCCTGATTCACCTTCTTTTTGTAAGCGTTGGAAATATGGGACGGCTATTCCCATCAACTGAATTACAATCGAAGCTGAGATGTAAGGCATAATCCCTAAAGCGAAAATAGATGCGTTTGAGAATGCTCCCCCTGAAAACATGTCCAGTAACCCCAGCAACCCATCTGAAGTTTGGTTTTTCAATTCGCCCAGCTGTGCCGGGTCAATACCAGGTAATGCAACAAACGATCCTAATCGGTATATTAAAAGAAAGAATAATGTAATTCCCAAACGAGACCTCAAGTCTTCTATCTTATAAATATTCTTTAGGGTTTCGATAAATTTTTTCATCAGGTTAGAGTGTTTCTATGGTTCCTTCTAGTTTTTCGATGGCTGCTTTGGCTGATTTGGAAAAAGCATGTGCTTTCACTTCCAATTTCAACTTCAACTCGCCATTTCCTAAAATCTTTATGCGGTCGTTTTTATCAGCCAGACCGGCATCAATGAATGTTTGCACATCAACAGCAGAAAGGTTTTTTTCTTCTGCCAGTTTTTGCAAGGCATCCAGGTTGATGGCTTTATATTCTACCCTGTTTATATTTTTAAATCCGAATTTGGGTACCGCGCGTTGCAAAGGCAATTGACCACCTTCGAAACCTCTGGTACGGCTATATCCTGATCTTGACTGAGCTCCTTTATGACCTCTGGTAGATGTACCACCACGTCCGGAACCTTGGCCACGACCAATACGCTTGTCTTTTTTTACGGATCCTGCTGCAGGTTTAAGATTACTTAAATCCATAATTTTTAGCTTAAACTATTTTAAATTTCTTCAACTTTCACCAAATGGCTCACTTTGCTAACCATTCCCAAAATTTGAGGAGTAGCTTCTTTTTCAACAAAGTGATTCAACTTTTTAATTCCAAGTGCTTCAATGGTTGCTTTTTGCACTTTGTTGGAACCAATTTTGCTTTTTACTTGTGTGATTCTAATCTTAGCCATAGTTCCTCCTTATCCTTTAAATACTTTTTCTAAAGAAACACCACGGTGTTCGGCAACGGTGTGTGCATCGCGCAGTTCGAGCAGTGCATTAAATGTTGCTTTCACCAAATTGTGGGGGTTCGACGATCCTTTTGATTTTGCAAGGATATCGTGTACACCAACACTTTCAAGCACGGCGCGCATCGCCCCCCCGGCTTTTACTCCGGTACCTGATGTTGCTGGCTTCAGAAAAACGCGGGCTCCACCAAATTTGGAGATTTGTTCGTGTGGGATTGTTCCTTTATGAACTGGAATTTTGACTAAATTTTTCTTCGCAGCATCAATTCCCTTTGCAATTGCGGTAGTGACTTCACTGGCTTTACCCAGTCCCCATCCAACAATTCCGTCTTCGTTTCCGACAACAACGATTGCTGAAAAGCTGAAAGTTCTACCCCCCTTGGTTACCTTGGTCACGCGGTTAATTGCAACCAATCGGTCCTTAAGTTCAATGTCAGTTGTTTTGACTTTCTTAATACTTCCTGCCATAATCATTAAAATTTAAGGCCACCTTCACGGGCAGCTTCAGCTAATTGTTTTACTCTACCGTGATACAAATATCCGTTACGATCGAACACAACATTTTCGATACCGGCTGCTTTTGCTTTTTCAGCTAATGCTTTTCCAACTAATGCGGCCTGCTCTGTTTTGTTGCCTTCTTTTTCGCTGATTTCTTTATTCAATGAAGAGACTGCAAGCAAAGTTGTGCCGTCCATATCGTTTACTAATTGGGCGTAGATTTGCTTGTTACTTCTGTAGACGCTCAAACGAGGTCTTTCTGAAGTACCGGAAACGACTTTCCGGATTCTCTTTTTGATTCTATATCTTCTTTGTTGTTTCGTTAAAGCCATGGTTTCAAATTTTACTATTTAGCAGAGGCTGATTTACCAGCTTTACGTCTTAATTCTTCACCGACAAACTTCACACCTTTTCCTTTGTATGGTTCAGGTGCTCTGAATGAGCGTATTTTTGCAGCTACTTGGCCGACCAACTGTTTGTCGCAACTTTTTAAAGTTACGATCGGGTTGTTTCTTTTGTCGGTTACAGCTTCAACCTTTACTTCATCAGGAAGATTGAGGTACGTGTGGTGAGAGTGTCCCAGCACAAGGTCCAATAATTGTCCCTGGCTTTCGGCACGATAGCCCACACCTACAAGTTCCAACTTAATTTCGTAGCCTTCGTTTACGCCAACTACCATGTTATTGATCAATGAACGGTAAAGTCCATGCAAAGCACGGTGTCTTTTTTGTTCGGTTGGACGTTTAACAACAACTTGGTTGTCTTCAACGGCTATCTCAATTTCCGGGTCTACCTTTTGCGAAAGTTCGCCGAGTTTTCCTTTAACGTTGACCACGTTTTCGCTGGTCACATTAATGGTAACTCCGGCTGGTATTTCGATTGGCAATTTACCTATCCTTGACATTACTCCTCCTCCTTATTAATAAACGTAACATATAACTTCACCACCAACTTTCATATCACGTGCTTCCTTGTCAGAAATCACGCCTTTTGAGGTGGATATAATGGCAACTCCCAGGCCATTCAATACGCGAGGAATATTTTCGCTATCGCAGTACTGACGCAAACCAGGTTTACTGATCCGCTTGATTGATTTGATGGCTGGCTGCTTGGTTTCAGGATGATATTTCAGGGCAATTTTAATATTTCCCTGATAGTTTACTTCATCTTCAAACTTGTAGTTCAAAATGTACCCTTTATCTTTTAAGATTTTGGTAATTTCCTTTTTAATATTTGATGCAGGAATATCGACAACGCGGTGTTTTGCAGCCTGTGCATTGCGCACACGTGTCAAATAGTCTGCTATCGGGTCTGTGATTTTACTCATTACTTTTGTAATTAAATTTTACCAACTTGCTTTTTTCACACCCGGAATTAAGCCTTCTGAGGCCATTTCGCGGAAGTTAATCCTGCTAATTCCGAACTGGCGCATGTAGCCTTTGGGGCGTCCGGTTAATTTACAGCGGTTGTGCATGCGTACCTTCGAAGAGTTCTTGGGTAGTTTTTGCAAACCTTCGTAATCACCTTCTGCCTTGAGCTGGGCCCTTTTCTCGGCGTATTTTTCAACAAGTTTTGCCCTTTTTACTTCGCGGGCTTTCATTGATTCTTTAGCCATAACTTAGTTCTTTTTTACGTTTTTAAAAGGTAAACCTAACTCTTTCAACAAGGCAAAACCTTCTTCATCCGTGTCAGCAGAGGTTACAAAAGTAATGTTCATACCGTTAATACGGTTAACCTTGTCAATGTTGATCTCAGGAAAAATAATTTGTTCAGGAATTCCAAGGGTATAGTTACCTTGTCCGTCCATTTTACTCTCAATTCCTCTAAAGTCACGAATACGTGGCAGTGAGATATTGATTAGCCTTTCAAGAAATTCATACATTCTTTCTTTTCTCAGTGTCACACGTACACCGATCGGCATTTTTTTCCGTAGCTTAAAGTTGGAGATGTCCTTCTTCGATTTGGTTTGGACTGCTTTTTGACCGGCAATCATTGTCATTTCCTCTGTGGCAACTTCAATGATTTTTTTATCGGCGATAGCAGCTCCAACTCCTTGGTTCAGAACAATTTTCTCCAATTTCGGAACCTGCATAACAGATTTATAGTCGAATTCCTTGGTTAACGCAGGAATGACTTCTTCCGAATATTTCTTCTTAAGTGTTGGTGTATAAGCCATTACTTAATCTCCTCTCCAGATTTTTTAGAATAACGTACTAGTTTACCATTGCTTCCGAGCTTACGACCGATGCGTGTTTTTCCTCCGTTTTTCGGATCGACATGCATGAGGTTCGACAGGTGGATTGGTGCTTCCTTTTCAACGATACCTCCTTGCGGGTTTTCCGCATTTGGTTTGGTATGTTTTTTTACCATATTAACACCCTCCACAATTGCTCTGGTTTTTTCCCGAATGACTTCGAGTACTTTTCCTTGCTGGCCTTTATAGTTACCGGCAATAACAACAACGGTGTCACCTTTTTTAATGTGTAATTTTGTCTGCATTTTGTTTAATTTATGCATTAAAGCACTTCAGGTGCAAGCGAAATAATTTTCATGTTTTTATCACGAAGTTCCCTTGCAACAGGGCCAAAAATACGGGTTCCGCGCATTTCTCCAGTATTGTTCAATAAAACGACTGCATTGTCATCGAAACGGATGTAAGATCCATCCTGACGACGTACTTCCTTTTTAGTGCGAACAACAATGGCTTTGGACACAGTTCCTTTTTTCATATCACTACCAGCGACTGAACTTTTCACAGTTACAACCACTTTATCGCCAATTGATGCGTACCGTTTTTTTGTACCGCCTAAAACGCGAATACAAAGAACTTCTCTGGCACCACTATTATCGGCAACTGCACATCTTGATTCCTGTTGTATCATGATTACTTAGCTCTTTCAATAATTTCAACTAATCTCCAGCGCTTGCTTTTACTTAAAGGTCGTGTTTCCATGATCTTTACCGTATCACCAACGCTGCAAGTGTTTGTTTCGTCATGGGCGTAAAGCTTGGTTGTCTTATTCACGAACTTTCCGTAAATAGGGTGTTTTTCTTTTCGCTTCACTGCTACGACAATACTTTTCTCCATACTGTCGCTAACAACAACACCGATACGCTCTTTTCTCAGATTTCTTGCTTCCATTGACTACAAATTAATTCTGATTTTGATTCAATTCCCTCTGACGTTTAATGGTCTGAAGGCGTGCAATGTTCTTGCGGGCTTCCTTGATTTTCATCGGGTTATCCAGCGGAGAAACTGCATGATTCATATTAAGACGTGCCAAGGTTTCTTTTTCCAGCTGAATTCTTTCCTGGATTTCCTTGTCTGTTAATTCTTTAATTTCAGATGCTTTCATCATTAATCTTCTTTAACGGATTCAACATAGTCACGTCTAACAATAAACTTCGTAGTTACCGGTAGCTTTTGAGCGGCCAAACGCAAGGCTTCTTTTGCCATTTCGAATGGAACGCCATCGGCTTCGATTAAAATACGACCCGGGGTTACCGGAGCTACGAATGCTTCAGGAGCACCTTTACCTTTACCCATCCTTACTTCGGCTGGCTTTTTGGTAATCGGTTTATCTGGGAAAATACGGATCCAAATTTGACCCTGGCGTTGCATGTGACGGGTTACCGCAACCCTGGCCGCTTCAATTTGGCGACCGGTAAGCCATGAACTTTGCAACGATTTTATACCAAAAGATCCGAATGCCAGTTCTGTACCCCGCTGGGCATTTCCTTTCATTCTTCCTTTTTGTACTCTTCTAAATTTTGTCTTTTTCGGCTGTAACATCCTTTTTCAATTAAAAGGTTTTCGAATTATTTTCTTCTCTTTTTGAAACCGCCACTTCTTCCGCCGCCGCGGGGACCGCCAGGAGCACCTTGTGTGTTCTTCTGTCCCAGGTTTGGAGAAAGGTCGCGTTTTCCGTAGACTTCGCCTTTACAAATCCAAACTTTAACACCGATTAAACCGGTTTTTGTTAAAGCTTCGGCTAAAGCGTAATCAATATCAGCTCTCAGCGTGTGCAAAGGAGTACGACCGTCTTTATACATTTCAGAGCGCGCCATTTCAGCACCGTTCAAACGACCGGATACCATAATTTTGATTCCTTGCGCACCCATTCTCATGGTAGAGGCTATGGCCATTTTGGTGGCACGCCGGTAAGCAATTTTACCTTCAATCTGGCGTGCAACGTTGTTGGCCACGATACGGGCATCGAGTTCAGGTCTTTTAATCTCGAAGATATTGATCTGAACTTCTTTGTTGGTGATCTTTTTCAACTCCTCTTTCAATTTGTCGACTTCCTGACCACCTTTGCCAATAATAATACCGGGTCTTGAGGTGTGAACGGTAATGGTAATCAGCTTCAGGGTTCTTTCGATAATGATCCTGGAAACACTTGCTTTGGCCAAACGGGCGTTCAAGTATTCACGGATCTTGGTATCTTCAACCAGCTTATCACCATAGTCGTTGCCACCGAACCAGTTGGAATCCCATCCTCGGATGATTCCTAAACGATTACTGATTGGATTAACTTTCTGTCCCATGTATTACTATTTATTCGTTATCAGTTTCTACATTCTTACTATCAACACAAAGTGTAACGTGGTTCGAACGTTTGCGGATCCGGTGTGCGCGTCCTTGCGGAGCGGGCCGCAGACGCTTCAGAATGCGTCCTGAATCAACCGCGATTGTTTTCACGTACAAATTGCTTTCTTCCAAACGAGTTCCCTCGTTTTTTGCCTGCCAGTTTGCAATGGCCGACATCAACAGTTTCTCAACTTTGCGTGAAGCTTCTTTTGACGAAAACTTCAAAACATCCAACGCCCGGTTTACTTCCATTCCGCGAACCATGTCGGCTACAAGCCTCATTTTTCGTGGCGAAGTAGGGCAGTCTTTTAATACTGCAAAGTATTGTGTTTTGCGAGCTTCTTTAAGCTCCATTGCTCGATTTCTTTTTCTAGCACCCATCGTAATTTCTTTTAAAAGTTAATGAGAATCTCATGCCTTAGCGTTTGTTTCCGGCATGTCCCCTAAAAGTTCTTGTAGGTGCAAATTCGCCAAGCTTATGGCCTACCATGTTTTCGGTTACATAAACCGGAATGAATTTATTCCCGTTATGAACTGCGATGGTGTGCCCTACAAAGTCGGGAGAGATTACTGATGCTCTGGCCCAAGTCTTAATGACTGACTTTTTTCCTGCTTCATTCATTGCGTCAACTTTTTTCTCAAGCTTATAGGCAATGAATGGGCCTTTTTTTAGTGAACGACTCATATCCTACTCCTTTAATTATTTCTTGCGTTTTTCTACAATGTACTTATTGGAAGCTTTCTTCTTAGACCGGGTTTTGTAACCTTTTGCTAACAAGCCTTTGCGTGAACGGGGATGTCCTCCTGAAGAACGGCCTTCACCACCACCCATTGGGTGATCAACCGGGTTCATCACGACACCACGTACGCGTGGTCTTCTTCCTAACCAACGTGAACGACCTGCTTTTCCAGATCTTTCCAGGTTGTGTTCTGTGTTTCCAACAGTTCCAACTGTAGCTTTGCAAGTAACGAGTACCATTCGGGATTCCCCTGAAGGTAATTTTACAATTGCATACTTTCCTTCTCTTGAGGTCAACTGCGCATATGTTCCTGCGCTACGCACCATAACGCCACCTTGTCCAGGTTGAAGCTCAATGTTGTGTACAATCGTACCCAGAGGAATTTCTTTAAGTGGAATTGAGTTTCCTATTTCAGGTGCGACACCGGTACCGCTTAATACGGTCTGTCCAACTTGCAATCCGTTGGGAGACAATATATACCGTTTTTCACCATCGGCGTATACCAACAGTGCAATACGGGCTGTGCGGTTTGGGTCGTACTGAATAGACTCTACACGTGCAGGGATACCGTCTTTCTCGCGTTTAAAATCGATCGCACGGTATCTCTTCTTGTGCCCTCCACCTATATACCTCATTGTCATGCGTCCCTGGCTGTTACGGCCACCGGACTTCTGCATGGGCTTCAACAATGATTTCTCAGGCGTTGATGCAGTAATGGTATCAAACGCGCCAATAATTTTGTGCCTTTGACCCGGAGTAACTGGTTTTAATTTTCTTACTGCCATTTCCTATAATTAAATATTACTGTAAAAATCAATTGTATCTCCTTCTACCAATGTAATTACCGCTTTTTTATAAGCTGAAGTTTTTCCTTTAATCACCCCTGCTTTGGTATAACGGCTTTTGTTTTTGCCACCATAAATCATGGTATTCACGGAAGCAACATTTACATTGTACAGTTCTTCAACTGCTTTTTTAATTTCCTGTCTGCCCGCATCTTTGCGAACTACGAATCCATAACGGTTGAACTTTTCGCCCTGTTCCGTCATCTTTTCTGTCACTATGGGTTTTATCAAAATATCCATTATTATTCCCCCTTAAATCTTAAACTGTTCTTCGATTTTACCTAGCGAACTTTCGAAAAAGATCACCTTAGCCGCGTTCATTATCTGATAAGTACTTAACTCAGAAGCAGTTACGACAGAAACACCGTCTAAATTTCTGGAGGACAAATATATATTTTTATTTTCGTCCGGTAAAACGAAAAGAGACTTTTTATTGGTAATTTTCAGATTGTTACTAACTGCTACCATCTCCTTTGTTTTTGGAACTTCAAAGTTGAAGTCCTCCAAAACCAAAATATCGCTTGCTTTGGCTTTGTAACTCAATGCAGATTTACGTGCCAAGGCTTTTACTTTCTTGTTCAATTTGAAGCCATAGTTTCTTGGACGCGGTCCAAAAACACGACCACCACCACGGAATAGCGGTGATTTAATGCTACCGGCACGGGCAGTACCCGTTCCCTTTTGCTTTTTGATTTTCTTGGTGCTTCCGGCAATTTCGCCACGCTCGGTTGCAGAGTGCGTTCCTTGACGTTTGTTGGCCAAGTACTGTTTTACATCAAGATAAATCGCATGGTCGTTTGGCTCGATACCGAAGATCTGGTCTTCTAAACCAACCACTCTTCCGGTTTCTTTTCCTGTTTTATCTAATACTTGTACTTCCATTACTGATTAATTATTACAAATGATCCTTTTGCGCCAGGAATTGATCCTTTAACAACTAATAGGTTACTTTCAGGAATGACTTTCAAAACCTTCAGGTCTTCAATTGTCTTTTGCGCCCCGCCGGTACGACCAGCCATGCGCATTCCTTTAAATACTCTGGAAGGGTAAGATGATGCGCCAAGCGAACCAGGAGCTCTCAGACGGTTGTGCTGTCCGTGTGTGGCATCGCCAACACCGCGGAAGTTGTAACGCTTAACAACACCCTGAAAACCTTTACCTTTGGTAATGCCGGTTATATCAACCCAACTACCTTCTTCGATTACATCAACAGTAATGGTATCACCAAGTTTGTAATCTTTTTCGAAGTCTTGAAACTCGACAACTTTACGCTTTGGGTCTGTTCCAGCTTTCTGGAAGTGACCGAACTCAGCTTTGGTGGTGTTTTTCTCCTTCTTGTCACCAAACGCAAGCTGAAATGCGTTGTAGCCATCGGTTTCAGCCGTTTTCACTTGTGTTACGACACAAGGTCCGGCTTCAATCACAGTGCATGGAATATTTTTTCCCTCAACACTGAATACGGATGTCATTCCGATTTTTTTACCGATTAATCCTGCCATTTTTTTCTTTTTTTACAGGTTATCAAACTTTAATTTCTACTTCAACGCCACTTGGCAATTCAAGCTTCATAAGGGCGTCGATAGTTTTTGCTGTTGAGCTGTAGATGTCGATCAAACGTTTGTAAGAAGACAACTGAAATTGCTCGCGTGATTTTTTGTTCACGAAAGTTGAACGCAACACTGTGAAAACCCGTTTGTGTGTTGGAAGTGGAATGGGTCCGCTTACAACTGCTCCGGTTGTTTTTACAGTCTTTACGATCTTTTCAGCCGACTTGTCAACTAAGTTGTGATCGTACGACTTCAGCTTAATTCTGATCTTTTGACTCATGATGAGATTAACTAATTATTTTATAATAATTCAACTTTTCCTTGCATTTCCTCAAGTACTTTCACAGCCAATTGTTTTGGCACTTCTTCGTAGTGCGAAAACTCCATGGATGAAGTTGCACGGCCGGAAGAAAGTGTTCTCAATACGGTCACGTAACCAAAGATTTCAGAAAGTGGAACGGTGGCCTTAATTACCCGTGCTCCAGCTTTTTCGTGCATCCCGGCTACTTGTCCGCGTCGACGGTTCAAGTCACCAATAATATCACCCATATACTCTTCAGGAGTCACAATCTCAGCTTTCATGATAGGCTCCAGTAATTTTGGGCCTGCTTTTGAAGCTGCGCTTTTGAACGCCTGACGGGCACAGATTTCAAACGACAATTGGTCAGAGTCAACGGCATGGAATGAACCATCCAACAACTCCACCTGCAAACTGTCCAGCTGGAATCCGGCCAACGGACCATTCAGCATGGCTGTTTGAAAACCTTTTTGTACAGAAGGAATGAATTCTTTTGGAATGCGTCCTCCTTTTACACTGTCGATAAAAGTCAAACCTTCTTTGCCTTCTTCGGCTGGGCCAACTTTAACAATGATGTCGGCAAATTTACCACGACCACCAGACTGCTTTTTGAATACTTCGCGCAACTCAACCTCCTGGCTAATGGCCTCTTTGTAAGCAACTTGTGGTTTTCCCTGGTTACATTCAACCTTAAATTCACGCTTCAAACGGTCGATGATAATTTCAAGGTGAAGCTCACCCATTCCACGGATAACCGTTTGTCCTGATTCTTCGTCAGTATTTACTTTGAATGTAGGATCTTCTTCGGCCAGTTTAGCCAATCCCATTCCAAGTTTATCTAAGTCTTTCTGCGTTTTTGGTTCAACAGCAATACCAATTACCGGTTCCGGGAAATCCATACTCTCGAGTGTAATTGGGTCTTTCTCTGAACACAAGGTATCTCCTGTACGAATATCTTTGAAACCAACCGCAGCACAAATATCGCCCGCCTCAATTACATCTTTCGGGTTTTGCTTGTTCGAGTGCATTTGGTACAGACGTGAAATCCGCTCCTTTTTACCGGTTCTTGTATTGAAAACGGTAGAACCAGCATCAATTTTCCCCGAGTAAACACGGATAAAACACAAGCGTCCAACATACGGGTCGGTTGCAATTTTAAAGGCCAAAGCAGCCAAAGGCTCTTCATCATCAGCGTGACGGATCACTTCCTTGCCGTTTTCGGGATTGATACCAACCAAATCGCCTTTATCAAGCGGACTAGGCAAGAACTCAACAACAGCATCAAGCAAACGCTGAACACCTTTGTTTTTGAAAGCTGATCCGCACATCATCGGAACAATGATTTGTTTCAAAGTTCCCTGGCGAATTACTGAAAGTAACTCCTCGCCAGTGATTGATTCCGGATCGTCGAAATAACGTTCCATCAGTGCGTCATCCAGTTCAGCGACTGACTCAACCATTTTTTCGCGGTATTCCAATGCTTGCTCCATCATATCGGCTGGAATGTCTTCCAATCGATAATCTGTTCCCAGCGTGGCATCATCAAACCAACGAATGGCCTTCATTTCGATCAAGTCAATTACGCCTTCGAATTTCTCTTCGGCACCAATTGGAATTTGAATTGGAACGGGATTAGCTCCCAATTTTTCGCGAACTTCGCTAACTACGTTAAAGAAATCGGCACCTGAACGGTCCATTTTGTTTACGAACCCAATTCGGGGAACACCGTATTTTTCAGCCTGGCGCCACACCGTTTCCGACTGCGCTTCAACACCACTTACCGCGCAAAACAAAGCAACGGCACCATCCAAAATACGCAATGAACGCTCTACCTCCACAGTAAAGTCAACGTGTCCCGGAGTATCAATGATGTTAATTTTATAATCTTTTTCAGCATGTTTCCAGAAAGTAGTGGTTGCAGCCGAAGTAATGGTAATACCCCGTTCCTGCTCCTGCTCCATCCAGTCCATTGTGGCAGCACCGTCGTGTACCTCCCCGATTCGGTGCGTAATTCCGGTGTAATACAGAATCCGCTCCGAGGTAGTGGTTTTACCGGCATCGATGTGAGCCATGATGCCGATGTTTCTTGTATATCTTAAATCTTTTGTTGCCATGTTAATAAACCAATATTCTAATCCTGATTAAATGAAATAAGCCAATCCTAAAATCTGAAGTGTGCGAATGCACGGTTTGCTTCAGCCATCCGGTGCGTATCTTCTTTCCGTTTGAAGGCGCCACCTTCATTGTTGTACGCAGCCTGAATTTCAGCAGCCAACTTGTCTGCCATAGACTTACCGGAACGTTTGCGAGCAAATAGGATTAAGTTTTTGATAGAAACTGCCACTTTTCTTTCGGGACGAATTTCCATGGGAACCTGGAAGGTAGCACCACCTACGCGGCGGCTTTTTACTTCTACTGCCGGAGTAATATTCTCCAAGGCTTTTTTCCAGATGTCGAGGGAAGAGAGCTCATCGTTTTTCATACGCGAATCAACGATATCGAGCGCATCATAGAAAATTTGATATGCAACCGTCTTTTTTCCGTGTTGCATCATGTCGTTTACAAATCTTGTAACAAGAACGTCATTAAATTTAGGATCGGGTAAAACGATCCTCTTCTTTGGTTTCGATTTCCTCATCGTATTTCTTCTTTAGTGTTATTTGAATTGGTTGTCAAATCGATTTGGAGCTTCAGTTCTCCCGATCATGTTCGGGATCATTTACTCAACCAAACCACTATAAGCGGTCAATTCACAAATTTATTTTTTCGGTCTTTTCGTACCGTATTTAGAACGTCTCTGTGTGCGTCCTTCTACACCTGCGGTATCCAATGCACCGCGCACCAAGTGGTAACGAACACCAGGTAAGTCTTTTACCCTACCGCCGCGCACCAATACGATGGAGTGCTCTTGCAGGTTATGGCCTTCACCCGGAATGTAGGCATTCACTTCTTTTTGGTTGGTCAACCTCACCCTGGCTACCTTACGCATGGCCGAGTTTGGTTTTTTTGGTGTTGTCGTGTAAACACGAACACAAACACCTCGTTTTTGAGGACAAGCATCCAAAGCACGAGACTTACTTTTCTCTACTTGTGCGGTGCGTCCTTTTCTTACTAATTGTTGAATCGTTGGCATACAACTATTTAATTAATCATTAATATTTTTGCAAAATGGACTGCAAAGGTATTGAAAATTCAATAAAATCAATGCGTTCCCTGTGCGTTTTTGACAGAATCCTCCAAAAACGGCAGGCAAAAGTACTAATTTTCAGAAAATAACAATGGTTTTCCCTACTGTTTTTTCTTTTTTTTCAGATAATTAAACAAAGGCTCTAATTTGCTCCGGTTACCTTTTCCTTCAAAATTGATTTGATAGGGTTGAAGAAACGCTGAATCAGGCGAAGGTCTTCGGTGACAATCTCAGCATCGCCTTTCATTTCCTGGCTAAAATTGAGTGGAATATCGTAGTTTGTTTTCAAATTTTGGGGAAGATCAACTTCTGCAATATAGTTATCGTTTGATGGCACCAGCGAAATAGACTTGACCGATCCGCGCACCATGCCATACTCCATGTAAGGGAAATTGTCGAAGCGAATATTGACGACCTGCCCCGGCTTGACCTTTCCGGCACCACGCAGCGGCAGCGTGACCCGACCAATAATTTTACTTTCCGTTTCGGGAACGACCGTAAAAACAATATCACCGCTCTTTACCTGCTGATTCTTACTCCAGAAATTGGTAAATGTCACCTTTCCGTCAATCGGAGTTTCCAGCACAAAGGCCTGGTTCCAATATTCCAGCCGGCTTTTCAACACATTCAGTGCTTCAATCAACTGCGACTGCAACTGTCGCTTTTGGTCCTCAAATTCCTTCTCCGTCCCTATAATTTCCTGCTGCAGCTGAATGATCTCCTTTTGTGTTACTGCCAGGTTGGTTCGCGCCCCGTTAAATGCGTATTTCTTCTGAAGCAAGGTTGATTCCGATGCCTTGTAATCTACCAACGAAAGCACCTCACGCACATACAAGCCCGAGTCGCGCTTAAACTGCTCGTATGCGATCTGATACTCATTTTCCAGAATCTGGCGTTGGGTCCACAGGCGGTCGTAGTAAATTTTTTGCATGTGCTCCTGTTCGCGCAACGAAGCAATCTTTTGTGGATAGAAGTTCAACCGGATAAAACTGATGTAATTATTATATAAGCGCAAAAAGGAAGAAAAGTCGGCTTGGATATCACCCAATCTGTAGTCAGGCTTTAACTGCTTAAAATAAATGGTATCGAAGGTGATGAAAAAACCCTCCAGCGATTCCAGCTCCCCTTCAAGTTTGATAACATCTTCGTAGTTGGCTGCATTCTCCAAAATGGCGATCAGCTGATCTTTAACCACCGTATCGTTGTCCTGCACAAATAAATGATCGATTTTGCCGGTATTGCGGGCTACCATGTGTGCCGGCGGATTCTCCGAAAGCACCACAATGCGCGCCCTGATAATATCGGGATAATGAAAAATCCAGG
>NZ_LGIA01000198.1 GCF_001270965.1 Sunxiuqinia dokdonensis | reverse complement strand
CGAAATTGATTGGCTCAGGCCGGCATCCAGCCGGATCGGCAGGGTCAGGTCGTTCTTCTCACTGACTGGGCTGTAAATATGAATGGTTCCTGATAGTTGTTCATTTTGAAAGAGTTGGGGAAAATCAAGCTGAATGGCTTGGTCTGTTTGGCTCAGTTTAACCGGTGCTGCCAGTTTGCTCACGTTGTTAATCTTGTCAATCTGGTTTTGGTAATTGACCGATTTCTGATAGTAATCTTTCTCAACCAGATCAAAGTCTTGCCTGACGGCGATGGACACCAGGTAAAGCATGGCCGACATCATAATTAAAAGTGCAATGACAATGCCTGTTCCCCAATTTATTTTAAGTTTCATTGCTGATATTTTTAGTGTTTTAGAACGATTCGTAAGGTATCAACTCGTTGTGGAAATCACAATCATTAAAAAGTGCAGGTCGCCGTTAACTAGTAATCCAGCGAATTTGGCCCAACAAAGCTTGTCCCGATTTCTTCTACCAATTCGCCGTTTTCATAAACCCCAATACGTAAATGCGTATTGGAATTTGTTAGTTGATCTTTTTTCAGAATGATGAGCAAATTGCGTTTGGCAATTTCTCCGGCTTCAAGACGGAGTTCATCACCCATCATCATGATTTGTCCGTCGGGCTCCAATAGCCTTAGCTCTGCCGCTACCGGTTCGTTGGTTTTGTTCACCATTTGCAGATTATACAGGTTACTATAAGCATCGACACCGTATTCCTGAAACATGCTTCCCTGTGCGCGAATAAGGGTGGTTTCAATATCGCCACGGTTGATGAACGAATAGCTGGCGATACCCACCAGCAAGATCAAAACGACCGAGTAAGCAATTGCCCGCGCATTTAACAGTTGTTTTTTTCCTTTCAGAATGGAGTTTTCAGAAGCATACCGGATCAGGCCTTTGGGCTTGTTTACCGTGTACATCACCGAGTTGCAGGCATCAATACAAGCCGTGCAGTTAATGCACTCCATTTGTGTGCCGTTACGGATGTCAATTCCGGTAGGGCAAACATCAACACAGCGCTTACAATCAATACAATCGCCTTTTTCTTCATTTCGGCCTCTTCCGCGTGGTTCGCCACGCACATAGTCGTAGGCCACCACAATTGAGTCGTTGTCAAGCATCACGCCTTGCAGTCTTCCGTAGGGGCAAACCAGCGTACACACTTGCTCACGAAACCATCCAAACACAAAATAGTGCATGCCGGTAAAGGCAAGCACGACGAGTAGGGCGGAAAAATTGGCGGTGGGCCAGTTGGCCAGATAAACCTGTACTTCGGGAAAGCCAATTAAATAAGACCAAAACGTCAGAATGGTCCAAAACGAAATGGCCAGAAAAAGGGCATGTTTTACGGTCCGTTTCAGAAACTTTTCCAAGTCCATTTCTTGTTGTGCCAGTACTTGTTGCTTCCGGCGGTCGCCATCAATCAGGTATTCAATTGGCCGATACAAAAATTCCATGAACACCGTTTGCGGACAGGTCCATCCGCAAAAAATACGTCCGTAAACAACAGTGAACAAGATGATGAAAACCAGGAGCGCAATCAACGGAAAAATCAATAAATGGAAATCTTGCGGATATAAGGTATTTCCAAAGAACACGAACTTACGTCCAACAAAATTCAGAAAAAGAAGCGGTTCGCCTCCCATTTTGAGGTGCGGAGCCAAATAGAAAAACAGCAGCAACGAGTAGGCAACAACTCGCCGATAGTTGTATAACTTGCCTTTGGGCATCTTTGGGAAAAGCCAAACGCGTTTTCCTTCGTTATCAACTGTGGCCATGTGATCGCGAAAGCTATCTTGTTGATTGGCGGTTTTGTTTGCTGCTGAGTTCATTTTTTTCTTTCTTTTAGAAAGTCGGTTAACTTGGCGTTCCTTGTTCAGCCTCCGGATCGTATTTTTCACCTTCGGGAGCTTTTTGGTTTGGCGGATTGCTGCCTTGCAAACTTTTGATGTAGGTGATTACATCCTGAATTTGTCTTTCAGAGAGTAGGTTTTTGTAGGAAATCATCCCTTTTTCAATCACGCCGGTCACAATCACGTTGTGCATGTCCTCGCGCGATCCGCCGTGAATCCAGTATTCATCGGTAAAGTTGGGGCCAACCAAGCCTTCGCCGAATTTACCATGACAAACCGAGCAGATTTTTGAGAAAGTGGCTTCGCCGCTGGCCATAATTTCTTCCTGGGTTCGTACAACCGGAGCCGCTTGTTCTTCTTCGTCTACAGCTTCTTCTTCCTCAATATAAGCGGCCATTTCTTTTTGATATTCCTTGGCCTGAATCACCCGGTCGTCTTCAAAAACAAAAACCAGCGTGAGGTAGGAAGCTGCAAAAACAATACTGGCATAAAACAGGTACTTCAGCCAGGGTGGAAGTTGGTTGTCCAACTCACGGATTCCGTCAAATTCATGTCCTTCGAGTATCTGGTCATTGGTCACCTCGTCTATTTCGGGTTGAGATTGCTGCTTTGTGTGGTGTTTATCTTCTGTTGTGCTCATAGGATTTCTATTTTAGGCTACTCCTGGTTCGTTCTAAATTCATCTTCCAGCGGAATTTCACTCAATCGTCTGACCCGGCTCTTATCCATTCGGATGGTGTGCACGGTGACCATGATGAAGAATATAAAAAAAATCAAAAAGCCAATAATGGCATACAATTCTACACCGATGATGCTTTGTAAGTGTTCTTTCATCATAGCTTATTCCTCCTCTTCTTCAACTTGTGGTTTCATAATATCCGTCCCCAGGCGTTGCATGTAGGCGATCAGCGCAATGATTTCCTTGGTGCTTTCGGTTTCAATTCCGGCTTCGCGCAGGTTTTGTGCAATTCCTTCGGCTTGCTCCAGCAGGTCATCGTTGGCTTTGTGCTCATAGTTGTCGGGGTAGGGAACGCCTAATCTTTTCATCGCCCTGATTTTTGGCGCGGTCGACTTCAGATCGATGTCTTTCTCCGCCAGCCAAGGATACTTGGGCATGATCGATCCTTCGTTCATCTTTTGCGGATCCATAAAGTGATTGTAGTGCCAGGCGTTGGGTTTGTATAGTGGCCCGGTTTTTACACCCTCGCGCGCCAAGTCAGGGCCTGTCCGTTTGGAGCCAAACTGGAACGGATGATCGTATATGAATTCGCCCGCTTTGGAATACTCGCCATAGCGCTCCGTTTCTGACCGGAAAGGCCGGATCATTTGCGAGTGACAATTGTAACATCCTTCACGAACATAAATATCACGCCCCTGCAGTTCGAGTGGCGTATAAGGTTGTACGCTCGAAATGATTGGTACGTTTGAATTGATCAAGTAGGTTGGAATGATTTCAAATACACCGCCAATAAGGATGGCGATGGTTGCAAAAATCAGGAAGCGAATGGGTTTACGCTCCAAAAATCCGTGCCAGCTTTCTGACGGTGTTTTCATGGCTGGTTGCGGGTGTAATGCAGGCGCCTCCGCTTCTTCCACTTTGACAAGGCTGCCTTGTTTAGCTGTTTTTATTACGTTGAACACCAGCATGAGCATCCCAACCACATACAGAAAACCTCCAAAGGCGCGGGTGGCGTACATGGGAATGAGCTGGGTCACTGTTTCCAGGAAGTTGGGATAAGCCAAATAACCTTCCGGGGTAAATTCTTTCCACATTAGCGCCTGTGTAATTCCCCCAATGTAAAGGGGAACTGCGTAGAAAATAATGGCCAGTGTGGAAATCCAGAAATGTGCGTTGGCCAGCTTGACCGAGTAAAGCTTGGTGTTGTACAAGCGGGGAACCAGCCAGTAGAGCATTCCAAAGGTGAGCATGCCATTCCAGCCCAACGCGCCAATGTGTACGTGTCCAACGGTCCAGTCGGTGAAGTGGCTGATGGCGTTGACGGTTTTCAGCGACATCATGGGGCCTTCAAAAGTGGCCATACCATAGGCCGTTATTCCAACCACAAACATCTTCAAAACCGGGTCTCTCCGTACTTTGTCCCAGGCACCGCGCAAGGTCAGCAAGCCGTTAATCATACCTCCCCAGCTTGGGGCAATCAGCATGATGGAGAAAGTCGTTCCCAAGGCCTGCAGCCAATCGGGCAGTGAGCTGTATAATAAGTGGTGAGGTCCGGCCCAGATGTAAATAAAAATCAGCGACCAAAAGTGGACGATTGATAATTTATAGGAGTAGATGGGCCGGTTGGCGGCCTTCGGAACAAAATAATACATCAGTCCGAGGAAAGGTGTGGTCAGGAAAAAGGCGACGGCATTGTGGCCGTACCACCATTGCACCAGTGCGTCCTGAATACCGGCATATACCGGGTAACTTTTCATCAGGCTGTATGGAATTTCAATGGAATTGACAACGTGAAGGACGGCAACGGTTACCCAGGTGGCAATGTAAAACCAAATGGCCACATAGATGTGGCTCACGCGGCGTTGCAAAATGGTGCCAAACATGTTGATTCCGAAAATCACCCAAACCAGCGTAATGGCAATGTCAATTGGCCATTCCAGCTCGGCATATTCCTTGCCCGAGGTGTAACCCATGAGCAGGGTAATGGCCCCGGCAACAATGATTAACTGCCAGCCCCAAAAATGAATTTTGCCCAACAGCCTGCTGTACATGCTGGTTTTCAGCAAACGTGGCATTGAGTAATAAACGGCCGTAAAAATGGCATTTCCAACGAAGGCAAAAATCACCGCGTTGGTATGTACGGGCCTGGTTCTTCCGAAGGTGGTGTACTCCAGACTGAAATTCATTTCAGGAATAAAAATCTGCAAGGCGACCAATAAGCCGACCAACATCCCAACAACACCCCATACAATGGTTGCCACAGCAAAATTCCGTGTAATCCGGTTGTCATAGGTGAACTTCTGTAATTCCATATAGCTACGATTTAATAGATTGCTTTTTCTGCGACTTGTCTTCTGTCAGGTCACTTTGGTTTTCTTTCGAAGAAACCGGATCATCAAATAAAATGCGGACGGATGGGGTGTAAGAATCATCAAACTGACCGTTTCGAACGGCCCAGATAAACGCAAAGAGAAAAACGGATGCCACTAATATCCCAATAATAATCAATACAAATACAACCGACATGTCTTTGGTTTTAGTTCATTTTTAGTTTTTACGTTTGCGTTTCTGCTGCGGGTCACAACACCTATCCACAAATCAGAATCAAACAACAAGCACGGTGAAACTTTGTTTCCTAAAATAAGCAAATTTTTCGCAGAGTTTTAAACCAATTTTCAAAGCTGTTTTCTCTTGACCATGAAATTCACTGAGAACGTGGCAAATGCGACGACGGTCACCGAACTGAGCGGCATCAGGATGGCCGCAATGATGGGCGACAGGTTGCCCTGGACGGCAAATGAAATCCCCACAATATTGTACAAAAAGGAGATCAGGAACGACAGCCAAACAATGCGCATGCTGGTTTTGGTAAACTGAATGAAGCGATGCAGCGAGGCAAACTTTTCGGCTTGCAAAATCGCGTCGCAAGCTGGTGTAAAGTTGTAGATATTGTCGGCCACGACCAGGCCCACTTTGCTTTCGTTCAGCGCTCCGGCATCATTCAGGCCGTCGCCAATCATCAGGGCGTCCTCGCCATTTTGTTGCAAGTTTTTAATGTAGTTCAACTTATCGGTTGGCGACTGGTTGAAGTTGAGCCGGGCATGATCCTGAAACAGCGGCAGTAGGTTGAGTCGCTCCGATTCATTGTCGCCGCTAATCAGATGCAATTCGTAGCTTGTTTGCAGGTTGGCAATGGTTTTAGCAAGACCTTCGCGGTAGTTGTTTTCAAACTGAAAATAGCCCAGGGTTTTGTTTTCAATGAAAACCCACACTTGCGTTTTTAGTTCTTTAGCTGACGATTGGTCGCCCGTAACAAAGTACTGCGATCCAATGTTGATTTTCTTTCCGTTCACGAGCCCGGTAATGCCGAGTGAAGGAATTTCCTTGAAATTGGACACTTCGTAGGATACCGGCTCGGGGATTGATTCGTAAATGGCTTTGCTCAGCGGATGGGTGGAGTGAAAGACGAGCGACTTAATCAGCCGGGTTTGTTCATCGGACAGCTTCTCTCCACGAAATTCAATTTTCGAAGATTGCGCGTGGGTGATGGTTCCGGTTTTGTCGAAAACAACCGTTTTAATGCGATACAGCTTTTCAATTACTGCCGTATTTTTTAGGTAGAATCCTTTTCTTCCAAACTGCCGCATGGTGGTGCCGAAGGTAAACGGAATGGTGAGTGCCAGCGCACAGGGGCAAGCAATAATCAGCACCGAAGTAAAGGCAAACAGCGCTTTGCTTGAGTCGGCAAAGTTCCAGTAAATGCCCGCCGATAGCGCGATGCTGATGATCACCAGGGTGAAATATTGGCTCACTTTGTCCATAATGCCCGACATGGCACTTTTGTCGTCCGCCTTTTTTTTGTCTTGATTCCACAGTTGGGTCAGGTAGCTTTGCTCCACTTCTTTTTGAACCAAAAGCTCAATGGCGCTGCCCATTTGCCGGCCGCCCGCAAAAACGAAGTCGCCCGTGTTTTTGGCCACCGGAATCGATTCGCCGGTAACAAAGCTGTAATCAATACTGGCATGGCCTTTTTCAATGGTCGCATCGGTTGGAATCAACTCCTGGTTACGCACCAAAATCCGGTCGCCGGCTTTCAACTCATTCAAGGCGATGGTTGTGTTGCCTTCCGGCGTTACTTTGGTCACCGCCACCGGAAAATACGATTTGTAGTCTCTTTCAAAAGTCAGGGCTTCGTAGGTAATACTTTGATACCATTTTCCGATGAGCATGAAAAAAACAAGGCCCGTCATCGAATCGAAATAGCCAATTCCCTGGTCGGACGCAACTTCGTAAGTGCTTTGTAGAAATAAGGTTACCAGTCCGATGGCGATGGGCAGATCGATGCTGATCATTTTCTTTCGCAAGCTTTTCCAGGCGGTCAGAAAATAGTCGCTGGCGCAATAAATCAGGACCGGAATGCTCAGCAAGAAGCTCAGCCAGCCAAACGTAAGGCGGAAGTCTGTTTCGAGGTGTTCGCTGCCTGGCATGTACTGTGGAAAATGATAGAGCATGGTGTTTAGAAAACCAAAGCCGGCAATTCCAATCTTAGCCAGCAGGGTTTTGTTGGTTTTTCCCTTTTCAGGCTTTTCCATCGACTGCTGGCTGATTTCCGGCAGATAATGGATGGAGGCCAGCAACTCAACCAGTTGGCGTAAAGTAATTTCGTCGTCGCGAAAAGTGATGCTCACTTCTTTTTTTGGAAAATTGACCGACGACTGGATCACGCCACGATGAAGCGTGTGCAAATTCTCCAAAAGCCAGATGCAGGAAGCGCAATGGATTGTTGGAATGAAAAAGCGCACTTTCGATACGCCGCCATCGGAAAAGTCGAGCAGCCCATTTCTAATCTCTTCCAAATCGAGGTAGGCAAACTTGTCGTCTGAAGGAATTTGGTCGGTGTTCAGTTTGATGCCGGGAGCCGCTTGGATGCTGTAATATTGATCCATCTGGTTTTCGTTCAGCAACTGGTAAACCGTTTGGCAGCCCTGACAGCAAAATGGTTTGTTATTCCAGATAATTGGTGCCGGCCCGCAGTCGTCTCCGCAGTGAATGCATGTTTGATGATCGTTCTTCAAGAGCTGAGCTTTTAGTTGTTGATTTGATTTTTGCAAATAGAACACTTTTCGGATTTAAAGGTTGCAAAAAATTCTAAGCTGTTGGTTTTGTTGTTTGAAAAATGACGGCAAACCGCGAACCCTTTTTTTCCGCATACTCCGCTGCGCAGTCAGTATGGTCGGCGGAGCAGTTGGTATACAATTCCGGGCGGTCAGTATGGTTGGCGGAGCAGTTGAAACACAATGCTCAACACGCTGACGGTTTCTCGTCAAACGTTGACTTATTGCTTACTGTCGGGTGCCGAGGTTTCCAACCCGCAGCTTTTTGCAGCTTGCGGCATCAACAACTAGAAACTCGGAATTTGGAACTTGAAATTTGGAACTTGAAATTTTGTATTTTCTTCCCCGCTTACTCTTCAAACAACTGGTTCAGGGCATCAAAGTAATCTTCTTTCCAACCCTCAGCAATGTTGTCATAAGCCTCGTCGGGAATGTTGGTGTGCACCACTTCCATGCTTGTTCCCGCGCCATCTTTGTGCAACTTAATGGTCACAATGGAAGGTTCATCCTGCTCGCCAAAATACCATTCCTGAACAATTTTATGGTTTTTCACAAACTCCAGGTTCTTTCCGCAAATACTGCCATCCCAAAGCGAGAATTCCGTGTCGGGTTTTTCTTCCATCACCACATCTTCGCCGGTCCAAATTTCAATCATCACCTGGTTGGTTAGCGCATTGTACACATCAGCCGGGTCAGCGGCCAGCCGGAAATATTTCTTGTAGTTTTTCATCCTGGAATATTTTTGTCTCGCTTTTAGCAACAGTTGATTTTTCGGATCTGCATCCCCTGCTCACGTCCAATCGTCTAATTCACCTTTTCGCGACGCAAAATACGCTTATTTAGCTTATAGGCAAACCCGATGGTGATAAATTCCTTCACTTGCCAGCGGGGTTCCATAATCGCATTTCCCGCGCTGTCTTCTCCCACATTGAACAGCACATTGTCATCGAATATAAAATGCAACTGCATGCGCATGTTCATAAAATCATTCAGCCGCATCACCACGTTGTTTTCCCAGTCCACATCGAAATTCGAAAATGGCGCCTTGTAGTTGATGAACATTTTGTATTTCATTTGATAGGAAATATCGGGCGTGAGATCCTTCTTGAAGAAGATATCGGCGTTTAAACCCGGCTCCCAATAGCGCTTTTTACCTTGTTCAATCCCATATGCTGTTGGATTCACCTCGGCCGTGTCGCGCACCGAAACGGTTTTTGAGGTAAAAGGCGACAGAAACAACGAAAAATTATTGTTGGGCTTATAATCCAAACCAAGCTTGATCAGCGTCTTTGACGGCGACATAAATGCCGAAACTTTGTTGTCGCGATCCGGATATTTGTAGCCGTTAAAGATTTGGGTTTGAAAATCGTATTCCGCACTGTAATACCATTTTTTGAAAGCACTCAAGCCAAATCGTGAAATAAATTCAAACTTATCATCGTTTTTCTGAATTTTGTCTTCCGAAGGCTTCATCCAGCCATTTCGAAACTCCACCGAGTTTTCCCACTTCACTTTCCGATACGAATAATTGGCATATCCTTTCAGAATCATTAAAGTTGACAGCGAACCTACCCCTTTCTTCCAATATTTATTGACCGCAGTTTGCGTAAAGCCAACCGTTCCGTCACCTCCCAAAATCCAAGGGGTGGTAATTTGATATCGTTTATCAATCTGCCTCAGATTATTTTCCGGCTCAAACTGGTCAAAATCATAATCCTTCGTCCGCTGTGAGGTAAATCGTTTTAAAGTCACCGCATCATCAATAAAAATTTGCATGCTGTTTTTCGCCGTATTCTGAATTCGGATTCCAAGCGAATCCTTCTGCTCGTTCTTTAAAAACATGCGACTGTATCGCGAGGCATCATTTCGCAGCCAAACCCGGGTTGAATCGCCCTCGCTGTTTTTCACCCACACTTCAACAGAATCTTTCTCCGCATAGTTGGTCAAAACGTCAATCATGTGCGCAATGGAGTCATTCACCGATTCCATCACCCTGTTGTTATACCTTTCCAAAACCCGGTAGTTTTGGGTTTTAATTGAATCCTGGAAATTGAATTTTGCCCGCCGTATATAATCCTGAACATATTGATTCTGATAGGCCTCCGACACCGAATCAACATAAGCCTGCAAGAGGTTACTGTTGTACTGCAAACGCGCAGTTTCCAGAAAAGCATTCTTGGCGCTGTCGAGCCGTTGCAGGCGTCGGAAATCGTCGGGAGTGCGAACCACGGAATCAGGCAATGCATCAAAACCTTTCAAGCTGTCGGGTAAGGTAACCAACGAATCGATCAGCAGAACTTCCTTCTCTCCGGCCGCAATGAGTTTGACTTTTTTGTCCATGTCCACAAACAATTCCTCCGGCACAGCGATCTGCTCTTTCACAATGGTCGATTGAATGGAACGTTCCAGCTGGTTGAGCTGCTCGCGAACGTCGGCGTAAGGAACGTAGCCTTCTACATCCAGGCTATCGGCCACGCGTGTGGGCAATCGGTAAAAAAAATCGCCGTCGTGACTTTCGCGGTAAGTTTTAAGCTTATACAAAATGGTGTCGATCTTCTCATCTTCAACAAAATGAACCAAGCCCCTCAGGCTTTTCAAAAGCTCACTATTCCGTGGCTTCCAGTCGTTTTGTCGTTCCAGAAAATACTTCAGATATTCAACACTGATCTCAACCGAATCGACTGTTGAGTCATTCTTTCTTTTCGGCAATTCGTTAGCCTGCGAATTAAAGTAGCAAAATGTTATGATTAAAATAACAGTTCGTGTCAATCTGTTTTTCATGAATCCAACGGTTTATTTGGCTTAACTTTCAAACGATACTTCAATTAAAATCTTGTGCACAGCAAGCAAAAACTAAGCCATAATACTATTTCCAATCCCGATAAGGGTGCTGCGACAAGTAGGAATTATGGTACTTCACCTGCCCGGTAACTTCTGATTTGATCCACGATGGCCAATCAACTTGCTCATTTTCATTGGGCAACTCCAACTCGGCAAGCACCAGACCCAAATTGGCTCCGGAAAAAACATCCACTTCCCATTTTCTGCCGTCCACCCAAATCAGGTGACGCACTTTTTCAACCGGCGGATAGATTGCCAGTTCGAGTAGCTCCCGGGCATCTTCCACAGGAATCGGATATTCAAACTCTTTTCGTGAAAAACCAACCAGTTTGCCTTTAATCGTCAAAAAGGCTGAATCATCGGTCAGCCGCACACGCACCGTTCGCTCCGGATCGGCCTGCAAATAAGCCTGAACCATCGCTATCTTCGCATCAGCGGTGGGAAGTAGGTCCTCGTCGACCAAAAATTTTCGCTCAATTTCAATTGCCATTGCTTTTCAATTTCTGACAAAATTAGAAGACCAAACGACATTAGACGACACGAACTGGAAAAGATTTTCAATTCATTTCTCTTTCACCTAAGCAAATAATCCAGTTTGTTATTTAGAATCAGTCTAATCTGCAATAGTCAAATTATGTTGGAAAACACCTAATAAATCCATCTTTCTGATAAAAGTCTTCTGATTATCTCATCTTGCTTCCTTAATTTTATAGGAAATTGAACAAATGATCTTCCAACGAAAAACAGGAAAATCGGTTCATGAGCGGATCCGGCCTCCAGTCAGGCGCCTATTAACAACTTATTACCTTTTGAGTCACTTTACTAATCAACTAATTCCAACGCATATGAATCCAGTACAGGACCTCATTAAAAATCTGGCTGATGAACACGGCCGAAGCCGGGCAAATCTGTTGCCCATTCTGCAGGGTGTTGTTGAGCAAGAAAAGTATTTATCAGAGTTGTCCATGATCGAAATTGCTCGCGAGCTAAACCTGAGTGCAGCCGATGTTTACGGAACAGCCACATTCTATTCATTCCTGGAACATAAAAAAATGGGGACCTACCTCATTCGGGTGTGCAAAACCATTACCTGCGCCATGAAAGGAAAGAATCAAATTCTTTTTGCCATCGAAGATATGTTGAAGATTGGGCTGGGAGAAACCACCTCCGACGGCAAATTTTCCTTGCTGCAAACAAACTGCCTCGGGTGGTGCCACAAAGCGCCGGCCATGCTCATCAACGATGAAGTTTATACTGACCTGACTCCCGAGTCGGTGCGTGAAATTTTGACTGAATACCTTAAAAAATAAGGGCTATGGTTGCACATTCCTACCAATTAAAACGCGCAGATTTTATTTTCAAGAATGAAAACGACTGGGAACGAATTCTGGATAAAATGCTTAAACGCCCCACCCGGGAATTGATTAATGAACTCATGAGTTCGGAGTTAAAAGGTCGTGGCGGAGCCGGTTTCCCGACCGGCTTGAAATGGAAGCTGACTGCGGAAGATCCATCGGACACCAAGTTTGTGATTTGCAACGCCGATGAAGGTGAGCCCGGAACCTTCAAGGATCGTGAAATTTTGACAAAAGTACCGTATAAAGTACTGATGGCCATGGCGGTTTGCGGCTATGTGATTGGCTCCAACCAAGGTTACATTTACCTTCGGGGCGAATACAAATTCCTGGTACCCGAGCTCAACAAAGTCATTCAGGAATTTGAATATTATTGCAAACAAATTGGGCACGACTTCTCCATAAAAATTTTTCTGGGAAGCGGCGCCTATATTTGTGGCGAGGAAACCGCTCTCTTCGAATCGATGGAAGGCAAACGCGGCGAACCTCGCAACAAGCCGCCCTACCCCAGTTCCAATGGCTATATGGGAAAAGCCACCGTGGTTAACAACGTTGAAACACTGGCGCACACCTTCACCATTTTTAAATACGGCGCCAAAAAATTTTACGACCTCGGCGTGCAATATTCGCGGGGCTCCAAACTCTTTTCCGTTTCGGGCGACACGCCGAAACCGGGCATTTACGAGCTCGAACTGGGCATGAGTTTGCAGGATTTTGTCAATGAGTTTGGCGATGGCGATACCAAAGCGGTACAGGTTGGCGGTGCCTCGGGTTTCCTGGTTCCCCGCAAACGATTCGAAAAAACAACCATTGGCTACCGTGGCAAACTCACCGGCATCTCGCTCCCGACTGGTGGTTCCATGATGCTTTTCAACAGCTCCCGGTCCATGTACAATGTACTGGATAACTACCTTGAATTTTTTCGCGAAGAAAGTTGCGGACAATGCACACCTTGCCGGGTAGGCTGCCAACAGCTACACTTCGGCATTAAAGCGGTGAAACGGGGCGACAAGCCGGCGCAGTACCTCGACAAGCTCCTTAAACTGACAGAAACCATGCAGCTCACGGCTAAATGTGGCCTGGGCCAGTCGGTGGCCAATTCCTTTAGTTCCATTGTCGAAAATTTCAGAGAAGAAATGATCTACTAACCCATTAAGAAAAAGCACAATGAGCAACACAATACATGTTACCATAAACGGAATAGCACTTGAAGTGGAAAAAGGGAAAACCATCCTCGACGCTGCCAATCAAGCCGGGATGATCATTCCAACCTTGTGTTTTCACAAAGATTTATGCATCGCTGGAAACTGCCGGGTCTGCGTAGTTGAAGTATCGGGCCAAAAACGGCTGGCAGCAGCTTGCGCCACACCTTGCGAAGAGGAAATGGAAATTCAAACCAACAGCCTGAAAGTGCGGAACTCCCGCAAGCACATCATCGAGCTGCTGCTGTCGGAACACAATGCCGACTGCACCAAATGCTATAAAAACGGAAACTGCGAGTTGCAGGAATTGGCCTCGGAATATAAAATTATGACCCAGGATTTCCTACGGCTGGCACCCATGAAAAACTACACCATCGATCAGTTTTCGCCTTCTATTATCAAAGATGACAGCAAGTGTATCCGCTGCCAGCGCTGTGTTCGAACCTGCGCCGAACTGCAGGGCGTAAATGCCCTGACCGTGGCCTACAAGGGAGATGAAATGAAAATTGCCTCGTTCTTTGAAAAAGCAATGAATGATGTAGTTTGCACCAACTGCGGACAATGTGTAAACCACTGCCCCACAGGAGCCTTAGTTGAGCGCAACTACATCGAAGAGGTGTGGGATGCCATCTCGGATCCGGACAAACATGTAGTCGTTCAAACTGCTCCGGCTGTGCGTGTTGGGCTGGGTGAAGAAATGGGAATGGAAGTAGGATCCAGGGTAACTGGAAAAATGGTTTCAGCCCTCAAACGGCTTGGGTTTAACGCTGTTTTGGATACCGACTTTACAGCCGATCTCACCATCATCGAAGAAGGGACAGAATTGCTGAACCGGCTAAAGAAAGCTCTGAAAGAGAAAGATAACAGCGTAAAACTACCCATGGCAACTTCCTGCTCACCAGGCTGGATCAAATACATCGAGCACATGTATCCAGAATTCCTGGAGCACCTGTCCACTTGTAAATCACCCCAGCAAATGTTTGGAGCGCTGGTAAAAACCTACTATGCCAAAGCACGGAAAATTGATCCGGAAAACATCGTCTCGGTTTCCATTATGCCGTGCACGGCCAAAAAGTTTGAGGCCAATCGTCCTGAAATGCACGACAGCGGCTACCGCGATGTGGATTACGTACTCACGACCCGCGAATTGGCCATCATGATTAAACAGGCAGGAATCGACTTTAAAAAACTTCCGGATGAAAAATTCGACCGGCTAATGGGCGAGTCAACCGGAGCAGGGGTCATTTTTGGTGCTACCGGCGGTGTTATGGAAGCAGCCCTGCGAACAGCATACGAACTGGTTACGGGTCGCGAAGTTCCTTTTGAAAACCTGAACATCACGCCGGTTCGTGGCATGGAAGGTGTGCGGCAGGCAACCATCAAAATTGAAAACCCACTGACCCAATGGGATTTCTTAGATGGCGTGGAACTCAAATGCGCGGTTGCCCATGGCTTGGTGAACGCCCAAAAAGTGATGGATGAGGTAAAAAGCGGCACCAGCCAGTACCACTTCATCGAGGTGATGGCTTGCCCGGGCGGCTGTTTGGGTGGCGGAGGCCAACCGATTCCTACAAGTCCCGAAATTCGAGAAAAACGCATGGAAGCCATTTATGCTGAAGATGCCGGCATGCCACTTCGCAAATCGCACGAAAATCCGGAAATACTAAAAATCTACCAGGATTTTCTGGGAGAACCGCTGGGCCTGAAATCACATCACTTACTGCATACCAAGTACATTGGGCGAGATCGCCTCTAAGTCGATCCTCACAAAAGCTACTTCAAAAAATAACGAAGTGGCTTTTTATTTGACAAATTTTCTTGCCGGTTATCAAAATTGTGTAAATTGTCCTATCAAAAAAATTCATAAAGATTGAGTTTATGCACAAGCAATTGATATATATTTTTGGCATTCTGTTTTTTGTTGGCTGTACGTCCACCCCAAAAGAACAAAGCCTTTCATTACAAGAGGTTCCACCCGTTGAAGCTGGCTTTTCCGACGAAGGCCTCGCCCTGGCCGATAGCTTGATTCATCAATATATGGACAATCGCTGGCTACCCGGAGGTGTTTTTTTAGTTGCCCGGCACGGGAAAATAGCTTACTATAAAAGCTTTGGTTACCGTTCATTAAATTTCTGGGAGGAATATCAAAAAGATGATATTTTTCGAATTGCCTCGATGACCAAAGCTGTGACGAGTGTCGGCATCATGCAACTTTACGAACAAGGAAAACTGGGGCTGGATGAACCACTTCATCGCTATATTCCGGCATTCAAATCGACAGGCGTTTTGGATCAGTTTAACCCGGCTGACTCCAGCTTTACCGCCATAGCCCCCAAAAGGCCGATCACCATTCGCCATTTGCTCACCCACACTTCCGGTCTGGTATATGGCGATTTTGAGAAGGGTAATATTAGAGCCATTTACCAGAAGTTAGGTTTGCTTGGCGTGGGCCTTTCGCATGGTTCGTGGACAACCGAGCAGTTCATCGACACGCTGGCCAGTGTTCCTTTGGCTTTCCATCCGGGCGAACGCTACAACTACGGACTGAACATGGATGTTTTAGGCCGTGTCATTGAAGTGGTGTCTGGCATGTCGTTACGCGATTATTTCCAGCAACACCTGTTTGATCCGCTGGGCATGGTCGATACTCATTTTTATCTTCCTGAAGAAAAACACAACAGGCTGGTCCCCGTGTATGCCCAAACAGACAATGGAACAATCATGAAGCAGGATGATGATCTCGTGAATTTGATTGATTATCCGAAGCGAAAGGATCGCGGCCACTATGCCGGTGGCGGCGGGTTATCCTCAACGGCGATGGATTATGCCCGATTCATCCAGGCGCTGGTCAATGATGGCGAATACAACGGACATCGTATTTTGGGAAGAAAAACCATCGAGCTGATGACTGCCGACCAGTTGGTGGCTTTGAACAAACAAGGAGCTGGAATCAGCCAGATTCCGGGAAGCACGTTCTGCCTCGGTTTTGGCTTAATCACCGAAGAAGCCAATGGGCTGAATTCAAAATCTCCGGGAACCTACGAATGGGGAGGTTACTTTAGCACCAAATTTTTCATTGATCCCAAAGAAGAATTAATTTTCGTTGGAATGACCCAAATCAACCCCTTCAAACATGGTGAGTTTTACGATCGTTTAACAGCCATTATTTATGGTGCTATCGAAGATTAACCCTAAAATTTTCACAAAATTTCCTCCTTCATTCGATTTTCTATATGAACCTTATCGTTAATTTTACGTTACCTCAATGTTAACAAAAATAAATAACGACAAACATTGACTGAATCCTATACATACCTTTCCCCGATCGGACTGATGCGATTCGACAGCGAAAACCAAGAGCTAATCAGCATTCATTTTGTAGATCATGAACACAATACGGAAGGCTTCAGCCTGGAGCTGAAAGAAAACATCGTCCGGCAGTTGGATGACTATTTTGCCGGCCGCTTACACCACTTCAATCTGCCGTTGAAACCACACGGAACTGACTTCCAGATGCGGGTTTGGAAACAGTTGGAAGCCATTGAATATGGCAAGCTCATCAGCTACCAGGAACTGGCACTGCAATTGAGTGATAAAAACCTGGTGCGGGCCGTTGGCGGCGCCAATTCAAAAAATCCGCTGGCCATTGTTGTTCCTTGTCACCGGGTGATTGGCGCCAATAAAAAACTGGTGGGCTATGCCGGAGGGCTTTGGCGAAAAAAATGGCTTTTGCGCCATGAGCAGGAATTCCGCGAAAAACGGGGCGAGTTGTTTTAGCGAATTGTTAGTCCGACGGAATTCCGTTGCGCTTAAAAAAATGCCTGGAGTCACCCCACTCGCCGTAGCCGATTTCACCTCCAGCCAGTTCAATCCGGGCTTCCAGGCAATTACGGCACAAATCGGCATCTTCATCTAAACACGGTTTATCTTCATAAAGTTGGTATTCTTTTCTGAAATCGCAGGGAGTCAGGTTCGGCATAATGACGTTGGCTCCAATTTTCAGCGCTTTTTCTCTTCCGGCAGGATCAATCGCCTGCAAAGCTGTTGCCGCCGCAATATTGATATCGGGCATTAGCAAACGCAGGGCTGCCACCATTTTCAAAGCTAAATCAAAACGCTCCTGCTTGCTTTTTAATTGATTTCGAAAGGCGTACAGCGGTGTATCTTCGTGTTCAATGTAGGGCCCCATGCCCACCATGTCCACATCTATTTTTTTCAGAAAAAGCAAATCATCGGCCAGCTGCTCCATCGTTTGAAAAGGCAAGCCAATCATCACGCCGGTTCCCGCCTGATAGCCACAATTTTTCAATACACGCAGGCACTCCAGTCTTTTTTCGAATGAATGTTGCGGGTTGTTTGGATGGATTTTGGCGTACAGCTCCGGCGACGAACTTTCAATGCGCAGCAAATAGCGATGCGCGCCACTCTCAAACCAACGCCGATAAGTTTCGCGGCTTTGTTCGCCACACGACAAAGTGATCCCGAGCTCATTATTCGAAAGCTGCTTGATGGATCTCAGCAAGCGGTCAACCCGGTTGACAAAGGCTGGCGAAGAAAGCTCGCCCGATTGCAAAACCACCGAGCCAAACCGGTTTTCCCAGGCAAATCGGCAGGCCGCCAAAATTTCCTCGTCGCTGGCTTCGTACCGCACCACCTTTTCGTTGCTCTTTCGAATACCGCAATACAAGCAATCCTTTGAACAGATATTGGAAAACTCGACCAAGCCACGAAAAAAAACCTTATTGCCAATGGTCTGGATTTTTCTTTCATAAGCGGCTTCAAACAACAGTTGCCGGTCGTTTCCTTCCGCCTGAAGCAAAGCGACCAGATCCTCCTTTGAAAAGGTATCTTGAAGCACAATGTCCTTAACGTTTTTCACGCCACGAAGATAAACAAATCCAATAGCTCTTTGCGACAGTTTTTCAATGAATATAAAACCCATCGGAGATGCAGCCTGTTGTTAATAAAAACTTGCGTTATGGCTGAACTGAAAACGAAACCTAGTAATTTGTCGGTAAAAGATTTTCTGAATTCCGTTGAACCGGAGCAAGAAAGAAAAGACAGCTTCCAACTGTTTGAAATGATGCAGCGAATTACAGGAAGTGAACCCAAAATGAGGGGAACCAGCATGATCGGTTTTGGAACTTGCCACTACAAATACGCAAGCGGACGCGAAGGCGACTGATTCCTGACCGGATTTTCTCCCCGGAAACAAAACCTGGTGATCTACCTGACATCCTGCGACAATGACCAAAATCTGGCCGAATATTTCAAAAAACTAGGTAAGCACAAAACCGGGAAGTCCTGCCTTTACATCAACAAGCTGGCAGATGTGAGATTGGATGTGCTGGAGCAAATAATCGGGAAATCGATGCAAAATCTTCAGTCCGATAATTGAGCCGAAACTGCCTCCCGTTTCTCCTTAAACCACACCACCACATCTTCCAAAATCATATACAGGCAAGGAACGAGAATGAGGATAATGGAAGTAGCAAAAATAATCCCAAAGCCCAATGATATGGCCATTGGAATTAAGAAGGTCGCTTGCCGCGAGCTTTCCAAAATAATTGGAGTGAGTCCTCCAAAAGTGGTAAACGTGGTGAGCATGATGGGCCTGAAACGACGTAAGCCGGCTTCGTGAACAGCATCAAAAGCCGAATGATCCTTTCGCTTCCGGTTGGCGTAGTCAATCATGATCAATGAATCATTCACCACTACACCCGATAGGGCAATGACCCCCATCAGACTGATCAGCGATAAATCGTAGCCCAGCAGTATATGCCCAATCACGGCACCAACAATTCCAAATGGAATGGCAATCATGACAATCAGGGGTTGAATATAATTGGTAAATGCAATCGCCAATAAGGCATAAATGATTAGCATGGCCAGTGAAAATCCGCCCCACAGTGCTTGAGTCGACTCGCGCATTTCGGCCTGACTGCCTTCAAAGCTCCAGGTTATTCCTGGAAAATCGGCTCTTAGCTGCGGCAGTGTTTCCGATTTAATCGCCTCCAACACACGCGAAGTAGCATTGGAAGGTTCCACGTCCATACCAACGTTAACGATCCGCCGTCCATCGCGTCGATTGATGCTGGTAAAAGCTTCGCCTTGTATCAGCTCTACCACATCATACAAAGGCACTTCAGTACCGTCGGGAGTCCGAATAATCAGGTCTTCCAAATGATAAATATCCTTTCGTTCTTCCAGCGGTAACTTCACCCTGACTTCCACTTCGTTTGTTTCTCTGAGCAGCCGCATGGCCAGCGCCCCATAGAATGCGTCGCGAACCTGCTGCCCCACATCAGACGGAGTGAGCCCCAGACTTCGGCCTTCAGGCAGCAGCTTAAAATCATACTGCATCTTTCCTTTGTCGTAATTATCGCTGATATCTCGGGTATTGTCAAAGGCGGCAACCCGATCAAAAAAAGCTTCGCTGGCTTTTTCAAGCACCTCAATATCCGAATGGCTTAAATCCACGCTGATGTCCTGCTGATATCCACCCGGTCCCCGTTCAGCCTCAAAGGTAATCTGATCTACACCTTCGATATCACCCAATTCATCACGCCATAAGGCAATCACTTCACCGGCGCCCATATCCCGTTCATCGGGCGGCAACATCACGATCTCAACATCGATAAAATTCTGCCCCCGCACATTGGTTTTGATGCCTTCCGCCACACGGTACAAATCGTGCTCGTCAAACATTTTTTGGGTCGATTGAGTAATCTCATTCGCGACTTTGGCTGCCTGCTCCGGGGTCGTGCCCACTGGCAGTCTGACACCAGCTTCAATTTCATCGGCCGACACTTCAGGCATCATGATCATTCCCATGTGGTCGCTGGAGCCATAACCACCTACCATCAACAGTAATGCCAGCGCCGCACTTAGGGTGATGTACCGATGCCGCAGGCAAAGTTCGAGAAATGGACGGTAACGCCTGTCAATAAATCGATCGAAGCCCCGGGCAAACTTCTGTTTTCCGCGCTCAATATACCGCGTTGTGTTGGAGGTTTTTTTACTTTTTTGCTTGCTGTGCCCCAAATGTGCCGGAAGGATAAACAAGGCTTCGAAGAGGGAAACGGCCAGAACAATGATCACCACAGCAGGCAATGGCCACCAAAATTTACCCGTTGTTCCCGGGATAAAGAGCAGCGGGATAAACGCAATAATGTTGGTTAAAATACTGAAAACAACAGGCCTGGCAATATCTTTGGTTCCTGCAATTGCTGCTTGCATGTTTCCCATTCCCTGCTGTCGTTTTTCATGCACATTTTCGCCGACTACAATAGCATCGTCGACCACAATTCCAAGGGCAACAAGAAAACCGAACATCGAAATCATGTTGATGCTGACGCCCACAATGGGTAAAAACAAGATGCCGCCTATAAAAGAAATGGCCATACCCATCATCACCCAAAACGCCAGCTTGATTTCAAGAAAAAGCGACAAGATCAATAAAACAATCACAATGGCCAGGATTCCATTTTCTGTAAGTAACGTCAATCGTTCGCCATAATCTTCAGCCCGGTTACTGTCAACACGAAGCCTGACTCCCGGAGGGAGTGACTGTTCAAACTCTTGAAGCACAGCATCAACTGCTGAAGCAATTTCCAGAGGAGATTGATCCCCCACACGAAAGATTTCAATCTCAACGGAATGCTGCTGATTAAACTGACCATGGAAACCAGACTCCTCAAACCCATCAGTAATTTCAGCCAGATCGGCTAAAGTAACTACCGCACCATTTTCAGAACTGATGATTTCGATCTTTCCAAATTCCTCCGCCCACTGCTTTCGCTCTTTCATTCGCAACAGAATTTCGCCTGTCGCTGTTTCCACGGCACCTGCAGGGATATCTTCGCTTGACCGAACCAAAATATCAGCCACTTCGCCCAAGGTCAGGTTGTACTCCCGCAGTTTATGCCGCGGAATTTCCACATGGGTCATAAAATCAGGTACATTCCCAATTTCAACCTGGGTAATTCCTTCTTCCGTCAATAGCCGTTCACGCAGCTGTTCAGCCAGTTCCCGCAGGGTCCAAACATCAGCATCGCCATACAGTCCAATTTCCATCACATCCTGTTGTTGCGACTGTAAAACGACTTCCGGCTCTTCAATATCATCCGGAAACGTGCGGATCCGGTTTACAGCCTGGTCAATATCCTGAAAAGCCTTCATGCGCTCGGTTCCAGTCACCAGCTCAATCACGACGGTCCCCGACCCTTCGCGTGCTGTTGAGGTAATCTCCTCGATTCCCTCAACACCCCGGATAGCTTCTTCGACCGGCATCAAAATCCCCATTTCTACTTCTGCCGGAGCAGCGCCCGGGTAAACCACACTAACTTCAACAATATCGAGCTGAAACTGCGGAAAAACTTCTTTCTGAATGTAGATCATCGTATAAATTCCACCACCAATCAAAATCATCATCAGCAGGTTGGCCGCAATGGAATTACGCGCCATATAGGAGATTGGCCCCTTTCGATCCTTTTTACTTAGCTTGTCTGAAGTTGAACTGCTCATTTATTGTCCTCCGCCCGTTTGATTCTGCTGTTGATCGTGCTCATCTTCCGGAACTTTCACTGCCGATTGATCTGAAGTATCTTCCACACGAAGTGCAGCACCATCAACAACGGTCGATAAGTTTGTGACAACCACTTGCTCGTCTTTATCCAGGCCACCGGTAATGTAAGCGTACTGTTCATCACGAAAAACAATCCCCACATCGCGAATACGTAGTTTGCCGTCTTCCATCACCCATACAGTTTCATGCTGCCTAAGATAATCGCGGTTCAGTCGAACAACATCTTCCAGTTTCTTGCCCTGGATTTCGGTTTTCAGAAAAGCCCCGATCATCAATGCAGGCAGGCCATCAGATTCCGGTTGCTGTGCCAATGGATCATCTACTTCAATCAGCACCCGCGCTAAGCGGGTTTGATTCTCCAGAGCTCCCACCAGCTTATACAATTCTCCGGTGCGAAACTCGTCAGGTCCCCATGCTGTCTGGCTCCGTAGTTTCACCAACGATCCCTTTTCTCCATTATCATCGGGAAACGATAGCCAACGAAGTTTCTCCAATGGAACGGTTGCTTCCACCCAGTAAACGTCGGTACCAACTATCCGGCCAAGGCTTTCACCCGGCGACACCTGCGATCCCAAGGTCACCTCGCGACGAAGAACATGGGCATCAAAGGGAGCACGGATCGTTGTTCGTTCCAGATCAAGCTCAGCCTGTTTTACAGCCGACTCAGCCGACTCAACCCGAGATTTGGCAGCATTTAACTGAGGTTCCCGTAGAACCAGCGCTTTATTTTCGCCTTTTAAACCTTCTTCAACCAACTGGTAGTCCTGCATGGCAACATGCTGCCGGCCCATTTCCAATTCCAAATCAGCTTTGGCCTGAAGCAATTCACTTTTTCGCATCTGAAGTCTGTTTTTATAGTCTGCCGGATCAATCTTCAGAAGGGTTTGGCCTTTGCTGACAAAGCCTCCCGGCGTAAAAGCTTCCGAACGATGAACCACCTCTCCGCTCACCCGCGGACTAATCATCACCTCTTGCGCCGGAACGACCACGCCTGTTGCAACAACCGAAGGCTGATAGTCTCCACGCGCAACACCAGCTACCTCAACCAACATAGCCGTTTGGCGGGTTGCACCTTCGCTGGTCGCTTTGGGTTCGGTTGAAAAAATAACCACGGTAATCACCACTGCTGCCAGCAGGATAGCAAGGCTTATAAAAAATGTCTTTTTTCGATTCATCTCATTTGGATATGGTTTGCAAATCGTTTTGTTTCTTTTGAATGTCTTTTTTTAGCCTGGCGAAACCGTTTCACGTTTGGTTTCGAAGCCGCCAGCCAAGGCACGGTACAATGCTATCCGATATTCCAGCAACTCCAAATTGGCTGCAAGCAGGTTACGCTGCAAACGCTGCTGCTCATCCAACGCCGTCAGCACATCCAGGTAATTGCTCATCCCGTTGAAATAGGCCAGCTGCAATTGCTCATAAGTTTGCTCCGAGAGGCGAACCTGCGACTTCAGGCTTTCAATACTTTCTGCTTGTTTCTGCTCCTGAAGCAACGCATCTTCCACCTCCCGAAAGGCCGTCAAAACAGCTTGTCCATACTCGTAAAGCCGTTGTTGCCTGATTGCTTCAGACCGATCGATTTCGGCATTGATCTGCCCACCATAAAAAATTGGTGCCAATAAATTTCCGGCAACAGAGTAGGCCCAGTCATCAAACAGCTTGTCAGCATTAATTGCCGCTGTGGAGATTGATGCCGCCAAGTTCAGGCGCGGATATCTGCGACTAATCGCCGAGGCCAATTCACGATCGGCGGACTGAAGCAGATAGTAGGCACTTTGCACATCCGGTCGTCGCTGCACTAAATCAACAGGCACACCGGCGTCAGGCAAAGGGGGAAGTTCAGGCAATTGGCCCACATCAAACCCAAAAGTCCGGCGTGGCTCAAATCCAAGCAAAACTGCCAATTGATGCTTGATTATCTGCAACCGCATTTCTGATGCAATTTTTTGCTCCTTGGACCGCTCTACTAATTGCTGCTGGCGCAGGATGTCAACACCCCGCACCAAGCCGTTGCCAAAGCGGGCCTTAATCAAGTGTAACACTTGCTCATTGGTTTCAACCTGCTCATTCGCCAATTGCAGCTGACTTTGTGCTTCGGCCAGCTGGTACCAGGTTCGTATAATCTCAGCCGTGAGTGACAAGGCCGCCGTTTGGTAATCGGCGTAGGATGCTTGCGCCCGGAATCGTTCGGCATCGACACCCGACCGGATTTGACCCCAGAGGTCGATTTCATATTCAGAGCTTAAGCCAAGCTGAAGCACTTCGCTGTCGCGGAATTGTGATTGCGATCGATTTTTTTCTGCACGCACCGAGCCATCCAAACGAGGAGAAAAACGGGCAGATTCCCGGTCGACCACTGCCTGGGCAGCCCGCAGCCGCTCCCATGCAGTTTTCAGGTTGAAGTTGGAATTAAGCGCGCTATCGACCAAGGCATTGAGCTCAGAATCCTCAAAAACGGTCCACCATTGTTCAGGAACTGGCTGTACTCCTGACTCAGCAAAGCTTTCCGGAGGATCGACTGGCAGCGAAACACTTGCTGTTTTGGGCGAGCAGTTCAGCAACACCAACACCAAAACCGAGGTTGGCAAAATAACGACCAAGCGCTTCCGAATTTGAAGCCAGATTTCTCCTGGGTGTTTCCATCGATGTGCCGTAGTCCGAATCCAATTCATATTCAACCTTTTAAATACTACTCAATAAAAAGTAACACGCTCCGGTTAAATGAGGTTCATCGAAACCGGAAGCAAACAATCTAACATTTGTTAATGTGCAAACGGTGTTGACAGGTAATCCGCAATGTGCAGCGAGTTAGCAACGATTCAACTACTTATCAAAAAAGAACAATCAACACGGCTAGGCAAACTCCGATCGATAAGTTTATTTTGTACCTTTCCCGAACCAAAATTCGAGCACTACGGCTGCTTCATGATTGATTCAAAATGTTTTATCAAAAAATATAAACAAATGAAAAAGTTACTCACTTATTTTATGCAAGGTTTGGTGTTGGTTGCACCCATTGTGATTACCATCTATATTGTCTTTCTCATCTTTAACTTTATCGACGGAATTTTGCGCAACCAGTTGGAAAGCTGGTTTGGCTATACCATTCCCGGTTTGGGATTGCTCATCATCGTCGGTTTGATTACCGTTCTGGGCTATGTCGGTCAATCGATTGTCTCGAGCCCCTTTAAAACTCTGGCAGACCAGCTCCTCAAAAAAGCACCGTTGTTGCAGGTCATCTACAGCTCGCTGGTCGATTTGTTTTCGGCATTTGTAGGCAAAGAGAAAAAATTCAACCGCCCGGTTTTGGTCGAAATAAACAAAGAAAACAACCTCTGGAAGATTGGCTTCGTGACCCAAAAAAGCATGGTCGAAATGGGCATGGAAGGATTGGTTGCGGTTTATTTTCCACACTCCTACAATTTTTCAGGTGAGTTGTACATGATTACGGCAGCAGCTGTTAAACCACTGGACATGCCGCCTTCCGAAGCCATGAAATTTGTGGTTTCGGGTGGGGTGACCAGAGTTAACTGACAACAAACGGCCATCATCTCATTCGTTTTGCGGCCGATGAATCTCGAATAGAATTCATTCGAAGATCAAAATCGGTCATTCACCGAAAAAAAGCGCAGCGTTTTACTATTTTACTTAAATTTGATACCTGCAATACATTGATCATTTCAAAAAAAAGCAAATACATAAACGCAACCAAAATTACGATTCATGGAAATTTTTAAAGCAACCCAGGTCGTTAAAGATTATGCCGGACACCGCGCGCTGGACGAAGTCAGTCTCAGCGTCAAGGATCAAAGCATCTTTGGCCTGCTGGGGCCAAACGGAGCCGGTAAAACGACCTTGATCCGGATCATCAACCAAATTACCGCACCCGACCAGGGCGAAATTGAGTTGTTCGGCCGGAAACTGAAAGCCAGCGATATTCAACACATTGGCTACCTGCCCGAAGAAAGGGGCCTGTACAAAAAAATGAAAGTCGGCGAACAGGCTTTGTACCTGGCGCAACTGAAAGGACTGAGCAAACACGATGCCTTAAAAGGGCTGAAGTACTGGTTCGAAAAGTTCGAAATTCAACCCTGGTGGAACAAAAAAGTGGAGGAGCTATCCAAAGGGATGCAGCAAAAAATCCAATTTGTCATTACCGTGGTTCACAAACCCAAACTGCTCATTTTCGACGAACCTTTCAGCGGTTTTGACCCCATCAATGCCAATCTGCTCAAAAATGAAATCCTCAACCTGAAAGAGCAGGGCGCCACCATCATCTTCTCGACCCACAACATGGCCTCGGTAGAAGAAGTTTGCGACCACATTGCCCTGATCAATCGATCAAAAAAAATACTGGATGGGCCCATTGACGACATCAAAGAACGTTACAAGCAAGATATTTACGAAGTCGAAACCAGCGCGCCCCACGATGTAACTGCCGAATTTAGCCGCAATGGATTTCAGCTGATCGATTACCAACTGAAAGGACAGATCCAGCGCATCAAGTTTCAGGTAGTCAATGAAACGCCAGCCAATGCCTTGCTTCAGCATCTGATGGAGAAAATGGAGATTCGCTCCTTCCGTGAGGTAATCCCCTCAATGAATGAAGTTTTTATTCAAGTTGTAGAACAAGCAAACCCCAAAAAACAAGCTCATGCATAAGTCTTTTTTAATCTTGAAGCGGGAATACCTGACCCGGGTACGGAAAAAATCGTTTATTATCATGACCCTGCTGGTTCCGTTCCTTTTTGCAGGCTTTACCATTCTTCCTGCCTGGTTGGCCATGCAGGACGACGAAGAACAACGAACAATCGGGGTTTACGATGCAACCAGCCAGTTCGATCAGCGACTGGAAAATACCGATTTTACGAACTTTCACCCGATACAAAAAGCGGAATTCGAAAGCATTCAGCAAGATATCAAATCGAGCAAATACTACGCGGTGTTGCACATTCCGGAAGACATTGTCGCCACCAGTCGTGCCCGTTTGCTTTCCGACAAGCAAGTGACCTTCGACATCAAAAACATGATTGGGGGAAAATTGGAAAACCTGATTGAAGCCGATAAAAAAGCGGTCATCATTGATGAATCGGGCATACCCGATCTGGAGGAAAAACTGGCAGCTGCCCGCACCCGAATCCAACTGGAAACCATGAAGGTTGATGAAAAAGGCAGCGCTGTGAAAAGTTCAACCGAAATTGCCATGGCCGTGGGCTACGCCGCCGGATTTATTATCTACATGTTTGTTTTTATTTACGGCGCCATGGTCATGCGCGGGGTGATGGAGGAAAAAACAAGCCGGATTGTGGAAGTGATCATTTCCTCGGTGAAACCTACGCAACTGATGTTTGGAAAAATTGTTGGCATTGGGCTGGTTGGCCTGACACAACTGGTTTTCTGGCTCATTCTCATTTTTTTAATTGTAAGCGGCCTGCAAGTTGTTCTTGCACCCGACCAGGCCGAGCTCATGCAACAATCGCAAAACATGATGGCCGCCAATCCTCAACTGCAGGGGGCAGCGCAGGAAAATGCCGTGCTGAACATTATCGACCTGGTGGGCAATCTGAATATTCCGCTCATCCTGTTTTCCTTTCTGTTCTACTTTTTAGGCGGATTCCTCATCTACTCATCGCTGATGGGTGCTGTTGGCGCTGCCGTTGACCACGAAGAAGAGGCCCAGCAACTGATGCTGCCGGTCACCATTCCCCTTATTTTTTCCATCATCATTCTGTTTCCGGTGGTGAAAAACCCGGAGGGAGCCCTGGCATTCTGGGCATCAATGGTACCGTTGACCTCGCCGGTCATCATGATGGTTCGTGTGCCGTATGGGGTTCCAATGTGGGAATTATTACTGTCCATGGGCATTCTGATCGTCTCCATTTATGGAACAATCTGGGTGGCCGGGAAAATTTACCGCACCGGTATCTTAATGTATGGCAAGAAAGTCAATTTTAAAGAAATCGTTAAATGGCTTTTTTATCACAATTAAATCAGATCAAATTGTATTTTATTCGAATATTTTATTTATAATTGTTCCAGATAAGCAAAACATCAAATTCTTATGAATTTCACCTTCTCAAATATCTACATGTGCTGTTGTATGATGACAACATGGGGAAGGTATGTTTAAAATGAAAGATTTTAATTAGTCAGAGATATGAGCAGGCCTTCCAAATTGGAAGGCCTTTTTTATTATAAGAACCCTTTAAAAACGAAAAATATGAAATTTAACAACATCCTCGAGACAATTGGGAACACCCCCAGCGTTCGAATCAATAACCTTTATCCTGAAGGTTATGAAGTGTACACCAAGTTGGAAAAAGCCAATCCCGGCGGCAGTATTAAAGACCGTATTGCCCTGAAAATGGTTGAAGAAGCGGAAAAAAAGGGCATTCTGAAAGCCGACTCCCTGATTGTGGAACCCACCTCGGGCAACACCGGAATTGGGCTGGCACTGGTGGCCGCCGTGAAAAAGTACAAATTGATTCTGGTCATGCCAGAGTCGATGTCGCTGGAGCGCCGCCGGATTCTGACGGCTCATGGTGCTGAACTGGTGCTCACACCCAAGGAAAAAGGCATGAAAGGCGCCATTGCCAAAGCCGAAGAAATTGCCGCGGAGCACGCCAATGCCTGGATCCCCTCGCAGTTTGACAACGAAGCCAACATTGCCGCCCACCGCGACCACACGGCCCAGGAAATTTTAAAGGATTTTCCGGAAGGGTTTGACTACCTGATTACCGGTGTTGGTACCGGCGGCCACATTTCAGGCGTGGCTGAAGTCTTGAAAAAACATTTCCCAGGGCTCAGGGTTTTTGCCGTTGAACCCGAGCTTTCGCCGGTCATTAGCGGTGGAATCCCCGGACCACACCCACTGCAGGGAATCGGAGCCGGATTCATTCCCGAAAACTTAAAAACCAAGTTACTGGACGGCACCGTGCAGGTTTCGAAAGATGACGCTTTTGAATATGCCGTGCGCGCTGCCAAAGAAGAAGGCTTGTTCATCGGGATTTCGTCGGGAGCATCGCTGGCGGCAGTGGCTAAAAAAATTCAAGAGCTCCCCAAAGGATCAAGAATTTTAACCTTTTCGTACGACACGGGCGAACGATACCTATCGGTAGACGGGCTTTTCAAATAAATCGCCTTGTACTGAAATTCAAAATTGAATCGAATTCCTCTTTCAAAAAAAGGCTGGCGCCATGCCGGTCTTTTTTTATGATTTTTTTTGACCATCGTTTCCAAAAGGGCGCACCGGTACAAATGCGAAGGATAATTCCTATTTTTGTCCAAACGAATAATACAGCTATGGACACCTATAAAATTCAAATCATTCAAACAGTTATTGTACTGGTATTGCTGCTGGCGATCCGGTTCATTATTAAACACTCCATTAACCGGACGCTCAAAAAATTTAATTTCACTTTACAGCGACGGAAAATGACGCTTAAGATCATGAACTTCTTTATCATCATGAGCGCCATTATTGCCTTAACGGGCATTTGGGGAATTGAGCGTGAAAAACTCATGATTTTCATTTCATCGGTGCTTACCATTTTGGGCATTGCTTTTTTTGCGCAGTGGTCAATCCTCGCCAACATAACAGCGGGCCTGATTCTCTACTTCAACCATCCCATGAAATTGGGCGATCACATCCGCATACTGGAAAAAGATTTTATTATCGAAGGCGAGGTACATGATGTCACCTTCTTCTTTGTCCACATCATTTCGCCCGAGGGCGACCGGATTACCATTCCCAACTCCATTGTTTTGCAAAAAAACCTATCGGTTGGTCATCCCGAAAAGAAAAAGAAAACCAGCAAAAAGCCTGCGTCTAAGCCTGGCCTTGATTGAAGCAACGATTGTCCGATTTTACTCCCATTTGCTCTGTGACCGTTGTCTTTTATTGTCAGAAATCATCATTTGATTGTGATAGATCGTTTCAACACCACTAAATGACAATTAAATGACCATGAATGACTTCTTACCGACAGCTCAAACAGTCGAAAAAGCCGTTTAAACACTGACAAGCGTGCTTGGAATACTTAAAAGAGTGCTCCGAATACCGAAAAAACAGCTTGGAATGCTTGGCCAGGCACCAATTTTGCGTTTCAATGCGAGAGTGTTCAACGAACTGT
>NZ_LGIA01000197.1 GCF_001270965.1 Sunxiuqinia dokdonensis | reverse complement strand
GGATCCGGGTTGACGGTGATAATTATCTCATCACTTGCCTCAAGCCCATTCCCATCGGTTACCGTTACCTTATAGGTGGTCGTTTCGGTGGGGGCAACAAGTATTTCTGGAGTTGCATTATAAGTGCCAGAAGGTACAGAGGTCCATTCGTAAGTGAGTGTTGGGTCGCCGGATGCTGTTACCGTGAGCGTTGTAGATTCGCCACGACAAATAGTATTACTACTGGCTGTTAGTTCCTCTATGGTCGGTGCACTGTTAACACCCGAGAGGATAATGCTACCGGCGGTAATGCCACTGGCAGATAGCACGTGGTTGTCTGTGTCGATGTTGCTACTACTAATAATCTGCCAACTGGCACCGGCTGTGTTCTTTGAATAAAGGGCCGCAGTAATCAATGATTCAGTTTCATTGACTTCACTGGCTCCATAGTCGGCAATTACGGCATAAGTGAAAGTTTCACTAAGACCAGTGACATCTATTTCCCAGTATCTATTCAAATAGTTGGCACCTTCAGAATTATTGTTTTCATCGGGTTTGCCTCCCGTTGTGGAAACGGTAAGTAATCCGGTACCAGATCCTCCAGTGATAGTGACTTGAAAAAGCATGGGTTCTTCTTCGCCTCCATCTAGCTGAAGAGGGAGTACAGAGCCTGAAGATGCTACCTTTGAAACGGGATGCGCATTTGGAATAAGAAAACTGTAGGCTCCAAACACAATTTGATCAACAATGGTTAATGGAGCTGTTAATTTCAGATCACAATATTCATATGTCGTGATCTTGGAAATCGGGATTTCGCTATTGATCGAGAAACTAGTCGGCTTAGGAGAGGTGTCCCCGTCTCCAAATTGTAATGTTCCCCCCGTCATGGATTTAGACCCGGGAGTTCCATCCACAATCGAAACATCGAGGTAGCCAGAGCTGTTGGGCTGGTGAAAGATGATGGTTCCACCGGTCATGTCAAAATTGGCATCGGAAGTGAGTTGCAGTATGCCCGCTGTCGTATTGCTATGTCCAACCTTGGCCAAGGTAATTGTTCCGCCTGAAATATCGGCTGCACCGTCCAATACTTCCAGACCCCCTGCAATATCGACTGTTCCGCCACTTAGCTGGAAGGTACCGCTCGGCTGGGTTTGTATGTTGTTATCGGAACTGCTTCCAAAGTTGGCTGTTCCGGCAGATACGCGGATCAGCCCCTGGTTGGTGATGGAGTAATCCCCGCTGCTTAAGGTGGCGCCATTAACCCAGAATCCACCTGTAGCAGGAATCGTATAGGCAGCGGTGCCTCCAAGTTGAAAGTTTCCCGTTGTCATCTTAATTACCCCGGACACAATTTCAATAGCACCCGTGTTGTTGATCAGGCCTGTTCCGTTGGCCTCTACAATGGAGTTGACATCTGTTCCTTTATCGATTTTGATGCTATAAAACTCAGAGGCTGAACTGCCGCTGATGGTGGCGTCACTGGTTCCGCCAAATACGACGGTACTCTGGTTGGCTGTGAACGTTCCATTGTTGGTCCAATCCCCCTCAACGGTTAGCGTGATTCCATTGTCGATAGTTAGCGTGCCTCCTGTTTCAATCGTGATGCTTCGATAGGTGGTAGTGGTATTAATCGGGATGTTTTGGCCACTGGTAATGATCAGATCTTCGCCTGAAGCCATAATATTCGCGGAGAGTTGGCCAGTACTGTTTTGTGGTTCCCGGTTGTCCTCCCATCGACTATTCGGACTGGCCGGATTTATTTCCGTATGCAGGGCAATAAGCTCGTGACTGTTGGCGTTTGTTGGGTATGTGCCCGATTTAGGCTTGTTCCCGGAGGTAGGAGCGACTTGAGTTTCAGGCATAAAAAAATCATCCAAGGCAATCTTACCGAATGACTCAGATGATGGATGAGTTTGAGAAAACGTTTCTTTCTGCAATAAACACACGATCACCACCACAACCAACACCCCACAAAGAATCTTATTTTTTAGGACCATTTAAAAATTGATTCTTACACCTCGTACGCAACCAAGTGTTCTTAACATCACTAAATCTACACAATCCGCTGCTAATTTCCTCGTAGCGCGAGCTCTGTAAATGTTTCTCACTTTCGATAGCCAACTGCCTCCATGCTTCCAATCTCACATGCAAGGGCAAATTATTTTTGTTAATATTCTTTTAACTACTTACTTAATAGCTGTTTAAATCTTTTTTGCATGTGCGCGAAAATTGCGCTTTGCCCATGCGGCTTAAGCCAGTTAGTGAGTCGTGCAAAAGAAAATATGCTCAAAAACATAATTTGGTAAAGAACGCTATCCTTAGTTAATCCGGTTTTGGCTGAATAAGTTACCCTCATTTGGCAATTAATTGCATAAAAAAAGCGTATTCATTTTGATTCTAAATTTGGATTTCCTGCAAATAAGCAGGCAGAAGCCCTAAAAGTTGCTGTTTGCAGAGGACGAACTAAAGCTCCGGTTAATCCGTAATTTCAACATGTATAATGTCTGAGTTGGCGTGATAAGCAACTGCGTGGACCGTTTGGGCATCTGCAAAAGACAAATCCGGTAAATTTTCCTCTGCAGGAAGCTGAACATCAAACGACTTCCGATAAAACCATTTTGGAGCGTATCGCCTGGCAATCTCCAATTCACTCTTTGCCTTTTCTTCCAACTTAAGTATGAGTTCCTCCGGCACAAAAAGGTAATCGCCTTTTTGGGGAACAAAGGGAAGCTCGATGGGGACAGAGACCTGTCTGTCCATGAAATTCTCCGGTGCATAAATGTGCAAATGAATTTTAAACATGGTACTTAGAATAATGGTTATGAATCAATAAGCTGATGTGTGATTAAGCGTTACTCAGGAAAGATATTTCTATCCATGGTTAAAGCTTTTCAGAGTTTTAAAAGACAACCAAAAGTACAAATTATTTCACCGAATACGGCTTGTTGTCAGGTAATTGTTTGTTACAAAGACCACTAAGCCGGGTCTCATTTTTACTCGTAGTCTGCTTCCTCCGCCGGGGGGGCAAATCAGATTTCAACATGTGAGTTGGCGGAAGCCCAAAAAAATCGTGCCAACCCCTTAAAGGGAAGACACGATTCAAGCCAAGGCCAGGGTGCTTACCCGGTGAGGTTCGCCTGTCTCCAAGCGAAGGGTAGGGTAGCTACCAGGTATGGGTAGCCACCCTCCGAGCCAAGGGTAGAGACCCTGCCAGCCGTGGGTATGCACCTTGCAGGCCGGGCGTATGCACCCGACAAAGCAAGGGGAAGCGGCACCACAGGCAGGGGTTCATTTTTCGATCACACCCGCTGGAGTGATGCTTTTAAGGTTCCGCTTCGCAGCTCGTTGCTTTTTTGCTTGTTTCGGACGGTGAGCTGGTACTCGCCGGGCGGCAAGGTCGGCACGAGGAAATCAATCTGTGCGGGCTTATTACGCGAAACCGTACTGACTTTTAAAACCGTGTTGGTTTCAGAAGTGAGGAAAACGCCTTGTTCCGGATCTGAGGCATCAAATTTCAACCGGCTACCTTTCAATTGGGCGATGTTCCCTGGTGTCAGTTGTTCATTGCGAGTGCCGCTCCCCAGGTCGTCCAAATACAACGGATCGGGATGCGGTGAAGCGCCCATAACCTTTTTAAGCGAGATGGTCTTTGCAGCCTCCCTCAGCCGGACACCGGGAGATACATTGATCCGGACGGCATGACTGGATGGGTTAAATGATTCATCATCGCCGTGAAAAACTCCTTTGATGGAGGGCTGGACGTTGAACAAAGGCGTATTTACGGCATGGCCATCTTGTACTAACTGGACAAGGGCTACCGCATACTCTTCAAGTGTGGAGAGTGCTTCCGCTTTGGTTACTGTTGAACCGCGGCTGATCATCAAATCAATCACGTCTTCGCGTGTCTTGCTTTGAACGTTTTGAATCACGGCCATGTAATCCTCCGGATCGCTGGTCAGGTGATTCTCAAATAGGGCATATTCAAGTGCCATATAAGTTTACGTGTTAAAGATTATAAAAATAAGTCCGTATCAAAATGCTCCGCAGGGTCTGCTCTTGATTGGTGCTTGACAAAGCCGAACATTAGTAAAGCAGGGTATCCAAACTGAAAATTTGCAGTTGGATTTTGGATCGGTTTTCGATTTGTTGATTTTCCGGAAATCAATTCAAATGTATTTTGTTTATTAATCAGAAATACGGAAGAAAGGTTACCCAAATAAAGTATGTTGTAAAATACTAAAAATTTTATGCGGGAAAACTTGACTTTTATGTCCAAATGACAGGTATTCGTTCGTCTGAGTTTCAAGGGGTTTTAGGGCTCAAAACGTGCAGTTCATGAATGTCACATTTTTGAGGGCGGGTGGTTTTTATGAAAAAAAAGTTATTAACAAGCGCAAAAGATGGGGTTAACCAATCACTTCAAATTCCAATCCGCCAGCTGGCGGACAAGTTTCAAAATCCAAAATTCAAACCGTCGGGATGCTAACCACCATCCAACCCTCACAATTATTGACCACCTAATGACCATCAATGACCAATCACTCTAAATTCCAAAATCCAAAACCCAGAATCCAGCAAACCAGTACCTGTTGATGAATAACCATCGAATGACAATTAAATGACCAATGACTAATGACCAGTTTTCCAATGACTAATCCCCAATCCCGTCTCAACGATTTTATCCAGCATCGAGCATCCAATCAGGGATCTTAAACTGATCGGTTTTTTTTTTAGGTGTTCTAGGTGTCTATTGTGGTTTTTATTGAATTTTTACTTGTTAAAAGAGTTTGTTTCTCCAATCGCGGTTCGCTCAATCCGCCGACAGATTCCAGTCCGGCCACTGACGGATCGGAATGACGCTGTGATCTGTGGTGTCCGGTGGGCCTGCAAGCGTTTTCCAGCCAAAGCATCCAGGATGTAACCAATCACTTCAAATTCCAAATTCCAAAATCCAAAATCCAAATCCCAAAATTCAGCAACCCAGTACCTTTTGATGAATGACCATCGAATGACAATTAAATGACCACCTAATGACCATCAATGACCAATCACTCTAAATTCCAAAATCCAGAATCCAAAATCCAAAAAACCAGTACCTGTTGAAGTATGACCATCGAATGACAATTAAATGACCAATGACTCATCCCTAATCCCCAATCCTTGGCGCTACTTGTGCGCTTGTTCGTAAAATAGAATTCCAACACGGTTGATGTGGTCAAGCAGGCTGGGATTTTCAATGGTGTGGAATAAGGACAGATCGATTTTATAGGGCAACAACAAGTCGTCGAGCTGATTTTCAATGGCCAGCAAATGGGCTATGGTTAGCTTCGGACCGGTTAAGCTTAAGTCAATATCAGAAGCCGGTCGGTAGTTGCCTTTGGCCCTTGAGCCATACAGAATGGCCTGCTTGACCTCCGGGTATTGCTGCAGTACCTCGCGAATCAGTTGTATGTCAGAGTCGTTTAATCCGTGTGGCATGGCTTAAAATAATTCCGGTCGATGACCGTCCCTTTTTTCGATCATCACCGTTTCGAAAGCTTTAAACAAGCCGGAATAACGATTCATGATTTTTTCAACCAGGTCTTCAGCAATTTCCATATTATACGTGTGCGAGCTTTGATTTCGGCTTTTAATCATCTCCATCCATCCGGGGCCATCGGCGATCAGGTTCAGGGCGAAAGCTTCGCGCGTGGCATCACGTGAACCGGCCACCAGAGCATTGCCTTGAAAATGAGCATAATCCTTCATGACATTCCAAGCCAGTTCGTGTGTAAACTCGAAAGCCTGAATCAACCCCTGCTTTTCCAGTTCGCTCAGTGCTTTCTCCTGTGCCAGGGTCACCGCATTTTCCAGTTGTTTTAACGCATTCCTGTAATTCTCCAGGCGCTGTTGCCATCTGATATCCTTGTCCATCTTCAATCCATCGGTTTGTAATTCAATCCCATTCAAAAGTAAGAATTAAAATTGTTGTTACAAGGATCATTATTCCGCTGCCCTTCGCTCGTAATGACAATTGGGCAAGGCGGCGGCGAATCCGGAAACCTGTTGACGATGACCCTCCAATCGCTGGGGACAGTTTTATCCAGCATCCAGTATCCAGCATCCAGCCATCCTAACGATTGACCATCAATGCAGTTTCCCTGAATAGAAGATAGAAAATAGTCTTCAGTTTAAAATCATTCATTACATTTATGGCATGGAAGTGGAGTTTTCAAACCAGTGTTGGCTCGGACGGTTGTCCGCGATATTTCAAAAGAAGCGGTTTTGCTTGTTGTGGCGCATCCGGATGCTGTTCTTGAGCAACAAGGAGTCAGCATCTATTCAAAACTTGTAGTCGAAAACTCGAAGACGTATCTTTACCGTGTATTCATAAACTTTAAAAAGTCACCGGCGTTAGTAATTACAGTGTACAAGACATCAAAACTTGAAAAATATGGTTATAAAATATAGCAAAGAGGTTGATGCAATCTATATTCAGTTTTCTGATGCAAAGGTATTTGAAAGCGATGAGGAGAAGCCCGGCATTATCTTAGACTATGACGAGTCGGGCAATATTATTGGAATTGAAGTGTTGGATGCTTCGAAGAAAACAAGTCAGCCCAACGGGATCGTCTACGAAGTTGCCTAAACAGCTCAGCTGGTACCACTGAGGCTAAATTTGCCTTCTGATTATTTCATCGACTGTTGAAACGAAGTAGAAATCGCAACAGCCAATGACCAATCACGCGAAGTTCCAAATTCCAAATTCCAAAATCCAAACCCCAAACCCCAAACCCCAAAAAATTCAGCAACCCATTACCTGCTGAAGTATGACCATCGAATGACAATTAAATGACCAATAACCAGTCCCCAATGTGCGTTGCTTAGGCCGCGAACTCAATTCCTGTTTTTTTGATTTCAGTGATAAAAGGATTTCCGGAACTAAAATCTTCATGAGATATTGGGTGTGGTTCAATCCTTGAGTCAATTTTCGAAGCCAATAACATCAACTGAACTTGTGTGGCAAATCGTTTAGAGTCATCCAGTTGTCTGAAAATTAAGGCTAAGTCGATGTCGCTATCTTCAGTTGATTTACCTTTTGCATAAGAGCCAAATAGATAAACGCTCTCAATATCCGGGAATTTCCCCTTGATCAAATCAATATATTGACTTATTGCAAGATCAATGTTTTTATCCATAATCGTAGTCCTTTTAACTTGTCAATCCACTCGGAAGTAAATTCCAGCGTACACTGTTTCTTAAAACTCATTTTATAGTCATCATACCGGGCATTAATTAAATGCGGTGACTGTCACAAGCTGCTCTTTCATGTCATCCGATAATGCCAAGTCCGATTTTTCAGCCAATCGGAGGAGGTTATGAATATAGGGCGGGTAATCTGATTTGACTTTAACAAAATAAGCCTTCAACAACTTTTCAATCATTAAATGACCAATAAATAGCGACCAGTGATAACGTTTCGATTCAAACATGGCGTTCATGGTTTCGAAATCATCTTCAGCACCATCAATCCAATATTTTATCAACAGTTCGCTATCTAACCCTTTGTTTTTCATTGATTCAAAAGTACAAAAAAAAGCAGAAGTCCATGCTTGTTAATTTCTCGAATGCATTTTTATCAGGAGGTACAACAACAAGTAACAGGGAACAAGGAATACGCAAATGACCATCGAATGACCAATGACCAGTTATCCAATGACCAATGACCAATCCCCAATAACCAACCCATCGAATCAATCTCAATCCGCCGACAGATTCCAGTCCGGCCACTGACGGATCGGAATGACGCTGCGATCTGTGGTGTCCGGCGGGCTGCTAGCGTTTTCCAGCCAAAGCATACAGGATGTAACCAATCACTTCAAATTCCAAAATCCAAAATCCAAAATCCAAATCCCAAAATTCAGCAACCCAGTACCTTTTGATGAATGACCATCGAATGACAATTAAATGACCACCTAATGACTATCAATGACCAATCCCCAATGACCAGTCCCCAATCACTAATGACCAGTTATCCAATGACCAATCACGCTAAGTTCCAACTTCCAATACCTGTTGGTGAAAAACCAGACAACAAAATTAATTTTCACAGTAAATTTTTGTGTATTAAGTAAAAAAAGTGATATTTTTAATCCATAAACCAATCATCTAAACTAATATTATTATGAAATTCAAATCACTTTTCTTATTAGTCGTTGTTTTTACGCTTTTTAGCTTTTCTGGTGGTAAATCAAAATTAAATGGGACCTGGAAATTGGTTAGCCAGGATTTGGTTCGAAATGGACAAAGTCATCTGTCTATTTTGGAAGATGTTAATGGCAGTCAACTGAAAACCTGGTCAGACAAGCATTTTATGTTTGTTGGTAATAGTTTTAGTGGCAACCAACTCCAGCAGTCATTTGGCGGAGGAACCTATGATTTGTCCAAGAATATTTATACCGAAACCGTGCAGTATCACAATGTGGCGTCGTTTAGAGGACAGAAAGTTCAGCAGTTTCTTGAAATAAAAGGCGATACGCTGTACCAGATTTTCCCGTTTGGCGGGATTGAAAATTACGATGAAAATAACTGTAACATCGAAAAATACATACGACTGGATTGATGGCGATCTGGCTATCGATCGGCTGAAATTCAATCGGCAGTGGAAACGTTTTAAACCTTGAAGAATTGAAAGTCTTCAAGGTTTTTTTGTTGTCCGGACGGGCTTGAACAGACATCGATATTATTCTTTTATGGGTTCATAAATAAGTTGAACCACACCCGATTGGAATACATTCGTTTTCACGAGTTTCAAATGCAGTCGCTGCTTCAAGTCTTCGAACAAGGGTTTGCCGTTTCCCAAAGCGATGGGATGAACGGAGAGCTGGTAGCGGTCAATAAGTCCGGATTGGATAAAGGTTTTGATCAGGCTGGCTCCACCATACAGCCAGATATCTTTGCCAGTTTCGTTTTTTATTTCGGCCACTTTATCGGCGATGTCAGTATGGATGAAGGTGGCTTTGTTGTCGTGCCTGTGTTGGCTTGAAAAGACGTATTTCTTTTTGGAATGAACCGTCTGCCAAAGTTCTCGCTCGGGTTTGCTGGCCTTATCGTCGGGCTGAAAGTTCCCCCAGGTGTCGTAACTCACCCGACCATAAAATAGGGTATCAATGCTGGCCAAAAAGCTGTCAAAGTTCATGTCATCGTCCAGGATACACCAATCAATTTCCCCGTTTGGCCCTTCAATAAATCCATCGAGGCTGACGGCCAGGTCTAAAATAATTTTTCTCATTTCAATCTGCTGTTTTCGGTTTACTATTCTTCGATGGCTTCAATACCCATTTGCTTTAGGCGCTCCAGGTGTTCTTTCATGGCTTTGAGTTGTTCCGGTGCGTGTTCTTGCCAATCACTTCGTTCGCTAACAATTCGAAGCGGGCTCGTCGTGCGATAGGATTTTGTTGGATTGCCTGGAAACTTTTTATCCGTCAAATTCGGGTCGTCTTCAAAAGCACCTGTTGGCTCGACCAAATAAATCCTTCCTTCGCCTTCGCCCTGTGCGAGTTCGGCGCCCCAAATGGCCGCGTCGATGGTGGCTGTGAAATAAGCGTACTTGGCAACCTTCCGCTGCCCATAGTTTGAGTTGAAACCGGCTTCGATTAAATCGCCTTCTTTAAGATTGGCCTTTGTTCCGTGGTAGTAAATTTCAGAAGCTTGGTTCGACGTTTTCGTTTTGTCCATTTCGTTGTTTGTTTATTTTTGATTTTCAAAAATAAGCAGAAAGCAAAACTTCGACAGGGGGTATTCGCGACGAAGTTGAGGATGATTTGCGACAATTCCCAACGATTTGAATGTTGAATCAGGTAGCTTAAGTTTTTGAGCCTTTCAAGCGGAGTGCACATGGTGCTGTTGTTCCGATCGAAATGGCAAGGTCTGACTAGCAGTTATTTATAAATCATCCTTGATTTGGAGTTGTTCTTCCAAGCTTTTTATTTTCTTCTTTAGCCTGAATTTATCAGCCCAACTGATTATTGACCCAAGCATAAACCCGGTGATCAATATTGAAAGACCGTGGGGATAATGCTGAAGCTTGAAAAATGCGCCGATGATGACCAGAATGGCTGATAGGTTGTAAATGACGCCAATCAGCGAATTGATTCGTTTTTCATTCATTTGTTCGGTTTTTGGTTTTTCAGATATCGTTCTACTTTTTCTTCGAGTGGATCACCGATCCGGAGGAGGATAACGGTGGCCCATAAACGGTCTTTGAACCGTGTAAAGTCCAATTCCTGGTGATGTTCGCGAAACCAGGCGAAGGCTGAAGGGGATAGATCTCCGGCAATTTCAATGCTTTTGTATATGTCAGCGTAGTGCTTATCTGTTTTTCCAATTTCCTTCAGGTAGTTGAGGTACTTTCCGTTGTAGTTCAATTCGAGCAATTGATAACCATGCAGGTCAGTCAATACCGTATCTTTTGTTTTTACCATTTCTGTGTGGTCATCCATTCGCCAGATGGTCGAAAAAGCTTCTTCATCAATGGTCCCCAGAAATTTGAATTTAGCAGTGTCTTTAACCAGTGCAGGAAAAACAGCAGATTCCAAGCCGTTAAAATAGCTGTGGTAGCTTTCATTAATGTCCGTCTTCTTTGTAACTTCCGACACCTGGCGATCAACGTAGGCGATCATTTCCTCGATACCCTTTAATTCTGCAGGACTAAAGATTTCTTTGGCGACTTTGTCCGGGACGATGTGATTTCTTGTTGGAGCACAGCATTGCATAAGAGTCAAAATGGTCAGGACAGGAAGAATTAAATTTCTCATTTCTGCTTTTCAGGTTTTTAGTTTAGGTCAAATGCTTGGATGTATTCATTAGTTTAACAGCGTGAAACCAAAGATAGTGATTATTGGTAAGCAGGATTCATTTTCTTTTTCTTTTTTTTTTTGTTTAGTATTTGGTTTGCCAAGGTGTTTTTTTTTCAGGCACATCCGGCCGTCGGGATTAGTAGGCTCCAGGATTCTAAATTTGATGTCGTCATGCCCTTGCTTTAATTCTTCATCTTTTCAAATTCCAGGCTGGCCATAATAAACGGGCCGAACACTTTACCTTCTGTGTCGTTGTTTATCGTTACATCGCTGCCGCATAGGTAGTAGTCGGCATCTCCTTTGCGCTTGTTGCTTAAGCCTGCCGATTCACAGCTTTGAATGATTTTGATTTTTCCGTCGGATTCTTCCACAATGAACTGGTCGATAAGGCCTTTGTATGCCTCGATGGCAACGGGCAGGTATGTTTCACGGTCGAGCAAGCCCAGTCGAATCCCTTTGAGGTAAGCGTAGGTAAACATCGATGAGGCCGATGATTCCAGGTAGTTATTGATTCCGCAGGAACTTGTCTTGCTGTCGTCGTATTGCAGGAGTTGGTACCAGCAACCGGAATCCGCGTCCTGCCGGGCCTTTAATCCGTCAGCCACCTTGTTGAGGTAGTTTACCAAACGGGACCGTGCCGAATGATCATGGGGCATCTGTTCGAGCACATCGACCAAGGCTGCAAAGAACCAGCCCATGCCGCGTCCCCAGAACTCTTGCGAGCGTCCTGTTTCAGGATCGGCCCAGAATGAGGAGGCTGCATTTTGCGGTTCGGCCGACCAGGCGTGGTAGTTCAGCTTTTTTTCCGCATCCCAGGTATAGGAGAAAATGGTGTCGAACTGCAAGGCAATATCATCCCACGACTTTTTGTTTTCCGTTTCACCTGCTTCCATGCCAAAGTTTCCCTGCCACTCGGCATACAAGGCGGGCCCCATGTACAAGCCGTCCAGCCACATCTGATTCACATATCGCTTTTTGTGCCAAAATCCTCCGGCACCCGGCAGTGGCGCAGCAATGCGTCTGTGCTCATATTTAAGTTTGTTGCGGCAAATGGTCACGTTCTCTTTGTATCTTTCCGCTTTGTCGTTTAGTCCTTTCGCTTTTGCTGCGCGGTAGAGCTCAAAATAAATCTTTCCGGCATTCAGGTCGTCAATGTTACTTTCTCCCAATTTCATGTGGATGTGGTCGGCGTAGTCTTCCACGGCGTCGTGGAGCGGAGCACTCCAAGCCTGATCCTTGTAATGTTCCCAGGTCATGACGATGGCTTTTGCCACCAGCCCGGGAACATAATCCCATTCAATATTTCGTTCGGTTGTTGCTGTTTTGAAGTGCGTGGTTTCCGATTTATTTCTAAAATCATCCATGCGGGAGTTGATGATCCAGCGGGAGTAGAGGGTGTCAGGATGAAACTCCGCGCCAAAGGATGCGCTTACGGCTAACAGTCCGATAGCACTGAGCATGATAAGTTTGAGTGAATGTCGTTTCATTGTGGCAGATTGAATTTTGACAAATATTAGAAAATAATGCAATTTAAGGAAATGGACGGTTAAGTTTTGCCACTCGCACGGTTTTTTAATTCAGGTAGCACGTGCATCGGTCTTGGTTTTAAACCGAAACCTTATGGAAACGCTGGAGTTTGTCCGGCAAGAACTGGTCGGTCAAGCAACACGGAGCAGGTCTGTTTTGTGTGGAGGGTGAAGGACCAAACACCGGATGCCATCCCCTTGTTTTTTTGTTTCCAAAAACAGGCGGCTGGGCAAGCAGATTTTCCATAACTTTAGTGGAAAAAATTTCCAGTTATGAATGAAGCGTTCCTTCAATTTGTGTGGAAACACCGCTTGTTTAATGCCACCAATTTGAAAACCGAAGACGGGCAAATCGTTGAGGTGATTCATCCCGGGCAGCACAACACCGATGCCGGCCCCGATTTTTTTAACTCCCGAATCCGGATTGACGGAACCACCTGGGCAGGCAATGTGGAAATCCACCAGCGATCATCCGACTGGTGTTTGCACAAGCATGAGCAGGATTCGGCTTACGATAATGTGGTGTTGCATGTGGTGCGCGATCACGATGCGGAGGTGCGGACTTCCGGCGGCGAAGTGGTTCAAACGATGGTGCTGGATTATCCGCCACACCTGGAAGCGAACTACGAACAGTTGCTGCAATCGGACCGGTGGATTGCCTGTGCCGACCGTTTTTTCGAAGCCGATCAGATGACCCTTCAAATCTGGTTTCATGGTTTGATGGTGGAGCGCTTGCAGCAAAAAACCCAGGCCATTGTCGATCAGTTGGCGCAAAACAAAAACGATTGGAATGAAACCTTCTACCAATTTCTGGCACGTAATTTTGGATTGAAAACCAATGCGCTGCCTTTTGAACTACTGGCGCGCGCCTTACCCATTCAAATTTTGGCCAAGCACAAAAACAACCTCTTTCAGTTGGAAGCTTTGCTGTTTGGAACGGCGGGTTTGCTGAACGAGCAATTGTTGGGCGATGACTATTTTCTGGCACTTCGAAAAGAATATTCCTTTTTGTATAAAAAGTACCAGCTCAAGCCCATTGAATCGCGTCTGTGGAAGTTTTTACGATTGCGCCCGGTGAATTTCCCAACCGTCCGGCTGGCGCAGTTCGCGGCCTTGGTGCACCATTCATCGGCCTTGTTCTCCAGCTTGGTTGAGTTGGATGATCTGAATGAAATTCGGAAGCTGTTCCGTGTGCAGGCATCAGAGTACTGGGACACGCACTATCGGTTTAACAAGCTGTCGCCCAAACGAGTCAAGGCGCTGGGCGACTCGGCCTTTCACAACATCCTGATCAATACGGTGGTGCCCTTCTTGTTTGTGTATGGCGAATACCACAACCGGCAAAACCTGAAAGACAAAGCGCTGGAGTTTCTGGAAAAAATTCCGGCCGAACACAATTCCATTGTGTCAAACTGGGAAACGCTTGGTGTTTCCGTGCGCTCAGCTTTCGACAGCCAGGCCTTGATTCAGCTCAAAAACAACTACTGCACACCTAAAAAATGCTTGAAGTGTCATTTGGGAATCAAACTAATCAACCACTCGGTTGATAGCGAAAATGAGCCAAACTCGCAATAGCAGCTAAGTTCCATGCACAACATGATGGCGCATAATGGAAGAAAGAAAAATCCTCAATCGTATTTTGATTTTACACATGGAGATGTTTACAAACTTGTTAACTTTGCAAAGTGACCCGAGAAATAAAATTTTATAAGAGCTATTTTATTAACTTCTATATTTCGCTTGACTTTTCGGTTCAAGAAAAAATGGAATATGTGTTTAAAGTGATAAAAACTGTGGACTTAATCCCTCAGAAATTTTTTAAACATATCGAAAGTACGGATGGGCTTTATGAAATAAGAATAAAGGTTGGGTCTGACATTTATCGGGTGTTTTGCTGTTTTGACTCTGGACGGATTGTTGTTTTATTCAACGGGTTTCAGAAGAAAAGTCAGAAAACACCAAAGAAAGAAATTGAAAAAGCATTAAAAATTAAAGAGGATTATTTCAAAAATAAAAAAGGAGAGGGAAAATGAAAACAATAAAAGATGCAACAAATTTTGATGAATTATTAGACATCAAATACGGAAAACTTGGGACTGAAAAACGTGATGAATTTGAAATGAAAGCAAAAGCTTTTATTGTTGGAGAAATGATAAAAGAAGAAAGAAAAAAGGCTCATCTTACCCAAGAAGAGCTGGCTAAAAAAACAGGGACTAAAAAAAGTTATATCTCGCGACTGGAAAATGGAAAAATCGACATTCAGATTTCTACTCTGTTTAAAATTTTCGAGGAAGGATTAGGTAAAAAATTAGGACTGACAATAAACTGAAAAACAATTAAAACAAACAAAAACTAAACTACGACGCCAGAACAAATTGTAAATTGCATTACGGCGTTCGGTGGAGTGTCGTTCGCGCCCCGAGTCCTCGTGGGCGTTTCGCAGTTCCGTGTCCGCCAGCTGGCGGACTGGAACGCCCTTCGAAATCGGCAACGACAACTTACAAGTGACCGCTGTGAGCTTTATTCCTTTCTTGATCTGGGCTTCTTTAAAAGGACCAGAAAATGAAACCCAGCGGAAAAGCTTCTTTAGTTACGTCCCCCACTTCGCCTTTAGGCGAAAGCAGAGAACTAATACACCTCCAGATTCGAAAGCACCGGACAAGCTTTGGAATCCAGAATCCGGATCCGGAGCTGGTCGGTTTTTATGTCATCAACCGGAACAATACGCTTGTAGCCAATGGTGGTTGCTTCGCCAATCGTTTTCCATTCGCCCTCTTGCCTGGCTTCAATGCTGAATGCTTTTACACGCTGTCCGAGTTGGATGTACTCTTGCAGCAGCACGTAGCTCACGGTTTGTTCCTGTCCCAAGTCAATAAGCAGCTCGGCAGTTTGCTGGTCATCGTCGGTTGCCCAATAGGTTGCCGGATCGCTGTCGGTTAGGTTTTGTGGCCCGTAAATCTCCGATTTTCCGCGGGTGGCGGAGGCCTGCACCGGAGCATTTTCCGCCAGGTTCGTGGCAAAAGCTTCGTCGAGCATGGCTTTCCATTGTTGCAGAGACGCCACATCGTTTTCGTGGATCAGTCCGCGTCGGTCGGGCGGAATGTTCAGCAACAGGTTGGACCCGCGTCCCACCGATTCGAGGTAAATTTTAAACAGGTTTTCCGGTGTGCGGACTTTATCGTCTTCATGGGCATGGTAAAACCATCCCGGGCGAATGGAAACATCCACTTCGGCCGGAACCCAGCTGGTGCCATCTTCCGATCCGCGGTTCAGCAGTTCCGTAATTCCAGGTTTCCCGGCATACAGGGTGTCAATGCTGATGGTATTCCAGTTGGTTTCGCCAACAAATCCACGTTCGTTGCCGCACCAGCGAATATCGGGCCCGGCATCGCTAAAGAAAATCACTTCGGGCTCAATCTCCCGGATCATGTTCAAAGTGGTTGGCCAGTCGTAGTAGGTTTTGCCGTCAATGCTGCGGGTTTCGTTGGCTCCGCCGTAATAGCCGTCACCTCCGTTGGCACCGTCAAACCACATTTCAAAAACGGGGCCGTAGGCGTGAAACAATTCCTTGAGCTGGTTGCGGTAGTACTCCACATACTCCGGTCGCCCGTATTCCGGATGGTTGCGATCCCAGGGCGAGAGGTAGACGCCAAACTTCAGATCATACTTTTTACAGGCTTCGTAAACTTCTTCCACCACATTGCCTTCGCCATTTTTGTAGGGGCTGGCGGCGATATCGTGGTCGGTGTATTCGCTGGGCCACAGGCAAAAGCCGTCATGGTGCTTGCAGGTCAGGATGATCCCCTTCAACCCGGCTTCCTGGATGGTTCGTGCCCATTGTTCGGCATCCAGGTTGGTGGGATTAAAAACTGTTGGACTTTCATCGCCAAAGCCCCATTCTTTGTCGGTAAACGTATTGGTGGTGAAATGGATGAAGGCATATTGCTCCAGTTGGTGCCAGTTGAGTTGACGCTCGGTGGGCACCGGGCCAACAGCTTCGGGTGGTGGAGGAGGAGTAGGCTGACTGCAACCAGAAAACAGCATGGTGACAAACAGAAAGCCGAAGATAAGCCGGTTATTGAAATGAGATTGACTTTGGGCAGACAATTGGGTCGTTGAAATGTTTGTTGGAACGGATTTAGGAGTCATCGTTGTCAGGTTTAAATTATGCGATCAAAAATAGTAAAAAGAACCCAGCGATTGTGCTGTACTGTGCTGAAATCTGAAAAAGTTTTCAAGCAGTTCAAAATGAGTTATATTTTGGTGAAAAAGAATTTTCAGGATTGGGAATCAAAGAATTTTACGTACTTTTGCAACAGTTTTTGAAATTAATTTTAAGCGGTTGTTATTGAACGCGATGCAGCGGCTTAAAGATTGTATCACTTAAATAAAAAGAAAAATGTATTTAACTTCTGAAACAAAAAAAGAGTTTTTTGAAAAGTTTGGTAAGAATGCACAGGATACGGGTACAGCCGAAGGCCAAATCGCCTTGTTCTCGTTCCGTATTGCTCACCTGACCGAACACCTGAAACAGAACAAAAAAGACTTTAGCACCCAGCGTGCTCTGGTCCGTTTGGTAGGAAAGCGTCGTAACTTGCTTGATTACCTGAAAGATAAAGATATCGAAAGATATCGTGCGATTATTAAAGAATTGAAATTACGTCGATAATTTTTAAGTAGAAAGGGCAATAATTTTATTGCCTTTTCTTATTTTTGAAATCCCCACCACCATTCGACTTAGTTCGTATTGTTAAATTTTATCTCAAAAATTGATTATGAATCAAATTATTAAAACAATTGACCTCGGCGATGGCCGGACCATTACGATCGAGACTGGTCGTTTGGCCAAGCAAGCCGATGGAGCAGTTGTCGTTAGAATGGGCGACACCATGTTGCTGGCCACTGTGGTTTCAGCCAAAGAAGCCAAAGAAGATGTTGACTTTATGCCGGTATCGGTTGATTACCGCGAAAAATTTTCGGCCGCAGGTCGTTTCCCTGGTGGGTTTTTAAAACGCGAAGCTCGTCCGAGCGACGATGAAATTTTGGTTGCCCGTTTGGTTGACCGTGCGCTTCGCCCTTTATTTCCAGCTGACTATCACGCCGAAACTGCGGTGATGATCAGCTTGATTTCTTATGATGCCAATGTGATGGCAGACTCTTTGGCCGGATTGGCCGCCTCGGCTGCCATTGCCGTTTCAGATGTCCCATTCGAGGCGCCAATCTCTGAAGTGCGCGTCGGACGTGTAGATGGTGAGTTTATCGTCAACCCAAGCAGTGCCCAGTTGGCCGAAGCCGACATTGACATCATGGTGGCTGCCACCTACGACAACATCATGATGGTGGAAGGCGAAATGGATGAAGTGTCGGAAGAAGAGATGCTCGAAGCCATTAAAGTCGCACACGAAGCCATCAAGGTGCATTGTAAAGTTCAGCTGGAATTGGCCGCTGAAGTGGGTGTTGTAAAACGTGAGTATTGTCACGAAGTAAACAACGAAGAACTGAAAGCCAAAGTGGAAGCCGACTTATTGCCTGCTTGCTACGATTTGGCCAAACAGCAAATCAAAGATAAGCAACTTCGGATTGAATCGTTTGGCAAGATTGTCGATGAGTATGTGGAAGCATACAAGGAAGCCAATGCCGACAATGAAGAAATCGACCTGGCACAGGATGAAAAACTGATCCGCCGCTATTACCATAAAGTGGAAGGCGAAGCCATGCGCCGCATGATTTTGGATGACGGCATTCGTCTGGATGGTCGTAAAACCGATGAGATTCGTCCAATTTGGGGCGAGGTGGATTATTTGCCGGGAGCACATGGTTCAGCCATCTTTACCCGTGGCGAAACCCAGTCGCTGTCGTCGATCACTTTGGGAACCAAAATGGACATCAAAAAGATTGACAATGTGACTTTCCAGGGAACTGAGAAATTCCTGTTACACTATAACTTCCCACCATTTTGTGTGGGTGAAGCCAAAACTCCCCGCGGCTTAGGCCGGCGCGAGATTGGTCATGGAAACCTGGCTTTCCGTGCGTTGAAACGAATGATTCCGCAAGATTTTCCTTATGTGGTGCGTGTGGTTTCCGATATTCTGGAATCCAACGGATCCTCATCCATGGCAACGGTTTGTGCCGGTACTATGTGTATGCTGGATGCCGGAATGAAAATGAAACGTCCGGTTTCGGGTATCGCCATGGGATTGATTAAAAGCGACGATAAGTTCGCGGTTCTTTCCGATATTTTGGGTGATGAAGATCACCTGGGTGACATGGACTTCAAGGTAACGGGAACCGAAAAAGGAATTACCGCTACCCAGATGGACATTAAAGTGGACGGACTGTCGTACGAGATTTTGTCAACCGCTTTGATGCAGGCGAAAGAAGGCCGTAACCATATTCTCGGCAAAATTTTGGAAGTGATTCCTGAGCCACGTGCCGAGTACAAACCCAATGTGCCACGTGTGGAAACCATTCAGATTCCGAAGGATATGATTGGACCAATCATTGGCCCTGGAGGTAAGAATATTCAGCAAATGCAGGAAGAAACCAACACCGTGATCGTGATTGAAGAACGCGACAACTTCGGTTGGGTGGAGATTTCGGGCTTGAACAAAGAAGCGCTGGATGCTGCGAAAGAACGCGTGAAGCGGATTATTGCACTTCCTGAAAAAGGTGAAACCTACAAAGGGAAAATTAAAAACATCACCACCTTTGGTGCTTTTGTTGAAATTATGCCCGGAAAAGAAGGTTTGCTGCACATTTCTGAAATTACCTGGGAGCGTTTGACCAATGTGGAAGATGCGCTGACAGTAGGTGATGAAATAGAAGTAAAACTGCTGGACATTGACCGCGATGGAAAACTGAAACTTTCGCGCAAAGCCCTGCTGCCAAAACCGGAAGGTTACGTGGAGCGCGAACGCAGTGATCGTGGTGGTGATCGTCGTCCGCCGCGTGGTGATAACCGCGGAGGAAGAGACAATCGCGATGGCAGAGGCCGCGACAACCGCGACCGCGGGGACCGTCGTCCGCCAAGAGAAAACAGAGATTAATTCTTATTGACATTAATAAATGAATGCCCGCTTGTCGGGCATTTTTTTTCTTTTCGATTATGGAAACATGGAGCAAAAAAATAGCTGAGCAAATCAAGCAAGCACTCGATGGTGTTAAAGAAAGCGACCTGCGTTTCTTTCGAGTGGCCGAATACCTGCGTATGGTAAAGCATGTTGATGATTTCTCGAATGAATGTCAGCAGTGCAAGCAGTTTCAAACGGAAGTTGAACGGGAAGTCAGCACCATCCGGCAGGCGGTAACCGAAACGGGGAAGGCGCGCCGAAACTACGACCGGCACATCGACCAACTGGCCCGCCACATGAAAAAGGAGCATGGCTTTTATCCACCTTATTATTATACCTACTCCTACAGCTTTTTTTACACCTTGATTGCCGCAGTCATCGGCCTGTTGGTCAGTCTGCTGTTTCCATCCATCGACCGCTGGTTTTTTATCGTCCCGGGCATCATCGTGGGCTTAATGGCCGCGCAGTTGATTGGGCATCGTAAGGATTCGCAAATCCGGTCGAACAATAAAATGTTGTGATGATTCACTTCCGTTGAATACACCTGGTTTTTTAGAATAATAAAGAACCAAAACATCGATGATGAAACTTTTCGTTTACCTCTTAGCTTTTGTATTGATGAATGCCTGTGCCAATAAACCCTCCCTGGATTATCCGCTGACCCGAAAGGATGCCACCAAGGACCTCTATTTTGAAACTGAAGTAGCCGATCCGTATCGTTGGCTCGAAGATGATCATTCAACAGAAACAGCCGACTGGGTGAAAGCTCAGAATGAAACTACCTTTGCCTATCTCGAAACCTTGCCTAATCGCGATGAAATCCGGCGACAACTCACTGACTTGTTGGATTATCCGAAGCATGGCACACCATTTAAAAAAGCTGGAAAATACTTTTTCTTTAAAAATGATGGCCTGCAAAACCAAAATGTTTTGTACGGAACCGACGATTTGAACAAAGAAGCCGAAGTCATCCTTGACCCCAACGCCCTGTCTGACGACGGTACGGCTGCTTTGTCGCAGGTTGAAATTTCGGACGATGGGAAATACCTGGCTTACATGGTCGCCAAATCAGGCTCGGATTGGAACGAAATTTTTGTAAAAGACCTCGAAACCGGTCAGCTGTTGGATGACCATTTGGAGTGGGTCAAATTTTCGGGCCTGGCCTGGTATGACAATGGCTTGTTTTACAGCGCCTACAATCAACCCGTGGAATCGAAAAAATTATCTGCTTCCAACGAATATCAAAAAATATACTACCATAAGCTTGGCACGTCGCAAACCGACGATCGGCTGATTATGGAAGATCGGGATCGGCCAAAACGCATGTTTGGCGCCGGGGTGACGGACGACAAGCGTTTTCTGGTCATTGCCATCAGTGAAGCTTCGCATGGGAATGCGCTCTTGGTGAGAGATTTATCGAGCAACGACAGCGATTATGTTCCTTTGATGGAAAGTTTGGATTATGAGTTTCATTTGGAAGATAACCTGGGCGATGACTTGTTTGTGCGAACCAATTATCAAGCGCCGAAATATCGCTTGCTGAAGATCAATGTCAACCAGCCCGGGGAAGCGCATTGGGTGGAAATCATCCCCGAAAAAGAGGAGGTGCTTCAAACTGTAAGCTTTGTTAGCGGACGAATTGTGGCCGAATATATGAAAGATGCCCGTAGCGTTGTTTATGTCTGTCAATACGATGGTACTTTTGATCATGAGATTGAGCTTCCCGGAATTGGGAATACGGGCGAATTTTCAGGTGAGAAAGACGATTCGGAGCTGTTTTTTAGCTATTCTTCGTTCAATACGCCAGGCGAAGTGTACACCTATAATTTGGATAAAAAGGAAAGCCAGTTGTTTTTTCGGCCGCAAGTGAAGTTCAATCCCAATGATTTTGTGGTGAAGCAGGAATTTTTTGGATCGAAGGACGGCACCCGGGTTCCGCTGTTTTTGGTGCATAAAAAAGGCGTCAAATTGAATGGGAACAATCCGACCTTACTATATGGCTACGGTGGTTTTAATGTCAGTCTGACGCCGTCCTACTCGACTACCCGCATGGTGTTTGTCAACAATGGCGGTGTGCTGGCGGTGGCCAATCTTCGCGGCGGTGGCGAATATGGCGAAGCCTGGCACCAGGCAGGAACCAAACGCAACAAGCAAAATGTGTTTGATGATTTTATTGGAGCCGCCGAATATTTAATCGCCCAAAAATACACCTCAAGCCAAAAGCTGGCCATCATGGGCGGTTCCAATGGCGGCTTGCTTGTGGGGGCAGTCATCAACCAGCGCCCTGAGCTTTTTAAAGTAGCATTGCCGGCTGTTGGGGTAATGGATATGCTGCGGTTTCACAAGTTCACCATCGGCTGGGCCTGGGCAGGCGATTATGGCACCAGCGACGACAGCTCCGAAATGTTTGACTACCTGTACGCTTATTCTCCTTATCACAATATCAGCAGCAAAGTGGATTATCCGGCGGTATTGGTCACCACCGCCGATCATGACGACCGCGTGGTGCCCGCGCACTCCTTTAAATACATAGCCCGCTTACAGGAATTGTCTGCCGGACCAATGCCCGCCTTGATCCGGATTGACACCAATGCCGGACACGGAGCCGGAAAACCAACAGCCAAGGTCATCGATGAATATACCGATGTTTGGTCGTTCCTGTTTTACCATTTGGGAATGGTGGTGTAGTCGCCTTGATTATTCCCCTGAAAATATTGTATTTTTATTTCCCGGAAGTAAAGCCGCTTCCGGGATTTTTTTTGAGATGAAAATCAACTATTTAGTCATAGAAGGAAATATTGGATCAGGGAAAACCACCCTGGTGAATCAGATTGCCGGGGAGTTTGGCGCGCGGACTTTGCTCGAAGGTTTTGACGACAATCCGTTTTTACCCAAGTTTTACGAAGATCAGGAGAAGTTTGCTTTCCCGCTCGAAATGTCGTTTTTGGCGGACCGCTACAACCAGCTGAAACGAAATATTCGCGAGTTTGAGCTGTTCAGCTCCTTTTTGGTCTCAGATTATTACTTCATGAAATCGTTGATTTTTGCACAAACCACCCTTTCGCCGGACGAATACTTGCTCTATGAGCGGTTTTTTTATATCATTTATAAAAAATTGCCTAAGCCAGATTTATATGTTTATCTGCACGCCGATGTCGCAAAACTGATGCAAAATATTACCAAGCGGGGGCGCTCTTACGAACAGCAAATCGACCCTGCTTATCTGGAGCAAATCAGCAAGGGATATTTCCGTTTCTTCAAAACGCAGACTGATTTTCCGATATTGGTCATCGACACCAATAAAATTGATTTTGTACAGGACCAGAATCATTACAGAAAGCTACTCTCCATAATATTCGAAAACGACTATCCACGTGGGATTAACAGGGTTCTGATGGATTAAAAAAGTGCCTGGCATGCTTTTATTTCATCAAAACATTGCTAATTTTGTGAACAAGTACCGAATGAATCAAAATTAAATATTTTAATACTGTCAACATGAGAAAAATTAGTTTTAAGCCTCTGGCCTTGTTTTCTTTGGCTGCTGTTCTTTTTGCCGGTTGCTCCGGTCTTCAGAAAATGAAGAAGAATGCAGATCAAATTGATTTCAACGTAACTCCCGAAATTCTGGAAGCCCACGGTGGCGATGTGGATGTTGCGATTGACGGCCGTTTTCCAGCAAAATACTTTAATAAGAAAGTGACACTTGTGGCCACACCGGTGTTGACTTACGAAGGTGGCGAAACCGCTTTTGAATCCGTGACGGTTCAGGGCGAAAAAGTAGACGCCAACAACAAAGTAATTAGCTACACAAACGGCGGAAACTTTGCTTATAAAGACGCGGTCGCATATGACGACGCGATGCGTGTTTCGGATCTTGAGATTCGTATTACGGCCTCTAAAGGAGCCAAAAGCCTCGATTTTGAACCCATTAAAGTTGCCGATGGTGTATTGGCCACTTCTGAAATGGTGATCAACTACCCTTCTCCGATTTTAGGAGTGCAACGTGAGAAAAACACAACGGGTGTTTATGATCCAAACATTGACGCATTTCAACGGATTGTTCCGGATCAGTATGTCGCTGATATTCATTACCTGATTAACAGCTCGTACGTTCGTGGAACCGAACTGAACAGCGACGATGTAAAGGAACTGTATGCTTATACGAAAGATGCTTTCGAAGCAGAACGGAAAGAACTGAAAGGTGTTGAAATTTCAGCCTACGCTTCTCCCGATGGAGAGCTGGATTGGAATACGAAACTGTCGCAGCAACGCGAAGGCTCTTCAAACCAAGTGGTGGCAAGAGAATTGAAGAAAGCGCAAGTGGAGGCAGAACTGAAGACAAAATTCACAGCCGAAGACTGGGAAGGATTCCAGGAAATGATGGAAAAATCAAACATCCAGGATAAAGAGCTTATCTTGCGTGTTTTGTCTATGTACTCCGATCCTGAAGTGCGCGAGCGCGAAATCAGAAACCTGTCTTCCGCATTCACCGTTGTTGCCGACGAGATTCTACCAAAACTGCGTCGTGCAAAAATCGCTGCCAATGTTGATTTGATTGGTAAAACTGACGAGGAGATTGCCGCTTTGGCTGATTCAGACCCAGCTTCATTGAATCCTGCTGAATTGCTTTATGCTGCTACCTTGACAGATGATCAAAACAAAAAACTGTCGATCTACAATTCATTCATCAAAGTGTATCCTCAAGACTGGAGAGGACCGAACAATGCCGGTATGGTGTTGGCACAACAAGGCAAGTACGATGAGGCCAAACCATTGTTTGAAAAAGCAGAAGGACTGGCTCCAAACGAGCCCATCATCAAAAACAACCTTGGTGCTGTTGCCCTGCGTGAAGGCGATGTGGCGAAAGCCGAAACTTTGTTTGGTGCTGCATCAGGCGCTGGCGACGAAGTGAACTACAACCTGGGTATTGTTGCCCTGAAGAAAGGCGAATACGACAAAGCTGTTCAGTTGTTTGGCGACAGTGATTCTCCAAACGTAGGCCTGGCTAAAATTTTGGCCGGTGATAACAATGGTGCGTTGAAATCGTTGGAAAACTGCACTTGGGAAGGTTGCTTCATGAAAGAATACTTCAAAGCAGTGGTTGGTGCCCGTACAGCGAAGGAAAATCTGATGTACGAAAGCCTTGAAAAAGCGGTTGAAATGAAACCTGAGTTGAAAGAAAAAGCAGCGACCGATTTGGAGTTTGCCAAATATTGGGATGATGCAAAATTCCAGGCAATTGTTGACTAATCACAAGCTTGCATCGATATAACTAAAAAGCGGCCTCAAACGGGGCCGCTTTTTTTATATCCTGGATTCTGAATTGAGCCTTGAAAACTTGTCTATAACTTGCTTTTAATACCGAAACTTCTTGAACAAGTCCCACAAAACAATGCCGGCACTGACCGAAATGTTAAAAGAATGTTTGATGCCAAACTGGGGAATTTCGATGGCACCATCACACAGGTCAACCACTTTTTGCTGCACGCCTTTCACTTCGTTGCCAAAAACCAGGGCCAGGCGGTCGTTGTCTTTTACTTCAAAGTCGGGAAGCATGATGCTACCCTTCACTTGCTCAATGGCAAACACCCGGTAACCGGATGCTTTCAGCTGGCATACGGAATCTTCCGTCTTTTCGAAATAGCTCCAGGGTACCGACTTTTCGGCATCCAGCGCCGTTTTATGAATCTCCTTGTTTGGAGGCGTGGCGGTAATCCCGCACAAATGCACCGCTTCAATGAGCAGTGCATCGGAGGTTCTGAACACCGAGCCAATGTTGTTGCAGCTCCGGATGTTATCCAGCACCACAAGCAATGGCGTTTTGTCCGTTTGCTTGTATTCTTCCGGGCTGATACGCCCCAGTTCGTTTGTTCGTAGTTTACGCATGTTTGTGGTTTACCATTCAACTTTTTTCCGTCGGAAAGGCATGCTCATGCACCGGGCGCCGCCACCGCCGCGGGCCAACTCCGAGCCAGCAATGGTAATCACACATTTCCCGTCCTTCGGAAGTGTTGCTTTTCCGCTGATGTAATCTTCGGCTTTAATCACTTCAAAACCATTTTTATTGAGTTCTTCCACCGTATTGACATTGCGTTCGTAGCCAATCACCTGTCCCGGAGCAATGGCCAAAAAGTTGGCGCCGCTGTGCCACTGTTCGCGTTCCTGTGTCCAGATATCCTTCGTTCCGCCACACTGAATCGGCTTCAAGTCGATGCCCAGTTTTTTCAAGGCTTTCGGTAGGTTTTTTTCTTCGGAAATGCTTGTTACTTCGCCATTTTCAATTTGAATGTGAATGGTGTGGTAGCGATTGGTTCCCAAAATCAGCGGTTCGTAAACCATGCAGGCATCGCGATCCAGGAAGGTAAAAACCATGTCGAGGTGAATGAAGGATTCTGGCATGTCGGGCAGTTCCTGGATGAGAACATGGTGAACTTTTTCCTTTTTGGCTTTGATGGCATCGAGAATAAAATCAATGCCTTCGGTGCTGGTGCGGATACCGGTTCCAATGACCAACACATCTTCGCGGGCTACCTGAAAATCGCCTCCTTCAATCATCCGGTTTTTGCCGGTCATCAGTTCATTGGGTTGAAATGGATTGATTGTTTTGGCTTCGAGCATCGGGTGATTCTTGAAAATCGTTTCCATAATCATGGCTTCGCGGTCGCGCACTTTGTTGGCCATTTTGCCAATCACCACTTCATCGCGAAAGGCCATGGAAGCGTCGCGCGTAAACAGGAAGTTGTGCAAAGGCGCCAGGCTGAAACGTTCCTGGCTCAGGTAGCGGGTCAGGTTGTCGCGTTTGATCGGAACCCCCTGAATCAGTTGCCGTGCCAGTTCGTCTGACTGGATTTCGAGTAAAGCCGGCAGGATGTCCAGCGCGCCTTCGGCCGTACAAATTTCCTGCAGCAGTGTTTGTCTCACAATATCGTTGGTGAGCACATCGCTAAGTAGATCTTTGACCTCAAAGCAGCGGCTGGCTTTCGACAGCACGCCTTTCATTTGCTGATATTCCTTGCCGGCAACCGCCAGATTCAGAATGTCGCTATACAGAGCCCGCTTGGCGGTTTCCGGGGTCATTTCCTCGACTTCGAGCCCCGGTGTATGTACAATCACGCCTTCGAGTTCCCCAAACTCAGAGGCCACGTTTACATTTAATTTTTCAGACATCATACCCATTTCTAAAAATTTGCTCAAATATAGTAACTCTAAGCCGGAAGATAATCTGAAACCGGCTGGTTTCGTTTCAAGTTAAATAACATGTCCTTATCTTCGCAGGGTAAACCATGAAACAATTCTTAATTCTGTCCATATTGATGTTAAGTTCGGTTGGTTTTGCTTGCGGACAACAGCCGGATTCCCTTCACTATCTCGAAGCCATTGAAGGAGATGGGGATACTTTGCCTCACCTGGAACTGGACGAGATTCCGGTTTTTCCGCGACCCGAGTTTGAAAACCGGCGAACGGAAAAGCGCTACTACCGGCTCGAAAAGAAAGTGAAAAAGGTTTACCCCTATGCGCAGAAAGCTGCTGAACTGTTGATGAAGTACGAAGACGAATATCTGGCTGCCGAAAGCGAGCGGGAACGTAAAAAGTATGTGAAGCAAGTTGAAAAGGAGTTGTTTGATCAGTACGGACCCGAGTTGAAGAAGTTGTCGATATCGGAAGGACGGATTCTGATTAAGCTGATTGACCGCGAAACCGGGCACACTTCCTATGAGTTGATTAAGGATTTGAAGGGTGGGGTGATGGCTTTTTTCTGGCAGGGTGTCGCCCGCATTTTTGGGAATGATCTGAAGGAGGAATACGACCCGGTGATTGAAGATATGCTGATCGAACAAATTATTTTGCGCATTGAGGCGGGAATGATCTAATAAAACGCATCAAGATGGAAACGAAGCGGGTATTTATTGCTGTTCAAGTTGAATTGAGCCCGCAACTTCGGGAAAGCTGGACGGAGCTGAAAAAACATTGGCGTGATGAGCGGATTCGCTGGGTGCCGCCCGAGAATCTGCACCTGACGCTCCAGTTTTTGGGGGAGCTGACCGGTCCGGAGATCGAGCGGGCAAAAGCGGCCATGGAAAAATCATGCAGCAGCTTCGCGCCTTTTTCCTTTCAACTGACTGGGCTTTCCTTTTTTTCGCATCGGGGGCGGCCGTCGGTTATTTATTATGCGATTGGTGCCGATGTAGACTTGCTTGTCTTTGTCCGCAAGCTTCAACAAAACCTGGGTGAATCCGAAATTCCTTCGAACAAAAAATTCCATCCACATTTAACCTTGGGTCGGATCAACCGACTGGCCGATGAGAAGAAGTTTCATGATGTGCTGGAGCGCTTCAAGTCGCTTCCTGTTCAGCAAGTGGGCGTTTCGCAGATTTATTTGTATGAAAGTGTGCTGAAGCCTTCAGGGCCCGAGTATCGCGTGTTGGCAGCCTGTCGGTTGTAACTGCTTATTTTCCATCGCCTTTAAAGCAGCTGATGATCGTGTAAATCAGGATTTTAAAATCAATATAGAGCGAAATGTTTTTCAGGTAGACCAGGTCGTAGGGAAGGCGCTTCAGCATTTCATCGACCGTTGAGGCATAACCGTATTTTACCTGTCCCCACGAAGTGATTCCGGGTCGGATCTTGTGCAGGTGCGTGAAATGAGGCGCTTTTTTTACAATTTGGTCGATGAAGAACTTCCGTTCGGGACGCGGCCCAACCAAGGACATTTCACCTTTAATCACATTGTAGAACTGCGGAATCTCATCCAGGTGCGTGCGGCGCAAAAACTGGCCGACCGGTGTCACCCGCTTATCGTTAGGCGCGGACAGTTCAGGGCCGTGAGGTTCGGCCTCATCAATCATGGTGCGGAATTTATAAATGGTGAACGGTTTTCCGAAACGTCCAATCCGTTCCTGCTTATACAAGATCGGTCCGTGGCTGTCGAGCTTAATCCAAATGGCAATAACAAGATAGGCCGGCAGGAACAAAACGATGGCCAGGATGGAAAAACTCACATCAATCAGTCGCTTGAGGTTGGCTTGCCAGGCCGGCATAATGCCGTTGGAAATTTTAAACAGTGGGCTGCTGTAAATGGCGTTTGTTTTTGCATTTCCCGACAGTAGGTCGAATAGGTCGGGAATGCCCCAAATCGTCAGCGTCCGGTTTTGCAGCGAGGTCAGAATGCCGGTCAGCAAATCGTGTTGCGACGATTCGATGGCAATGATGACTTCCTCCAATTCGTATTTTTCGGTCACCTCCGGAATGTCGTCCAGCGTACCGAGCTTGGGCAAAAATGCTTCGAGCGGCGACGCATCGTTTGGTCCTGTGGCTAAAAAACCGATAAACCGAAAGCCCGCGGGCCGAATCTGGGTGCTCAACTCCTGAAAAATTTGCAGGGCTTTTTCGTCGCCGCCAATCAGTAAGGTGTTAAATCCAAACTTGCGGCTGTGAATGCGATGAATGATGCGGCTGGTCTGAATCAGGCGGAAGCTGTAGGTGAGCAAAAAATGAAGAACCAGCAAGGTGAAAAAAAGCTGGTAGTAGTTTTTGTACGAGCCCACGTAGTCGTCGAGCATTAAAACGAAGAATAGGATGACCACGCCAATCAGCGAGCTCAGGAAGGTTTGTCCCAGTTCCAGCAGGCGCGACTTCCGGTAAACATCGCTGTAGTAGCCCCACCAGTAATAAAAAAGCACCCAAAGGGTTGGAACAATGAGCAGGCCGAGGTAAAAACGGCTGGTGAATTCAAGCGGAACATCGGTGCCAAACCGCTGCGGTTCGATGTATTGTTTCCGGTAAATATAAAACAAGATCCAGCTTGCAGCTGCCGCCATGAAATCAAATGATAAGTACCTGATAACTTGCGCTTTTTTATTCATAGAGCCGAATTTCGTTAGGTCAAATCACATCCAAAAAAACGGATTGGAAAATGTTAGATGCTGCAAAATAGGCATTTTAGTCCAGCAGCGAGCAGTTCAGAAACTTTAATTTATCCCGGATTTCATTCCTGCAAGCAATGGCTTGTTCCAATTCGTTGAGCGATATTGAAATAGCACTTCCTTGATGAATGGCCTCGAGAAAGTGTTGCAAGGCATTTTTCTGTGTTTGCAAGCGTGTTTTTGCATTTGGTCCATCGGCTGGCAGGGCAAAGTAGTGGTCTTCTTTCTGAAAAATCTCAATAAACGATTGGCTGGCCTTAAACATCCCACCCAGCTCAATTTGGGCAATGGACCCGGTGGCAAAAGCCAGCCGAAGGCTGACTATTCCCGACTCGTTGGTGCGGTCGAAAGTAAAAACATCGGTTTTTCTCAGTTCGCTTTTTTCCGTTGACATGACGAACAGCAGGAGGCTCAGGAGCTGGTGTTCAATGTCTTTTTTTCGAAGTGGCAGCCTGATGGTGATCAGTTTTTGTTTATTTAAGGTGGTGCTGATTTTCAGGTTCTCATCTGTAAAAAACAAAGGGTTAAACAGCAGGATGGTTGATCCCGACTCATTCGCCAGGTTAATGAGCTGCGTGGTTTCGCCCAGGCTTAATGTCGGAATGCGCATCAGAAAAAGATGATTGCTTTTTTTGATGACGGCGCGAATGAGGTCGAAAGACGGCGCAGGAGCATCGACAAAGGTGGCATCTGAATTTTCAAGCAGGTCTTCGGTTGTGTACTGTTTTCCTTCAACCGACTGGAGGTCATTGAGCTGTACGATACCAGTGATTTTGAAATCCTGAAACTGTTGAATCAATTTGATTGATTCTGTTGCCGATTCATCGCCCGAAAGAATACCTATGCTGATCATAGCTGCAAATTAGAAATAAAAAGCTACTTTAAAGGGCGCATGGAACCAGAACTTTTCAACGGCTTTTGTTGATAATGTTGGTTCTTTGCGGCTGCGTTAAACTATCATTTTAAACTATTTTTACCAAAAATTTAAAAAGTAATGGATTCTCGTGACAGTTTAAGACATCAAGGCATGCGTAAACGGCTTGTCGAGGGTATTCGCATTAAAGGTGTAAGAGACCCGCGGGTTTTGGACGCCATCGCCAAAGTTCCCCGGCATTTGTTTATGGACAGCAGTTTCATTCAGTTTGCGTACAAAGATCAAGCTTTCCCGATTGGCGCCGGGCAAACCATCTCGCAGCCTTTTACTGTTGCATTTCAAACCCAGTTGCTCGACGTTCAGCCCAACGAAAAGGTGTTGGAAGTGGGCACCGGAAGCGGCTATCAAGCGGCGGTGCTTGTGGAGATGGGAGCTACTGTTTTCACCATTGAACGCCAACGGGAATTGTATCTGAAAGTCCAGCAACTGTTGCCGGAGATCGGTTATCATCCCAAGTTTTTTTATGGCGATGGCTACAAGGGACTGCCGACTTATGGGCCGTTCGATAAAATTATTATCACCGCGGGGGCGCCGGTGTTACCCGAGGAGTTGTTGCAACAGCTGCGTGTTGGCGGGGTATTGGTGGCACCGATTGGTCCTTCAGAAAAACAAGTTATGTATAAAGTGACCCGAAATTCAGAAGATGAATTTGAGAAAGAAAAGCATCTTCAGCGTGTGCATAAAACGGAACATGGTACTTACTGCGGC
>NZ_LGIA01000196.1 GCF_001270965.1 Sunxiuqinia dokdonensis | reverse complement strand
CAATGTTTTCTCAAAAACATCAATAATTCCATCAAAATCAATGGGCACTCCGGCAATCGGTTCCAATACGACCCGGCCGCTACAGTCACGAATACCTGATTCATCACGCCACCTGGCCCACCGAGTGGATTTTGCAATCGGTGGTGATGGCCTGGATCGACTACCTGTACACCGGCAATAAAGAATCGCTGGAAGAATTTTATGCTGATTTGAAAGCCAAAACACTCTTGCCGCTGGCAGACGAAACAGGCCTAATCAGCACCCGAACCGGGAAAGTGACACCCGAAATATTGCAGTCGATTCACCTCAACGACCAACTGCGCGACATTGTAGACTGGCCGCACACTGGCATTCTTGGCTTGGGTAAAAACGAGGCCGGCGAGACCGATGGCTTTGTTTTTCAGGACGTGAATACCGTGGTCAACGCCTATCATTATTATGCCCTGAAAGTGATGGGCACCATTGCCGCACAACTGGGCAAGCCCGACGAAAGTGACTTTTACAACCAACGAGCAACCGCCTTGAAGAAGACCTTCAATGCCAAATTCATCGATTCAAAACGAAAGATTTATACGGATGGAATCGGCACCGATCATGCCTCGCTGCATGCCAACATGTTTCCCCTTGCTTTCGGATTGGCCCCTGACAAGTATGTCGATGAAATCAACGCATTTATCCGCTCACGCGGCATGGCTTGCAGCGTGTATGGCTCGCAGTTTTTGATGGATGCCGTTTATGACGGGCACAACGCCGACTACGGATTGGAACTGCTCACCTCGACCGATGAACGAAGCTGGTACAACATGATCCGCGCCGGTTCAACCATCACCATGGAAGCCTGGGACGACAAGTACAAGCCCAACCAGGACTGGAACCACGCCTGGGGAGCGGTTCCGGCCAATAACATCCCGCGCAAGCTGATGGGCATTGAACCCCTCGAGCCGGGATTCAGCAAAATACAAATCAAACCTCAACCGGGTGGTTTAAGACAGGCTGAAATCAAACATCCAACCATTCGAGGCGACGTTTTGGTCTCCTTTCAGAATGAACCGGACAAAAGCTTTCATCTGACGGTAAGCATCCCTGCAAACACCACAGCTGACATTTACCTGCCTTTCTGGTCAAAAAAACAGGCGGTTACCATGAACGGAGAAAAAGTAAAACTCCGGAATACCGGCAAATTTATCCGGATTGAAGGAGTAGGATCGGGTACGCACCGCTTCGAAGTGCGTTGATAGCCCGATCACCAAATCTGAAGTTTTGCCGGAGGGAAAATATGGGGGTAGAAAAGTTTTTCTCCCCCTATTTTTGTTCCTAACGGAACGATGAACCCGAAGTGATCATTCCGTTAAAACAAGCCGAGGCTATGGTTGAAAACTTGATTTCAATGCTGATTTTCCGCTTCTTTGCAGACCGAAAAAATAAGCATGGAAACTCAAAACGACAGCACATGGTTTAAAAAGCGTTGGTTACTCATTCTGGGAATCATTTTCCTGGCTTTCAACCTGCGCCCGGCCATTACGGCCGTGGGGCCACTGATTGCCATCATTCAGAAAAACCTGGGCATTAACAACCTCGAAGCTGGATTGCTCACCACCATTCCACTGATCGCTTTTGCCGTACTTTCGCCGCTTGTCGCCAAATGGAGCCGACGCTGGGGCAACGAAAAAACGCTCTTCCTGGCCCTGCTGATTTTGACTGCCGGAATTTTCATCCGGTATTCACACCAGCTTATCTTACTGTATGCCGGAACCTTGATTATTGGTTCGGGTATTGCCGTGATGAATGTGCTGCTTCCCAGTGTCATCAAATCCGACTTCCCCAAACGCATTAGTTTAATGACCAGCATCTACACCACCGCCATGTGCGCCATGGCCGGGCTGGCATCCGGCGTTAGCGTTCCCCTGGCCGAGGGGGCCGGACTGGGTTGGGAAAAAGCACTGGCCGCGTGGGGATTTCTCGCCCTGGTTGGTATCGTTTTATGGATTCCGCAATTGAAAGCCAATCCAAGCAGGGCAAACAGCCAAGCTGCGGCTTACCCACACCCCTCCATCTGGAAATCGCGAACGGCATGGTACATTAGCATTTTCTTCGGTTTTCAGTCGTTTGTTTTCTATTGCCTCATCGCCTGGCTCCCCGCCGTGCTGCTCAGCAAAGGCATGAACGAAAACACCGCCGGCTGGATGCTGTTATTTGTACAAATCATTGGCCTGCCTTCCACCTTCTTCGCCCCCATTATCGCTTCCAAACTGAAGAAAATGGGAACGGCCATTGTTGCGATTGGCCTGATCAATTTACTCGGATTCGGCGGATTGATCTTGTTCCAACACGCAGGCTTTTTGGTGGCCTCAACAGCTCTGATTGGCCTCTCGACAGGTGGAAGCATCAGCATTGCCTACATGATTATCAGCAGCAAGGCCAAGGATCACCAGCAAGCGGCCGAGCTATCGGGCATGGCGCAGGCAGCAGGCTATGTTCTCGCGGCTTTTGGCCCGGTATTGCTGGGATTCACTTTCGACCAAACCCATCGGTGGCTCGAGCCCCTCTTGCTCATCCTGCTGGCCAATGCCTTCATGGTTCTGGCCGGAACCCGTGCCATGCATACAAAAGCCAAAATCAACTAATCCTTCGCTTTTTTTTTTGGTTGAATGCTTCGGAAGGCCAGGGTCCCCAATTTCAGACACAAGCCAAGCCCTAATCTGAAGGAGCCGGCGGCCGGATGACCGACCCGCGATCTGTCCTGCAATCCAAAACCAACCGGCCAAACAAATGGCGATCCATTGCCCCCCTGCCCGATGGCTGCTGCCAAGCCGCAGAATGATTGGTTGTTTGGGCAGGCCTTTTCTTCCGGTCAGTCGTCAAAACCGAAGGTAAACAAGGACTGCAAACAGCTCATGTCCTTTCATCTGTCTCATTCGTACCGATACAACTGGTTCGCGGGGCTTCAGAGGAAGGCTTCAAAGCAATACGAACGGTGCACCGGGCTTTGAGTGAAGGTTTCGTAGGAGTACGAAAGGTTCACGGGGGTTTGGGCGAAGGCTTCGTAGGAGTACGAAAGGTTCACCGGGTTTTGGGCGAAGGTTTCGTAGGCGTACGAAAGGCTCACCGGGTTTTAGGGGAAGGTTTCGTAGGAGTACGAAAGGTCCACGGGGGGTTGGGTGAAGGTTTCGTAGGGGTACGAACGTCAGCCGGGCATCAGAAAAATGAAGGTCAGCGGGGGCTTCTCCATTCGAAGACCAGCTTCAATACACATCCATATGCCAGCGGCCTTCTTCCATCAGCGAATTCAGATAATTCTCCGACTCCCGATCCGAGAGGTTTCCGGCCAGCGCAACAAGCTCGCGGATGGTTTCGCGAACGGCGTGGCCCATAGCCACCGAGCCGCATACATACACATGGGCACCTTGGTCTAGCCATTCGAAAAAGGTGCTTTCCTCCTGCCTGATTTTATGCTGCACATACACTTTTTCATCACGGTCGCGCGAGAAAGCCAGGTCCAAACGGCTCAGTCTACGGTTGCTTAGCCAGCCTGCCCAGTCTTCGCGGTAAAGGAAATCGTACTGTTGCCTTTTCTCTCCAAAGAACAGCCAGTTTTTTGATGGGATTTGCTGCTGGGCGCGTTCCTGCATAAACGCACGAAAAGGCGCTACGCCGGTGCCCGCACCAACCATAATCACCGGAACGTCAGGCTTTGCGGGTAAACGAAACTGCTCGTTGGGCACCACTTGAATGGGAAGCGACTCGCCAGGCACAAGCCGCTGGTTTAAGTAACTGGAACAGGCCCCCTCGCGCTCCCGTCCTCGGTTCGAAAAACACACTTGCTTCACGGTCAAATGCACCTCGCCCGGATGAATCCTCGGGCTGGAGGCGATGGAGTAAAGCCGGGCTTGCAGTTTCCTGAATATGGAAACCAACTCACCCGGCCCTGCCTGACTTGGGAAGTCTGCAAAAAGGTCTGCCACATCGTGGTTTTTCAAATAGCGATTCAGTTCTTTTTCGTCAGCCAACAGCGCTTCCAACCCGGCAGATTTGCTCACCGCCTGGTAACGCCGGAGCAATCCACGGCTCAGGGTGGTGAGTTCGAAAGCATGGGTTAACAGCCATTGAAAAGAATGACTGTCATCGTCGTAGTTGACCTCCACATCTTCGGTATATCCCAAACGACGTAAAACCAACTGAACAAGCAAATCCGGGTTTCGGGGAATAATACTGATTGAATCACCCGGTTGATAAGAGAAATCCCGGTGATCAACCGACAAAACGACGTGGAAGGTCGCCGAATCCGAACCCGTATTCAAGCGAAATTTTTGGCGAACCACCGCCTGAAAAGTTTTACGCTGGGTATCTGCTTCAATCTGCAATGTCTCCGTTTTGGCACCACCATGATTCTGCAAGACCGCTAAAATACCCGAAAGCCATTGAGCAGCAGACTGATGAAACTCCACATCGCAATCCACCCGATCAAACAATCGGGTACCGCCCAGTTCATGCAAACGTCGGTCCATATCCTTGCCTGTTTGGCAAAAGTGCTCATAGCTGCTGTCCCCCAGGCCGCAAACAGCAAAGTTTAGCCGATCGAGGCGTGGGGCTTCCTCAGAAAACAAAAACCGATAAAACCGGCTGGCCGCCTCAGGAGGTTCCCCCTCGCCATGCGTACTCACCAGCATCAGCAAATGTTCTTCTCCTTCCAATTGCTGAAAATCATATTTCGCCATATTCACCACCCGGGGGATGAAATTATTTTTTTGAAGATACTTCTTGGCTTCCTTGGCAAGAAACGCCGAGTTGCCCGATTGTCCGCCGTAAAGAATCGTCAATACCGCCTGGTCATTGACTTTCTTCTTAGTAAATAGTTTTTTTACTGCTGATGCAAACATGTTTATTTCGATTGAAGGAATCCGGTTAAAAAGC
>NZ_LGIA01000195.1 GCF_001270965.1 Sunxiuqinia dokdonensis | reverse complement strand
GTTCCAGCTTTTTCGCAATTCGCTCAAAACGTTCATCGTAGAAGTTGAGTTCACCGTTTTTCCAGTCACCGGCAATGAGGTTTTCCGGGCTGCTAAATTCGAGTGATTCGGATTGCCGGTCCATTTTAACCAGCTGTCCAGGTGCAAGTTTGTGCTCGGTGTCACTTTTTTTTGTCATGAAGGTTACGATTCCTTCTTCCAGATGGGTGGTAACAAACGGGTCGTCATGATAAGCGCTGACAGCAAACCGGGTTCCGGTTACTTTGATTTGCGCATCGGATGTTGATACAAAAAAAGGATTGTCAGAATCCGAAACAACATCAAAATAGGCCTCACCGTCGAGCGAGACATAGCGGTCGCTTCCGATGAGATATTGGGTGTAAGTGAGTTTCGATTTGGCGTTGAGCCACACCTTTGACCCATCAGGCAAGCTGACTTCATTCACTTGGCCGGCATCAGTGATGTATTCGATTTGTTCAACCGGATAATGCTTTGCCCAGGAATAAAGTCCGAAGCCAATGGCTACAACAACCAAGACAACAGCCACATAACCAAGAAAGTTATTCTGAAAATCCCGAAAGTTTCGAAACGAGATTTTGCGCCATGTTCGGCGGCTGATGCGCGATGCAACATGCTCATCTTCCACTTTCATATTCCAAAACTCCTCAATTTGGCTAAAGTTGGATTTGAGGTCATTGCCTAAAACACGACTTTTTAATGAAGATGCTTCTCGCTTAGAGAGATCTCCCGCCAAATACCGGGCGAGAAGTTCATATGTGCTTGGTTTCGTATCCACTTTACACGCGTACATTTTGGTCATCAATTTTAAAGATGCATTTGGCGAAAGAATCCCCTAGCTTGATTCCGTTTATTTTTAAAAAAAATGAAGGAAAAGCAAAATCGTTGTTGAAATCACCTTTTTCAGCTGATCCAATTCCCGCTGATTTTCACGCGATAGTATGGTATCGATTCGTTCAATTGCAGCAGCAATGTGGTTCTCCACGGTTCGGGTTGAAATATTCATCAAAAGCGCAATTTCCTTGTATTTTAGTCCGTTGATTTTCGCCAGCGTGAAGATCATTTTGTTTTTTGCCGGCAGCTGCGCAATGCTTCTGTTGATGAGCCCCATCGTTTCTTTGTCTATCAGTATTGTTTCCGGGCATTGTAGTGGTTCAAGCTCGAAGGTATCAATCTCGTCCAGAGTCAGATGGGGCTTGTTGTTTTTTGATCGAAGATAGGTCAGCGAGTTGTTTCGGACTGCTGTGATGAGGTAGGATCGGATATTATGAATTCGACCGATATTCTGTCGTTCATTCCATAATCTGAAAAAAATATCGCTCACAATTTCTTCGGCAACCTCTTTCCGTTTCACAAGTCCAAACGCAAAAATATACAGCTCGGTCGAAAAGTGTTCGATCAGTTTAGTCAGGGCAGCCTCCTCATTCATTGATATCCCAGCAAGTAATATATCAATACTCTTGTCCATTGGCAACAAATCTATTTTCTAAGCACAAGCAATACGCACAAGCAACAGGCAATTTGTTGGTTTCGGCTAGGTCCGTAAAGGTAAAATTTTTTCTTTTCCCTCCTACAGCTTATGTTTTATGTCATACCTATCCTAGGCTGCCTTCGAAACAGACACTTATTTTAGATCTTTGTATTCACCTGACGACCAGACACCTACTCGTTTGTTTCAAAAGCTGTCCCGAATTAAAGTACAAAATACTGTTATAAAGCATCTGATTTTTTTTCACACCCATATAATTCATCTGGCTCTTTTCCTCGTCCCTGTACCAAAAAAAATCCCTGGCAGACCAAAATTCTGCCAGGGATTTGCCTCGGAGTGAGGGTTATTAGTACTAGTTGAGTTTCATCTTTGCATTTTCAATGGGATTAACGCCTGTGGTCATTGGGCGCATCCGGAAGGAATAGCTGTAACTTCTTTTGGTCAGACGGTATTGTTCGTGTGTCCAGGCACCCCAGCTGTTGTCGCCACCAACGCCCATTTGTTTGTAGTCGATATTCACCGAGGTCAGATCGCGCGGCTTGACGTCGGTTGTGTGACGGTTCACAACCTCCACTCCTTCAATCTGACGTCCGTCCGTGCGTCCCGGTGATTCAAAATCTTCCATGATGTTGTGGTGCGCACTCACTGACAAAAACGGTTGTCCCACGAAGAGCAGGCCATTTCCGGCATCATTGGTGATCGTCATCCAACGGACATCGGTTTTGTTGCCGTTCTCCTGTGGGCGCAGATAAGCCCAATATTGATCAGCAACTGAGCCGGAATACTTGCCGACGAAAGCCGAGGTTTTACGATCTTCGTACGATTCGTGCGGTCCGCGCCCAAACCAGCTCATTTGGTCAAACTGGCGAGGCATCTGCAGGTTCATGCCCATGCGGACAATCTCCGGCAGCTCGTCTTTTGTCATTTCAAACTGATTGTTGACCACGACATCGCCACTGCCATAAACGGTATAGCTTGAACTGTAGTCGGCAATTTTTTCCCCTTGCTCATTGGTCAGGTCAAATTTGAAATCGACCACCACTTGGTTGGCTGCTTTTTTAGTCAGCTTGACGGAATTCACTTTCCGGTTTTCGCCTGCTTTCCGCCATACGCGGCTCCGTTGATCCAGGCCATTTCCGTAATCATTGTCGATTGGTGCACGCCAGAAATTCGGAATCGGGCCTTCTTTCAGCAATTCAGTTTCTCCCGATTGGAAACTGCTCAATACGCCAGCTTCCTTATTGAAAGTCAGGCTAAAGCCTTCGCCCTGAATGGTGATTTCAGAATCGGTCTCACTGGCTGTCATAGATGGAAAATCGGAAGTATCGGTCTTTTGGACAGGCCTGTATCTCGGCGCTTCGATCAAAAGTGGGATAAAACTGGCCAGCACGATTTGTTCGGCAGCCAGCTCATAATTGGCAGGAACCAGTCCCTGGGCCGCTTTTGTTTTTGCAGAGAAGTTCAGGAAATATTCGGTGCCCGGTGCCGGGTCGATGGAATAATCCAGGTCAACTTCGAGTCTCGCGCCGGGAGTTAGTTCAAAGTTGACAAGCTTTCCTTCTTTAATTGTCTGTCCATCTTCCATAATGCTCCAGCTGATATCCAGCTCAGACAAGTTGGTGAAGGTGTATTTGTTTTCAATTTCAACAGTACCCTTTTTCAGGTTTACAGGGGTGAAGCCGATGTTTTGATAAACTTTCTTCACTTCCAACAGGTGCGGTTTAATTCCGCGATCCGGATCAACCAGCCCGTTGTTGCAGAAGTTGCCGTCGGATGGAACCGTGTCCGGGCCAAAGTCGCCGCCGTAAGCCCAAAATTCTTCACCTTCATCGTTCGTGGTCAATAATCCTTGGTCAACCCAATCCCAGATGCAGCCCCCTTGGAGGACATCGTAGTGTTCAATCACGTGCCAGTAATCTTGCAAATTGCCGACGCTGTTGCCCATGGCGTGGGCGTATTCGCACTGAATCATCGGTTTGGAAGGATTCGACTTGGCGTAGTTTTCCATGTGCTCGATTCGTGCGTACATCGGGCAATTGATGTCCGTGTTTTCGCCACCGTGTGCTTGTTCGTACTGAACCGGCCGGGTGGAGTCTTGTTCTTTCAGGTAGTTGTAAGTAGCCATGAAATTGACGCCGTTTCCGGCTTCGTTGCCCAGTGACCAAATGATGATGGACGGCTGGTTTTTGTCGCGCTCGAACATGTTCTTGGTACGATCCAGGTGGGCTGTGCCCCAAACCGGGTCTTTGGCCAGCGATTCTTCTCCGTAGCCCATGCCATGCGACTCGATGTTGGCTTCGTCAATCACGTAAAGCCCGTATTGGCTGCAGAGTTTGTACCACAGTTCGGGCTGAGGGTAGTGCGACGTACGAACCGTGTTGATGTTGTGGGTTTTCATGATCTCAATGTCTTTCAACATGGTTTCCTTGTCCACCACATGGCCGTTTACATCGTGGTGCTCGTGCAGATTGACTCCTTTCACATAAATGGGCTTTCCGTTGACCATTAGCTGGGCATTTTTAATTTCAACTGTGCGAAAACCAACATCCTGACGAAGAACTTCGATGGTGTTGCCCGCTTCATCTTTCAGCGTAAGCAGCAGCAAGTATAAATTCGGATGTTCAGCTGACCATTTTTTCACATCGGCAAATGTCTCTTCAAACGAAACTGTTTCGCTGGGGTTGGCCAGTTCGATTGCTTGTTCAAACGATTTGACAGTGGTGGCGCCATCAAACAATTCGGCTTGCAAAGTCACTTGTTGTGCCGCATCCGACGAATTTCTCAGCTCCACATCCAAGGCAAATGTTCCATGCTGGTAGTTTTCGTCCAGTCCGGCGGTCACCCTAAAATCGTGAATGTTTTGCTTGTTACGCGCCATCAGAAACACGTCGCGGGTCATCCCGCTCATGCGCCAAAAATCCTGATCTTCGAGGTAGCTGGCATCGCTCCAGCGGAAAATCTCTACAGCAAGCGTGTTTTTTCCACCTTTTAGCTTGGGTGTAATGTTGAACTCGGCAGGCGTTTTGCTGTCTTCGCTGTAGCCCACAAATTCTTCATTCACCCAAACATTGATGGCCGAACTGGCGGCCCCAAAGTGCAGGATGATGTCTTTTTCTTTCCAGTCTGAAGGAATGGTAAAGGTTCGTTTGTAAGATCCTACCGGGTTGTAATGATCCTGAATGAGCGGAGGCGTTTTGGCATGCGGATATTTGACGTTGGTATAAATGGGGTAATCAAATCCTTCCACTTCCCAATTCGAAGGAACTTTGATTTCGTCCCAATCGCGCGTATCGTAGTCGTTTTTGAAAAACCAATACGGACGTTCGCCCGGATTTTGTGCCAGATGAAATTGCCAGGTGCCGTTCAATGAAAGCAGCATGGGCGATTCCCATTTTTCATCGGCGATGGCCTGTTCGGCTGTTGCGTAAGGAATGTAATGCGCCCGGGGTGCTTCCTTGTTGATTTGAACGATTTCAGGATCTTCCCAAGGTTTTGGGTTGGGTTCTTCAAAAGGAACATCTTCATACTTGCTGGTACATGAAAATCCTAGGAGAAGAACGAAAAGTAGCGTAATTGAGTAGTAGTAGCTTTTCATTTTTCAGAATTTAGATTGTTAGCCTAACCGGTTGGTACTGGTAGGTATGCAAAAATCTTAAAAATTACCTTCAAATCCAAGTGGAAACAGAAAATTTATAGCGAATCAATTTTTCCGGTATTTTCTGAAAAGAAGACCGATGCGTTTTTTCCAGCACCCGCTTTTGTGTTTGCCCTGCGGAGACTGTTGTTTGAGCCGATTTTTCAACAGCAAGCTGAATGTCAGGCGCTTTTGCTTGAAGGAAAACTTATTCACAAAACACTTGAAAGATATAAACAGCTGACAATATCTTGGTCTTTGTCGGCCAATAAATTTGTACTTTAAAAGACTTAACGAGGTCCGTTTCATACAAGGTGCCTTAATTGTCGTAATTCCTTAACAAAAAAGTTACAGGTTGTTAATTATTGACAAGTATGTTTTTGTGTTATTTGTAATAAATCTTAATCTATTGTTCTATGAAGACAAAAATGAAAAATTACACTTTACTCTTTCTTTTCATGCTGCTGGCATCTTCGCCGGTGCTTTCACAAATTACAACGGCTGGAATGACCGGAACAGTGAGCACCGAATCAGGCGAAAGCCTCCCGGGAGCCACGGTACTGGCCATACACGAACCATCAGGCAGCCAGTATGGTACCATCACCAACAACGAAGGCCGGTTCGATTTGCAAGGGATGCGGTCAGGCGGGCCCTACATCGTGGAAGTATCCTTTGTTGGTCACCACAAAGGAACTTATGCTGATATTCGGCTGGCGTTGGGTGAAACGTTTATTTTAAATGCAAAATTGAAGGAAAGTTCGGTTGATGTTGGCGAAGTGGTTGTGCTGGGAGCAAAAGCTTCGCCTTTTCGCACAACCAAAACGGGTGCCACAACAAATATTTCGAACGAGCAGATGAACGCCATGCCCACCATTAACCGAAGCATCTCGGATATTGCCCGCATTTCGCCCTATGCCAACGGCATGAGCTTCGCCGGAGGCGACGGCCGTTCGACCAATTTCACGGTTGACGGGGCTAATTTTAACAACAACTTCGGATTGAGCTCAACGCTTCCTGGTGGTGGTAATCCCATTTCGCTGGATGCCATTGAAGAAGTTCAGGTGGTGATTGCCCCTTTTGATGTCCGCCAAACGAATTTCATTGGTGGCGGTGTCAATGCCATTACCAAATCGGGAACCAACACTTTTAAAGGCTCGGCCTACCACTACTTCACCAATCAGGATATGCGGGGAAACCGGATTGGAGACGTTGACTTTGGAGCACGCGACGAAGAATCGACAAAAACGTACGGCGCCACGTTTGGAGGCCCAATCATCAAAAATAAATTGTTCTTTTTTGTGAATGGCGAATACGAAATACGCCCGGGACAAGTGGTTACCTGGAGGCCGTCGGAAGATGGCACAGCCAATACCGATTTGTCGCTTTCGCGCACAAGTGTGTCGGACATGGAGCGGGTTCGGCAACATTTGATTGACAATTATGGCTACAATCCAGGTTCGTACAGCAGCTATCCGGCTGACGAAAGCAACAAAAAGCTGTTGGCCCGAATTGACTGGAACATCAATGACGCCAACAAGGTGAGCTTGCGCTATAACTACACCAAAAATCAAGCCTGGAACCCCACTAACGGGAATTCAACCGACGGGGGTTTCCGAAACAGGAACATGGACCGGATCTCTCAATACTCCATGGCTTTTTCAAATTCCATTTACTCGATGGATAACATTGTCAACTCGTTTTCCTTCGATTTGAACAGCCGTATTTCAGAAAAATTCTCAAACCAATTCCTGTCTACTTACACGAAAATCCAGGATGTCCGTGGATCAGAATCGTCGCCATTTCCTTTTATCGATATTATGAACGGCGTGACCGGAGACGGGCAACAAATTCTTGAACCCTACCTGTCGGCCGGTTACGAATTATTCACCTGGAACAATGGCGTAAACAACAACATCTTCAGCATAATCGACAACGCCACTTTCTATTTGGGCAGTCACAAGATTACCGCTGGTGTAAGTTTTGAACACCAAATGGCCAATAACTCCTACATGCGAAATGGAACGGGTTATTATCGCTATGCCAGCATCGACGATTTTTTAAACCAGGCTGCACCCCGGGATTTTGCCTTAACCTATGGGTATGATGGTGAAAAAAGTCCGGCAGCTGAAGTGGCATTTAATCAGTTTGGCTTGTATGCCCAGGATGAATGGAATGTGAATACCGATGTTAAATTAACTTACGGTATTCGCGCCGATTACCTGAAATACGAGGACAACATTATTCGGAACAATGCCATTTATGAATTGGATTTTGGCGGCAAAAAAATTGATACCGGCGAATGGCCCGAAGCCAAAGTTCAGCTTTCTCCAAGAGTGGGTTTCACCTGGGATATGAAGGGCGATCAAAGTATGAAACTGCGCGGTGGTACGGGAATATTTGCGGGTAGGTTGCCCCTGGTGTTCTTCACCAACATGCCCACCAATTCAGGCATGGTGCAAGGCAGCTATGCAGCAGTGACGCGCTACGATTCGGAGGGCAATGTAACCAGTGCTGATCCTGTTTTGGCATCGTTGGCCGGCCCCATGATGACCGATGTCGGCGAAATGATCTCACGTTTGAATCTTCAAAATACCATTAGTCCCGAAGATGGAGCCCTGCCACGCGATGTGAACGCGATCGATCCTGATTTCAAAATGCCACAGGTGTGGAAATCGTCTTTGGCTCTGGATCTTAATCTACCGGTCTCTTTCCCCATGTCAGTCACCGTTGAAGGAATCTATACCAACAACATCAATGGGGTGATGCTGAAAAACTATAACCTGGAACAACCCGACAATAGCTGGCAACGTTTTAACGGCCCCGATAACCGGTACATTTATCCGGATAGCGAAGAGATCACCTATACTTCAAAGAACGCTTATGTTTTAGCGAATACGGATGAGGGTTGGGGTGCAATCGGAAACATTACCCTGAAAGCTGAGCCAATTGAAGACTTGAGTTTAATGGCTGCCTATACCTATACCGAATCAAAGGAAATTTCGGGCATGCCGGGGAGTAACGCAGCATCGGCCTACAATGGTCTTGTTACCGTAAACGGACCGCATTTGCCTGAAGTCCAGCGTTCGCAATATGTGGTGCCAAGCAAAGCCATTGCATCTGCATCGTACAAAATTCCATGGTTGAACAACACGCTTAAATCGGCTACGATCGTTAATTTGTTTTACTCCGGATATTCAGCCGGCGGGTATAGTTTTACCTATACAAACGACATGAATGGCGATGGTTATGCTTCCGATTTAATTTATATTCCAAGTGCTAAAGGGGAGATTAATTTTGTGAGTGCCGCCGATGAAAATGCTTTCTTTGAATTTGTGGAGCAAGATGACTATCTGAAAAAGCACAAAGGAGAATATGCCGAAGCAAACGCTGCCAGAGCTCCTTGGGTACATCGGTTCGATTTGCGCCTGGCACGTGAATACTATGTGAAGATTGGAAATACAACCAACACTTTGCAGTTCAGCCTTGATTTCCTGAACTTTGGCAACCTGCTGAACAACGAATGGGGAGTTGTTAAGAACATGTTTGAAGCCAATAACGGACAGATTTTGAGGTATGAAGGCGTGGACGCCAATAATGTTCCCAATTTCTCCATGGTGAAAGATTCCGATGGAAACTATTTGTCAAAATCCTACTCAACTTACTACAACTACAGCCAGAACTGGCAACTGCAGGTAGGTGTACGCTATATTTTCTAGCGGATCAAGGAAAATTAGCGGTCTGATAAAAAAAGAGGCTGTCCGAACTTAACGGGCAGCCTCTTTTCAATTCAGGAAAAACCGGGAAGCTTATGCGAAGGACTTCCCGGTTTTGAAAAAAAACTCAACTGTGCGAATTTTAGACTGAAAATCTGGCGTTTCGTTTAACGATCGGTTTTTTTCTTTTTTTTAGTAGGAAGTTTGGAAACAAAATCTCTACATTTGTCACGGATTTGGTTCCAACGATCCGGCAACTGCCAGATCAGGATCAAAAGGGAATCCGGTTAGAATCCGGAGCTGTACCCGCAGCTGTAAGCCTCGAATGATCTTTCTGAAACCCCAGCCACTGTCCGGCAACTGACGAACGGGAAGGCATCAGAAAGAGAGGTGAGCCAGAAGACCTGCCAAAATCCTATTGAATATTTAACAAAGGCTTCGGGAATAAAGCTAGTGAAATGTAATCGCGTATCTTTCACAAATCTTATCCTAAGCTCATTCTAATTTTTTAGTAATGAGAAGGTTTATTTTATCAGGACTATTGGTCCTTCTGTTTGGTGGGCTTGATGCGCAGCAGCCCAGCGTGGCCGACACCATTTTGTTGCATGAGGTCACATCGTATGCACCGTACAAAAAGTACCAGGCCGGTGCCAAAATGGAAAGCATTTCGGCTGAGCAAATGCAATTTGCTCAAGCTGGCGGCCTGGATAACCTGCTGATGCGTTTCACTCCCATTTATGTGAAATCGAATGCAGGCGGCCTGTCAACCATTCGTTTGCGCGGCACGAGCCCCAATCACACCTCCGTCAATTTTGGCGGTATCAATGTCAACTCCCTTACTTTGGGACATTCCAACATGGCATCCGTTCCTTCTTACCTATTTGATGGTTTGGATTTGCAATACGGCAGTTCATCGGCTGTCAATGGCTCCGGATCAATTGGCGGCGCCATTTATCTGGGTTTGCAAAACAACTGGACCGATGGCCTGAAGTTGAAAACCACCATCACGCAAGGTTCATTCGGTGAGCAGCTTTACGGAGCAAAAATATTTGCCGGAAACGGGAAGTTTGAGTCCGTCACTCGCCTGTTCTACTTCAGCAAAAGGAATGATTTCCCTTTTGAAAACCCTTACACCGGCGATGTGGAAAACCGCGATCCGGTGAAAGACCGACAAAAAGGAGCAGCTGTCGAAAACAGGGGGTTGATTCAGGAGTTGAACTACCGGTTTCATCCCGATGAATTCATCACATCAGCCATCTGGCTGGAACAGGATTGGCATGAGGTACAGCCCAACATGCCCACCAACCTGAATTTGAAAACTTTGGAAGAGTTGGACAACCAACATGTCAGGATTTGGTCCGAATATCAAAACAACAAGCGTTCGTTGAACTATCGGGCTGGCGTCGGCTACGTGCATGACGTGCAGGTTTACGACAGCATTACAGAACAACGCATTGGCACCGACCGCCTGATCTCGGAGCTGGAGCTCAAGCAGGATTTCAATCCCGGATTGGGTTATAAAGCTGGCGTAAAATACCGGTACATCGTGCCGGATGTGTACGCATATTCAGAGGAAGTGATTGATTCGGAACAGCATCTGGATGCCTATTTTTCAGCTTTCTTTACTGCCTGGCAGCGACTCAAGCTTACGCTTAACCTGCGTCAATCGTTTGTGACCAACTTTTCCGTTCCATTCACCCCTTCGCTCGGCGCCGAATACCGGCTGTTTACGAATGAAACGTCGATCTTGAAGCTGAGTTCCGCAATCGCCAAAAGCTTCCGCGTGCCGACTTTCAACGACCGTTACTGGGGAACGCAGGGAAATCCCAACCTGAAAGCGGAAGATGGAATGAGCTATGAAGCAGGGCTGAGCTATATTTACTGCGATGCCGGCTTTCAATCGGAACTGAAGCTGAACGCCTTTTATATGGACGTGAAAAACTGGATTGAATGGCGGAACTTTGGCGTGTGGCAAGCCCGAAACCTGATGGAGGTGGTCAGCAAAGGGATTGAATTACAATCGAATACCGACTGGCAATTGGGAGCAACAGACCTGAACTTCAAACTAAATTATAACTTCAACCCGGTAGAGGCTGTGGAAAATATTTCGGAGACCGGGATCACGCATCGCCAGTTGATCTACGTTCCAAAACACATGGGCAATGCCTTTCTGATGGCCACCCGCAAACAGTGGCAAATTTATATTGACGGCACCTACACCGGCAGCCGCTTTTCCGACGACTTTGGACATGAGCTTGATTCGTATTTTTTGACCAACTGTGGACTCTTGCGGTCGATCAATTACAACAGCCAACAGTTCAAGTTATCTTTCTCGGTTCAAAACCTGTTCGATGTGGATTACCAAAACCAACGGTATTATGCCATGCCCGGACGAAGCTTCCGAATCAGTATTTCATCCAATTTGAATATTCTTTAAACTAAAATTTATACCTCATGAAAAAGTTTTTGAAATACTTTACTGTTCTCTTTTTCGCACTGGCCGTGCTGAGTTCCTGTAATAAAGACGATGACGAGCCGGATCCGTTTCCCAGTAATCTGGTGAAAGGAGCTTACATCATCAACTATGGCAATTATGGTGATGGCGGGGCAAGCATTTCCAAATATGATTATGGCACGGATGCATTGACCAACTTCTATTACCAGCAGCAAAACCCCGGATTGGAATTGTTGTCCAATATTCAGTATGCCTACGAATACGATGATCAGATTTTTATGATGGGAAACAACCCGGACCAGATCATCACGGTTGACCCCTTATTTGAGCAAACAAAAAATGGGGTCACTGATCAAATCACCAAGCCCCGGGCTTGTGTGGCCAGTGGTGACTACTTGTACGTTTCTTGTTGGGGGGAGCCTGATGCGGGTTGGAGTATCATGCCCAATTCCTATATCGCCAAATACAACATCAAGACGCAAACGGTTGAGGAAACGATTAGCCTGCCTGGCGGTCCCGAAGGTGTTGAGATTGCCAATGGCAAATTGTACGCTGCCTTAAACTACAAAGACAGCGTGGCGGTGATTGATCTTGATAACCAGGCGATTTCCTACATTGTTACGCCTGCCGTTAGTTCTTATTTTTTAAAAGACAATAGCGGCAATTTGTACGTTTCGCTGGTCAACACCTATTCAAGTCCTTCCGAAGAAACGGGTCTGGGGTACATCAATACAAGCACCGATGAACTGACGACTGTTTACAGTTTGCCGAATGTGAGTTACGAATACGCGTCAATCATGGTGACGGATGTTGATCAATCAAAAATTTACGTGATTACTTCTGAGACAGATGAAAACTGGAATGTGACCGGTGCAGTTTCTGTATTTGACGTTGCCACAAAAACCTTTGAATCCGAAAAGCTGGTCAGCGGTCTTTCGGGCCCACGAGGGGTGGCTGTCAATCCAAACGATGGGAATATCTATGTTTTTACCGGCGAAAGTGTGACCGGAGCTGGATTGATGAAAATCTATGATCCATCCGGAGAACTGATTGACCAGAAGACCGTCGGTGCGTCACCCAACATGGCCATTTTTCTCGATTAAATAATGATGCAACTTGTTAAGAAAATCAGATAGTTGTATTGCACAAGAGGCGACTGAAATTTCAGTCTGCCTCTTGCTTTGTTTATAGCCACAATTCAGCAGTACGCGTTGCAAGAACTTGGAACTTGAAACTTGAAACCTGAAACTTTTTAAACGATGGCAAGCATCACATTCATCACCGGAGGAGCCCGCTCAGGGAAAAGCAGTTTTGCTCAACGACTGGCTGAAGCGCAATCGGGAAAGCCCGTCTATTTAGCAACCGCCCGTATTTGGGATGAGGATTTTGCCCAACGCGTTAAACGCCATCAGGATGATCGCGACCAACGCTGGCAAACCGTGGAAGAAGAAAAAAACCTGTCGAAGCATGATTTTGGCGGACAGACGGTTTTGCTGGATTGCATCACCCTTTGGCTCACCAACTATTTTCACGACTGCGGTTATCAATTGGAAGAAGCACTTGAAGCTGCCAAAGCCGAATGGACTCAATTCGCCGAACAAGAGATGAACCTGATTGTCGTTAGCAACGAGCTCGGCATGGGCGTTCATCCCGAAAATGAAATGGCCCGCAAATTCGCCGACCTGCAAGGCTGGATGAACCAGTTTGTCGCCGCGCAAGCTGACACCGTTTACCTGATGGTTTCAGGAATTCCGGTGAAAATAAAGTAACCCTGAAAAGGGTTAAAGAATTTAGCCCAGGGAAAACGAAGAAGGAGTGTCGACCTGGGAAGAAGCATGCAAAAGCGGAATCGTCCGTGCGCAAACCTGTTGAATAGAACCGGAGATCATTCGGACGAAACAGGAATAACGGAATAGAAAATAGCGATTCCAGGATGATGACAAATGACCAATTATCCAATAACTAATTATCCAATGACCAATGACTATTCAATGACCATAAATGACAACCAAATGACTTCACTAAGAAAACAACTCCAACACAAGATCGACTTGAAAACCAAGCCGCTCGGGGCACTCGGCCAGCTGGAAAAAATAGCCCTGCAATTGGGCATGATTCAAAACACGCTTGCTCCTGAATTGAGAAAACCGGCCATTCTGGTGTTTGCTGCCGATCATGGGCTGACCGATGAAGGCGTAAGCCCCTACCCCAAAGACGTGACCTGGCAAATGGCCATGAACTTCTGTACTGGCGGTGCGGCCATTAGCGTGTTCTGTAAGCAAAACGACATTACCCTGAAGGTGATCGACGCGGGCGTGGACTACGATTTCCCGTCCGGCACCCCAATCATTGATGCCAAAGTGGCCCGTGGTTCCAGGAATATGATGCTGGAACCGGCTATGACTGCGGAGGAATGCCGCCAAGCCATGAAACAGGGCGCCGCGTTTGTGCGGCAGGAAGCCCTGGCCGGTTGCAACACCATTGGCTTTGGCGAGATGGGCATTGGCAACACCTCGCCCTCTTCTTTGCTGATGCACCGGTTTTTGAACCTGCCCATTGAAACCTGCACCGGAAAAGGTGCTGGCATGGAAGGTGAAAAGCTGGACCACAAAACCCGGGTGCTGAAAGCGGTTTCGAAAAAATACAACCCGCAGACCCCGGAAGAAACGCTGGCAACCTTTGGCGGCCTGGAAATTGCCATGATGGTGGGCGCCATCCTGGAAGCCAAAAAGCTGGACATGGTCATTCTGATCGATGGTTTCATCGCGACGGCAGCCACTTTAACAGCCATTCAGTTTGAGGCTTCGGTTCGTGAAAACTGTCTATTCTGTCACGCTTCCGAAGAACAAGGGCACCAATTGATGTTGGATTACCTGGGCGCCAAACCGGTTTTAAACCTAGGTATGCGACTGGGCGAAGGGTCCGGTGCAGCGGTCGCTTACCCCGTCATCAAGGCAGCAGCCACTTTCTTAAACGAAATGGCTAGCTTTGACGAAGCGGGCGTGTCGAATAAAGAAGAAAATACGGAAGTGCAACGTTCATAAGTACAGAAGTTTTTTTGAAACCCTGAGGGAGAGAGGGGGAGAAAGTGAGAGGGTGTGAGGAGGAGCGTGTGGGACGGTGAGATATGGAGGGAAAATGTGAGGGCGAGCACGGCTGCAAGATCGTCGACAACTAGGAACTCTAAACCTGAAACTTGAAACTTTTTTAGATGAAAGAACAACTCAACTTATTTCTAACGGCAGTCATGTTTTACAGCCGCATTCCGGTGCCACGGTCGCTGGGCTTTTCCAACGAGCGGCTGAACCGGGCCACCCGCTATTTTCCGCTGATCGGTTGGATCATCGGCGGAATTGGCGCCTTGGTGTTTTATGGTTTGAATTGGATCTTGCCGGTTGAGGTGGCTATCTTTCTGAGCATGATGGCGACCATTTTTGCAACCGGCGCTTTTCACGAAGACGGTTTTGCCGACTTCTGCGATGGATTTGGCGGTGGCTACACCCGCGAAAAGATCTTCACCATCATGAAAGACAGCCGGATCGGAACCTATGGAACCGTCGGTTTGGTTGGCATACTGGGCACCAAATTTCTGGCCTTGCAAAGCCTGCCGCCGCTCACCATTCCACTGGTGCTGGTAGCCGGGCACGCCTTTAGCCGCCTGATGCCGGTGATGATCATCTTCACCAGTTGGTATTCCCGCGAAGACGAACTCAGCAAGACCAAACCCATCGGCAAACGGGGCAAAAATTCCGATTTGGTAGTGGCCGTTTTATTCGGATTGGCACCAGCCGCTTTTCTGCCGTGGCAACTCATGGCCGTTGTTTTGCCCCTTTCGCTGTTGATCACCTTTCTGTTCAAAAAATATATTGAACGGAAAATTGGCGGCTACACCGGCGATTGCCTCGGCGCTTTGCAGCAAATGATCGAAGTGGTGTTTTATTTGTGTTTGGTGGGTATATCATGAAGTACTGAACTTATTTCCCGCAAAGACACAAAGAGCACAATAAATAAGAACTTTTTCAGTGGTGTCCGGTTAAAGTTCCAAATAATGGGCTAAAGCCCCCGGGAGTAACAGGCTTCACTAACCCCAGGCTTAAGCCTGGGGTTAGTGATCGCGCCATCAAGCCGGGGCTTTAGCCCACAAATGTTTTCCCGGACATTACTGATTTTTTAAATTTATCTGTTAAAAACCCAATCTTGAAACTAATCCTTATCCGCCATACCCGCGTAGCCGTTCCGCCCGGCATTTGCTACGGACAATCCGACGTTTCGCTGGCGGATTCGTATGCGGAAGAACTGGAACGGGCAAGGAGCCTGATCGGTGGGCAGTCTTTTGACGCCGTTTTTTCCAGTCCGCTGCTGCGCTGCCGCCAGTTGGCCGAAGATCTGTTTCCCGGCGAGAAAATTGTGCTTGACCATCGGTTAAAGGAGCTGAATTTCGGTGATTGGGAACTTCAGCCGTGGGATCAAATCTATGCCACTTCTGAAGGAAAGTACTGGATGGATCATTACCTGGAAGCACCATGTACTGGCGGAGAGTCGCTACCCGAATTACATGCCCGTGTGTTGAGTTTTATTATGCATTTGGATGATTTATCCTGTCAGCAAATTGCGGTGGTGACCCATGCCGGGGTCATTCGCCTCATCAAATCCATCCTGGAAAAACAAACGATGGATGAAGTTTTTACCACTTTTTCGCCTGAATATGGCGGTGTTTATCAATTTGAAATCAAATGAATCAGAAAAAGCGACTCAAACCCATCCTGTTTGTCGGCACCGGCTCCGACGTGGGCAAGTCGGTGATCAATGCCGCCTTTTGCCGCATCTTCAAGCAGGACGGCTACCACCCTGCCCCTTTCAAAGCGCAAAACATGTCGCTGAACTCGTACGCCAGCGCCGAAGGTTTGGAGCTGGGCCGCGCGCAGGCCGTGCAGGCCGAAGCCTGCGGCATTCCCTGCCTGAGCGCCATGAACCCCATTCTGCTAAAACCAACCAGCGACCAGAAAGCCCAATTGGTGTTGAACGGCAAGCCCATCGGCGACCAATCGGCCCGCGACTATTTCCTGAAAACCGATCGTGAGTTTTTGTTTGCCGAGGCGATGAAAGCCTGGCGCTCGTTGGATTCGCGGTACAACCCCATTGTGATGGAAGGCGCCGGAAGCATCTCGGAAGTGAATCTGTGGGACAAAGACATCACCAACATGCGGGTGGCTTTGGAAACCGGCTCGCCCACCATCCTGATTGCCGACATTGACCGCGGCGGGGTGTTTGGCAGCGTTTACGGCACCATCAAGTTGCTGCCCGAAGCGGAACGAAAACTGATCAAAGGCATCCTGATCAACAAGTTCCGGGGCGATATTAGTTTGTTTGACGATGGGCGCCGGATGCTGGAAGAATTGACGGGAATCCCGGTCATTGGCGTGATCCCTTACTTCCGCGATATTCATATTGAAGAGGAAGACAGCGTAGTGATTGACTACAAGCGGGGCAGTACCGATACCAGCAAAATCAATGTGGCGGTGGTTTTGCTCCGGTACATGAGCAACTTCACCGACTTCAACATGCTGGAACGTATGCCGGAAGTTAACCTGTATTATTCAGCCAATCCAACAGAAATCGCCAAAGCCGATGTGGTGCTGATTCCCGGTTCGAAAAATACCATTTCGGACTTGATTTATTTGCGTGAACGAGGTCTGGCCAAGGCCATCATCCAAGCTGCTGAAGCCGGCAAAGGGGTTTACGGCATTTGCGGGGGCTACCAGATTTTGGGTGAAGAAATCCGCGATCCGGATCAGGTGGAGGGCGACCTGGAAATGATGCCGGGACTTGGCTTGTTGCCGGTTGTCACCACCCTGAGCAAGGAAAAGCGCACCGTGCAAACCCGGTTTCGCTTTCAGCAGCAGAAAGCCTACGGCACGGGCTACGAAATCCACATGGGGCAAACCCGCCTGCTTGGAGGAACCCCGCTCTGCACGCTTGAAGATGGTTCGGCTGATGGCTGCCTGGTGTCGCCCAAATTGTGGGGAACCTACCTGCATGGCATTCTGGATAATCGCGCCGTCGTTGAAGAAATACTGAAAGCCAACCAGCTGCAAGCCGAAGTAGCCCACTTCGACTACAACGCTTTCAAGGAAGAACAGTACAACAAACTGGCCGACCATGTGCGCGCATGTGTGGATATGGACCAGGTGTATTCAGTCTTAGACGGTGAAAGATCATGTTGAAGCTGTCGCACAAGTATAAGTCCTAATAAAAAAGAACGAAATGGATAAATTGAAAGACACCTTGTACGCTCCCGAAATTGTCAGGGAAATAGCTGAATCGTTAAAAACGGTTTACCCTGATTTTTTGGTTGAAGAATTCCTGCGATCTGTTTTTTCGGATTCATGGGAACAACTCGAACTAAAACAGCGCATGAGGCACATCGCTTTGTGCCTGAAACAGTGGCTTCCTGAAAACTACCACGATGCCATTGCCATCATGATCAAGGCCAGTCCGAAAGTGAAGGGTTTGATTGTTATGTCGTTTGCCGACTATGTTGAGCTCTACGGGCAAGGGCATTGGGAGCTTTCCATGCAGGCGCTGGAGGAATTTACCAAAAGTTGCAGTTCCGAATATGCCATCCGCCCGTTCCTTGACCAGGAACCTCAACGGGGCATGCAACAAATGTTGCTATGGGCCGGCCACAAAAATGAACACGTCCGGCGCTTGGCAAGCGAAGGCTGCCGCCCGCGCTTGCCTTGGGCAATGGCGTTGAAGAAATTCAAAAAAGATCCGTCGCCCATTATCCCAATCCTGGAAAAACTGAAAAACGACCCGTCGGAATATGTCCGGAAAAGTGTGGCCAACAACCTGAACGATATCTCGAAAGATCACCCGGAGTTGGTGCTTGGCTTGTGCGAAAGCTGGCAGGGAAAATCGGCCAACACCGACTGGATCATCAAACATGCTTGCCGGACTTTGCTGAAATCGGGCAACAAAAGGGCGATGTTGCTGTTCGGTTTTGGCGACCCCGAACATGTCAATATCCCGCTTTTTGAGGCTGAGGTTGAATCCGCATTCATCGGGGACCAAATCCAACTGAGTTTTCAACTGGACGTGAATGAAAAGCAAAGCAAAAAAATCAGGTTGGAGTACCTGGTTTATTTTGTGAAGGCAAATGGCAAAACTTCACCAAAAGTTTTCCAGATCAGCGAAAAAGCATGGAAGCCAGGGAAACACACCATTGTTTTCAAACACAGCTTTTTGGAACGTACCACGCGGAAACACTTTCCAGGCAAGCACCGGCTTGAGCTGATCGTTAATGGCGAAAAGAAAGCTGAAACAAGCATTCAGCTGAAACCTGCGGGTGAAACTTCAATCAAATAAGAAATGAATGTCTGGATATGGACTCGGTGTATTCAGTTTTGAATGAAAACAAGCAAGCGCGGTAAACGTCATCCCGTCCGGCAATTGCCGGATTGGGATCTGTCAGCTATCAATAGAGATCCTGAAACAAGTTCAGGATGACTCGTAACCAAAATTATCGCTATTATTGATGGACCACACGTACCTGATTCCCCTGCTCATCGGTTTTGCGCTCGACGGCCTGTTAGGCGATCCGCGCTGGCTGCCACATCCCATTCGTCTGTTTGGCTGGCTGATTGCCTGGTTTGAAAAGCACTTGAACCACGGGAACTACCGCAAGTTCAAAGGCGCAACAACTGCTGCCTTTTTGGTTGGAATGAGCTGGCTGCTGTTGTTCTTGCTGTTTCGCAAGCTGGAATCGTTTCCAAGAATTTACCTGATTGCTGCTTCTGTTGGTGTATTTTACGGGCTGGCCAATCGAAGCCTCATCTACGAATCATGGCTGGTGATCCGGGCGTTGAACAACGATGGGCTGGAAGCTGCCCGCCGTCAGTTGAGCTACATTGTGGGACGGGATACGTCGAGTTTGAATGGACAGCAAATCCGCACGGCCGTGTTGGAGACCATGGCCGAAAACCTCAGCGATGGGGTGATTGCCCCGCTCTTCTACTATGCCTTGGGAGGTGTCCCCTTGCTGTTTGCCTTTAAAATGGCCAGCACCCTCGACTCGATGATTGGCTATAAAAACGAACGCTACCAGCACTTTGGCTGGCTGGCCGCCCGGCTCGACGACCTGCTCAACCTGGTCCCGGCGCGCCTCACCGCCCTGTTGATGGTCTTGGTCACCCTCAGTTGGAGCGGCATCCGGCATGTCTTTCAATACGGCCATCAGCACGCCAGCCCCAATGCCGGCTATCCCGAAGCTGCCCTGGCCGGCATCCTCAAATGCCGCTTTGGCGGCCCAAACGTTTATCATGGCAAGCTGGTGGACAAACCGTATATCGGCCATCATGAAAAGGAGATTACTACCCGCGACTTTTGCCTGGCGGTTTATGTCAATGTGGCAAGTGCGGTGGTGATGGTTGGGGGAATTGTCGTGTGCTATTGGTAGCCCCGATAAGCTCCAAAGATGTGGGCATAACCATCTAAAGGGTCCGCTCTTTTCGAATTTTCGATCTTTTTCTGAAGTTAGCTGATCATTTAATGGGATGGAATCCTAACTTTGTGAACGAATTGTTTTGTTGAAATGAAAAGAACAACCCACTACTTTTTACTGATTTTACTTGCTGTTGCCTCGTTTTCGTGCAAAGAGAAGAAGGGATTTCCAAAGCCCGACAACTTAATCAAGGAAAAGCAAATGGTTGACATGCTTTATGATATGCACCTCAACGAAGCGTACGCCAACCAATATCGTTTTGATAAGGAAATCGCCAAACTTGAATCCAAGGACCTGTACTATTCGGTGTTGGAAAAGCATGGCGTGGCCGATTCAGTTTTTGCCCAGTCGGTCGTGTATTATTCGAGTTTGCCTAAAGTATATGAGCGTATTTATCAGCAGGTTGTCGATCGGCTAAACATGCTTCAGGAAGAGGCGAATGAAAAAAAAGAAGTCAACATTCAACCCGAAAAATGAGAAAGTTTGCCGCTCACTTCCTCTTTCCGGGCAACGAAAAACCCATTGCCAAAGGAACAGTCCAGGTCGATTCAAGCGGCTTGATTTTGGACATCATTAAACCAACGGGCCCATTTCGCGAAGAAGCCGGGCTCGAATTTCACAATGGCATCATTTGTCCGGCCTTTGTCAATGTTTACCACGAATTTGAACCGGCAAGGTTCTACCGGAAATTTCCCGCACTCCGCCCCTTCGAGTCGCTTTGTCCCGAGCGCCTCAACACCGAAAAAGACCTGCTGGGTTGGTTAAAAGCCATTCAAATGGACAATCAAAACATCAGCCTCGAGCAACTGATCCGTATCTTCACGCTCGACTCGGCCAAATCCATTTCGCTCGACAAGGAGCTGGGCAGCATCGAAAAAGGCAAACGACCGGGCCTCATGCTCATCTCGGGCATGGACTACCAAAAACTCCGGTTAACCGAAAACAGCCACCTGAAAATGCTGATCTGATTGACGCATTGAAAATCAGAAGTCTGCTGTCCATGGCTAATTCTTTCATTTAATCCTTACTTTTGCTGAAAAATGACGCATGGCAACCTTTCTGTTCGATGAGATTATTTTTGGGCCGGTCAATAGCCGCCGGCTGGGTGTTTCGCTGGGAGTTAACCTGCTGCCAACCGACAGCAAACTGTGTTCGTTCGACTGCATTTACTGCGAATGTGGCTGGAACCCCAAAAAGCGGGAAAAGAAGGCCGAGCTTCCGCCACGCGAAACGGTAGCCGATAAGCTGCGGAGCAAGCTAAAGGCCATGCAGGAAAACGGCCAACTACCCGATGTGATTACCTTCGCGGGAAACGGCGAGCCCACCCTTCACCCCCAGTTTGCCGAAATCATTGACGACACCCTGGCCCTGCGCGACGAATTTGCCCCCAACTGCCGCATCGCCGTATTGTCCAATTCAAGCATGATTCACCGCGAAAGCGTGTTTCAAGCCCTGCTTAAAATCGAAGATAATATCCTGAAATTAGATTCGGCCATCGAAGAAACGGTGCAACTGCTCGATTGCCCCGTTGGCCGTTTCAACCTGCAGGAAACCATCGGACAACTGAAACGCTTCGGGCACCGGGCCATCATTCAAACCCTGTTTGTTCGAGGAACGCATAAAGGGCAAGTGGTCGACAACACCACCGAAAAAGAGCTGACCGCCTGGCTGGAAGCGCTAAAAATCATCCAGCCGGGGCAGGTGATGATTTATACCATTGAGCGCGACACCCCGGCCGAAGGATTGCAGAAAATCACGTTGGAAGAACTGAACGCCATTGCCGCACGCGTGGAGCAAGCCGGTTTCAAGGTGCAGGTTTCGGGCTAATTCCGCAACCTGAACCAGATCCGTCTGCCGCGGCTTCATTTAAATTGCAAAACAAGCCATTTCACCCTATCTTTAAAACCAAAATCAACAATCATGAAGAAAAAACTGGTGGTTTTAACCGGGGCCGGCATCAGCCAGGAAAGCGGCATCCGCACCTTTCGTGATATGGGTGGTTTGTGGGAAGAATACGACATTACCGAAGTAGCCACGCCCGAAGCCTGGGAACGCAACCCGGAGCTGGTGATGAAATTTTACAACGACCGCCGCAAGCAGTTGTACGAATGCGAACCCAACGCCGGTCACCTGGGGCTGGCTGAACTGGAAAACGATTTCGACGTGCAAATCATCACCCAAAATGTGGATGACCTGCACGAGCGGGCCGGCAGCTCAAAAGTGCTGCACTTGCATGGCGAGCTGAAAAAAGTGCGCAGTACCAAATACGAAGAGTTGGTTTATGACTTGGAGGGCTGGGAACTGAAATTTGGCGATCGGTGTGAAAAAGGCTACCAGCTTCGTCCGCACATTGTTTGGTTTGGCGAAATGGTGCCCGCCATGGAAGAGGCCGTGCCCCTGGTGGAGCAGGCCGATATCTTTGTCGTGGTCGGCACCTCGCTCAATGTTTATCCCGCCGCCGGGCTGCTGCATTACACCCGCGACGATGTGCCCTTATTTGTAGTCGATCCCGAGCGTCCGCCAGTCTATCTGCGGAAAGTGACTTTTATTGAAGAAAAAGCCGGGCGGGGTGTCGCCATTCTGAAAGAAAAACTAAAGAAACTGTGCTAAGGTGAAACGGATCTTACTCCTGATATTGATGGCCTTGTCCGCTTTTGCAGCCCAGTCGCAGCGCTTCGAAGGCGGAATTTTGGCAGGCTTCAATGCCTCGCAGGTCGATGGCGACTTTACCCACGGCTACCACAAACCGGGCGTGCTGCTTGGCGGATATGTGCAAACCGACTTGTCGCGCGTGATTTATGCCGGAGGAGAAATTAAATACAGTCAGAAGGGCAGCCGCAAAAATCCGGATACCGAAACAGGCGACCAGGAAAAATACATCATGCGGCTGGGCTATATGGATGTGCCGGTCTATTTGGGATTCCGAACCAGTCGGGCCATTTCGTTTCTGGCCGGGCTTTCGGTGGGCTACCTCATGCACAGCGGCGAGTGGGACAACCATGGGCCGTTTCCACCAGAAGACATCCGCCCATTTAACGAATTCGACTACCAAGCCTTGCTGGGTACCCGCATTGAGCTGACCGACCGGCTGAAATTCGACCTTCGGCTGGCTTATTCTTTCTTAGCTACCCGCGATTTGCCCGGCGAAATCTATTGGTATTGGTGGGACGATCAATACAATAAAGTCATCAGTACCAGCCTTTACTACCGACTGGGTCGCTAAACGGGGTAGTACTTAACAGCTGGCTACCAGCTTTTTGTGAATTTTAATTGTTTTTTCACAAAAAAATTGCAACGTTTTGATACCAAGTGAGTCTTATTGATTAGCCAGAAAACAGTTACGAAACAATTGAAACGTCTTTAAACCATGTTCAGAAATTTTTTTATACTGGCTGTGTCCATTTGCACAGCCGGATCTTTGTTTGCCCTCCCTGATCACGATGAAAAAACCGCCCGCAAAATCATCAGTGGGCACATTAGCGATGCCGAAAGCGGCGAAAGTTTGATCGGAGCCACCTTGCTCGTCAAAGAACTCGGTGTGGGAACCGTCAGCAACAGCTATGGTTTTTATTCCATTGCCGTCCCCGCCGGCACTTACACCCTGGTGTCAAGCTACATTGGTTATCACGATTTTGAAAAAGAAATGGATCTGAGCAAAAGCCAGCGCCTGGAAATCGGACTGATGCCCGAATCGGAGGAGTTGGAGGAAATTCAGGTTCTTGGAGAACGGAAAGACCAAAACATCACCCAAGTGGAAATGGGGGTCGAAAAGTTGCAGACCAAAACCATTAAGTCGATTCCGGCACTGATGGGTGAGGTGGATTTGATTAAGGCCATCCAGCTGTTGCCGGGCGTTCACTCCACAGCCGAAGGTGGCTCTGGCTTCAGCGTTCGCGGCGGCAGTCCCGATCAAAACCTGATCTTGTTGGACGAAGCCACCGTGTACAACGCCTCCCACCTCATGGGCTTCTTTTCGGTATTTAACAACGATGCGATCAAAGACCTTAAACTCTATAAGGGCGATGTACCGGCGCAGTACGGCGGACGCCTGGCTTCGCTGCTGGATGTGCGAATGAAGGACGGCAACGCCAAAAAGTTTGAAGGAACAGGTGGCATTGGAACCATTTCGAGCAGGCTGACCCTGGAAGGCCCGCTGAAGGAGGACCAGACCACTTTGCTGTTGTCGGGAAGGCGCACTTACATGGATTTATTCATGCCCCTGGCATCGGAGGAAGAGGTGAAAGACAGCCGCCTGTATTTCTACGACGCCAGCCTAAAGCTTTCGCACCGCTTCAACGAAAACAACCGTTTGTTTGTAAGCGCTTACCTGGGGCGCGATGTGATGAGAAGCGAATTCTTCCAGATAGGCTTTGGCAATAAAACACTGACCGCCCGCTGGAACCACATTTTCAACCAAAAGCTGTTTATGAACCTGACCGCCGTGTGGAGTCGCTACGACTATGAGCTGGGAACACCGGAAGACGAGCCCGATTCGTGGATCTGGGAGTCTGACCTGGAAGATTTGGGACTAAAAGCCGATTTTGGTTATTACATCACTCCGGAGCATTCGTTGAAGTTTGGACTGCAAAGCTTTCACCATGCCTTCAATCCCGGTATGGCCATGGGCGTTGGCGACCAATCCTTTTTTGGCGAATACCTGGTTGGCAAAAATTACGCCTTGGAGCATGCCGGCTACCTTTCGCACCAACATCAGCTGGGTGACAAGCTGGTCATGAAATATGGGGTCCGCGTCTCGCTTTTTCAGAATATTGGCAAGGGAACGGTGTACGACTACGATGACAACTATGCCGTGGTTGATTCCACCACTTATGCTTCGGGCGAGGTGTATCAGAACTACTGGGGCGTGGAGCCGCGATTTGGTATCAACTACCTGGTTGCCCCCGACTGGTCAATCAAGTTTAACTACAACCGCTCGCAGCAAACCATTCAGCAGGCCTCCAACTCGGCGGCCGGCAGTCCGCTCGATATTTGGTTTCCAGCCAGCCCCAATATCAAGCCACAGCTTGCCGACCAATTTGCCCTGGGCGTGTTCCGGAATTTCCAGAACGACTGGTACCAGGCCTCGGTGGAGGTGTACTACAAAGACATGCAAAACACGATCGACTTTGCTGACCACGCCGACCTGCTCCTGAATAAATACCTGGAAGGCGAATTGAGGGTGGGCGATTCAAGAGCTTACGGGGCCGAGTTCCTGCTCAAGAAAACCGAAGGCAACCTGACCGGCTGGCTGGGGTATACCTTGTCGCGCACCGAACGTACCATTCCCGAAATCAACAACGGCAAAACCTATGTCGCCCCTTTTGATAAGACACATGACATCAGTACCGTGCTGAATTACCGGTTAAACCGGCGGGTATCACTGTCGGCCAACTGGATTTATTCCACCGGGCAGCCGGTCACCCTGCCGGTTCAGCGTTACGAAATCAATGGTACGGTCCTGCCCTATTATTCCGAGCGCAATGGCGCCCGCTACGACGACTATCACCGGCTAGACCTGGCCCTGACCTTGCAGGGACGGAATAAGAGAAACCGGGCCTGGAGCGGCGAGTGGGTGTTCTCCATCTACAATGCCTACAGCCGTAAAAATACCTGGGCTTTGAATTTCGTTCAGGATACCGAAAATCCAACGGAAACCTACGCGGAAAAAACCTACCTCTTCCCCATTATTCCGGCAGTAACCTATAACTTCAAATTTTAAATCAGATGAAACGCAAGCATATTCTTTTCTACCTACTAATTGGAACCCTGCTATTCTCCTGCACCGAGCGGGTGGATTTTGAACTGGATGAAGCCGGCGAGCCCCGACTGGTTGTCTTTGGCGAAATTACCAGCGACACGATGGCTCATGCGGTCAGCCTGAGTAAATCAGCTCCTTATTTTTATAACCAGCCACCTCAAATGGTTTCCGATGCACAACTGACCCTTTTTGATGGGGTTGAATCTATTGTCCTTTCGGAAGACCCCGAGCGCCCCGGGGTGTATCTAACCCCCAATGATTATAGCGGTGTTGTTGGTCGCAGCTACCGGCTCGATATTGCCGGTGTTGACATCAACGCGGACGGGGAGGCGGAAACGTATTATGCCGAAACAGAAATGAGGGCAACGGCACCGGTTCACGGAGTCGGCGTGGTGTACAATGCCAGTTGGGACGGCTGGGAAGTTGGTGTTTTTAGCCAGGATCCTTCGGAAACCGAAGATTACTATCTGTTTAAAATCTATCGAAACGGCGTGCTTTATACCGATTCCATTCACAATTACCGGGTGGTGGACGATCGCTTTTTCAACGGAAATGAAATTACCGGGGCCTACGTGCAGTACTTCGATGAAGAGAAAGACGAAATTGTTGAGGAAGGCGATACGATTACTTTGGAAATGGCGGGAATAACAAAAGCTTACCACGACTTCATTGTTGGGGTAAACATTGAAACCGGGCCCAAGGCACCACTTTTTAGCGGACCTCCGGCCAACATTCCCGGTAATATCAGCAACGGGGCGCTGGGCTTCTTTGCGGTCATGGAAGTTGCGCGGGGTTCGACGGTATACAATGGCGCGGTTGTACATGATTGAGGCCAAATTCTCCATGTGGCTCAGGCAATGGCCAAAGTGAGAACACTGATCCGGGCCTGGCAGCGCTTCTGAATGGTGGCGGCACAGGCTTCAAGCGTGGCTCCGGTAGTCACCACGTCGTCAATCAGCAGGATGTGTTTCCCGTCAAAAGCTTCGGGATGGGTCAATTCAAAAATCGACTCCACATTTTCCCAGCGTTCCCAGCGTGTTTTTCTGGTTTGGGTGCTCGAAAACTGTTTCCGAACAAGCGAGTGGTTGTCAATCGGGATACCCGATTTTTCAGACAAGCCTTTTGCCAAATGGTAGCTTTGGTTGTACCCGCGTTTGCGTTCTTTTTTGGGATGAAGCGGCACCGGGCAAATCAAATCGATGGATTGTAACAGTTCAGAATCCCGAATCTCCAAAGCAAACTGCGCACCCAGGTACTCGCCCAACTCTTTCATTCCCCGGTATTTTAGGTAATGTAGAATTTTTTGGTACGAACTGCCTTTTTTGAAATCGAAATAAGCCGTAGCCCGTTCCACTTGTACCCTTCCGTAAAACAGCTGCTCCATCGGATTTCCGGCTGTTTCATGATAATTTGTTCGTGGCAAGTGCAACAGGCACTTCAAACAAATATACTTTTCGCTCGAAATCAGCTTTTGTCCGCACACCAAACAAAGGCGCGGGTAAAACAACTCGAGAAAGGCGTGCAGATACGTGAACTTTTCAGACATGAATTCACAATTTTCAGAAAAAGATACGGCAAAATGATGAATCTTTAGTTAATGATCAGATCATATCCCAAAACTATATTTCATAATGGGTTAACAGCATGATCATTTTAAGGTGATTCGTATCCCGGAATTAGCTTGTAATTTTATTTCAGAAAAAATAAACGATTGACAACGCATACGACATTAAAAGAAAGAAAATAAGCCCTTTAAATTTCTCAACACACGGCGCGTTTTAACGGGATTATTTTCCGCTCTTCCCTTTCTCGCTTTCCCTTCTTCCCAAAAAGGTTGCTTCCCGGCAGCCTTTATTGTTTCAATTTTTTAGTCTAATCGTATTTTTAGAACATGTTTTTGCTAAATTTGTCAGCATGCTACTCAATTTACAAACCAACTAAACGATTGCGACAATGGCTGGAAAGCTTCGAAAATTCTTCCAAGAAAAGATTCTCTTCGTACTTTTTATTGGATTTGCCTTCGGAATTCTATTTCTGATTGCCTTTAACAAAACGGTTGAATACACCTCGACAAACGAATCATGCGAGGCATGCCACATTCATCCACACGTCACGGAATCCTGGAAACTCTCAACGCATTACGATAATAAACACGGGATACAGGTTAACTGCGTGGATTGCCACTTGCCACCCAAAGGCGAAGGTTATCTGCCAGCAAAGATTCGTGCTTCGGCCATCGATATTTATGGCTACCTGTTTAAAGATCATGAAAGTTTCAATTGGGAAGCCAAATCGACGGTGGAGCAAGCCCAGCATTTTACCTACGAAGCTTCATGTGTGAAATGCCATGCCAACCTATTTCCACTTCAATTGACCAAAGAAGGTCAGGATGCCCACCTGTATTACTCACAAAACCAGGAGGAATTGCGCTGCATCAACTGCCACCTGCATGTCGGACATTTCGATCCAAACGCCAAACACGAAAGCAATATTGGTTTTGGAAAGGAAATGCAAGCCAATATTAAAATATATGAAGAACCCACTCCGGTTGACAAACACGAAGATTTTACAGAAAAAATTCCGGCGACACCGGTTGATTTTGAGATGGTAGCCATCCCCGGAGGAACTTTCAAAATTGGAAGCCCGGCCGATGAACCGTACCGGGACGAAGATGAAGGTCCCCAAAAAGAAGTGCAAATCAGCCCGTTTTTTATGGGTAAAGTGGAAGTAAGCTGGAATGAGTACCTGGCATTTTACAGCCAAACCGGCGCCGAAGGAAGAAGTACCGATACCGAAGGCTCGCGCACTGAGGATGATGTAGATGCCATTACGGGCCCAACTCCGCCTTATGGACAACCCGATCAAAACTGGGGACTGGGCGATCGTCCGGCCATTACCATGCGCCACAAAGCCGCACAGGTGTATTGCGAATGGCTGTCGAAAGTGACCGGAAAAACTTATCGCCTGCCCACCGAAGCTGAATGGGAATATGCTTGCCGCGCCGGCACCGAAACACCGTACTTTTTCGAAGGCGACCCAAAAGACTTTTCCAAAACCAAGCTGTGGAATAAACTGTTTGGAGCCGACACAACCAATATCAATTCCTATGTGGTTTATGATGAAAACAGCATGGCAAAGACGCAGCCGCCATCGGCCGTACGCCCGAATCCGTTCGGCTTGAAGAACATGCTGGGCAACGTAGCCGAATTTTGTCAGGATTGGTACGCACCCGACGCATACAGCTTGTTGACGGATGGCGTAAAAGATCCGAAAGGGCCAGTCAGCGGAACAGAATATGTGGTTCGCGGCGGCTCATTTAAAAGTGCCGCCGAAGAGGTTCGCTCCGCTGACCGTGATTATACCAAAACGGAGGCCTGGATGAAAACCGACCCGCAAATGCCTAAAAGTATTTGGTGGTATTCTGATGCAACCATGGTTGGCTTCCGGGTGGTTTGTGAATTTGATGAGAATACAGGAAATCATAACTAAATCAATAAGATCATGACCGAAAAATCAAATTTCTCAAGACGTAGATTTTTAACAAACGCCGCAGCCATAGGTGCCGTGGGCGTAATTGGAGCCAACGCATTGGTTTCGTGTGCTGAAAAGAAAAAAACAGTTGAATTGAACCTGCCACCATTGTTGGATCAAGCTCCGGACGGCGCTCCGCTGAAAGCTGGGTTAATTGGCTGTGGCGGCCGCGGTTCGGGCGCTGCCCTCGACTTTTTAAATGCTGGTCCCAACCTGACCATCCATGCCCTGGGCGATGTGTTCCAAGACCGGATTGACGATTGCCGTAACAAACTGAAAAACCAGGCCAACAATGAAGTGGCCGATGAAAATATTTTCGTTGGATTTGATGCCTTCGAAAAAGTAATTGACTCGGGTGTTGACGTGGTCATTCTAGCTACGCCTCCGCATTTCCGTCCCGAGCATTTTGCCGCAGCGGTACAAGCCCGCAAGCACGTGTTTATGGAAAAACCGGTGGCCGTTGATCCGGTTGGCATCCGTTCGGTGATGGCAACAGCCAAAAAGGCCGAATCGCTTGGGTTGAAGATTGTGGGTGGCACCCAGCGTCGTCACCAGCGCGATTACATTGAAGTGTACAAGCAAATTGCCAACGGAGCCATTGGCGACATCGTAAGCGCCAACTGCTACTGGAACCAGTCGAAACTGTGGCACCGTAACCCCAATGCTGACTGGACGGAGATGGAATTTATGATCCGCGACTGGGTAAACTGGCTGTGGCTGTCGGGCGACCACATTGTGGAGCAGCACATTCACAACATCGACGTAATTAACTGGTTCTCGGGCAAGCACCCCACCAAAGCGGTTGGTTTTGGCTCACGCCAGCGTCGTGTAACCGGCGACCAGTACGACAATTTCAGCATCGACTTCACCTACGACGATGGCATGCATACCCACAGCATGTGCCGCCAGATTAATGGTTGTGCCAACAATGTTTCTGAATTCGTGATGGGCAGCAACGGATCGTCGAACTGTCAAAACAAGATTTGGGATGCCAACGGAGCCGAGCTTTTTGCCTATGCTTATCCAACCGAGGAAAGCGGTGTACGCGAAATCAGTCCGTACGTACAGGAGCACATTGACTTGGTGACTTGTATTCGCGAAAACATTCCGGTGAACGAAGCCGAGCAAATCGCCATCACCAACATGTGTGCGATTATGGGCCGTGTTTCGGCTTATACCGGCAAGGAAGTGACCTTTGATGAAATGATGAACTCAGATATGAAACTGGGTCCTGACACTTACATTATGGGTGAAGTGGGTATTGTTGACAATGCCACGGTTCCTGTTCCCGGTGAAGCTGCGGAATAAATCATTCAAACAGTATATGGAAAGGGGTGTTCATTGATTTGAGCACCCCTTTGCTGTTTTTACATAGCCTCTTCTCCTGCCCTTAACCCAATCGCCTAGCCATTTTTTCTGCCGGTTTCGAGTTTGGTGGTCACCTCGCGACGAACCCGTGCGTGCAGGCGATCGCCATGCTTTTTTATAAACTTCGCCACGGCATGACTGTCTGATTTAGACAGTTCGCGTAGTGCCCACGAAAGCGCCTTGACCACCATATCGTCGCGGTCGTCAACCACCTGCTCACAAATCATGATGGTTCGTTCTGCATCACCGGTACCACCTTTCGAACGCAAGTTGAGCGGAACAGTGCAAACGACTGCTACACGCCTCATCCAGCGGTTATTACTTTTCAGCCAGGCCAGAATTTGTTGATCCGACAGCGTACCTTCCCGCCAGTGCCAGCCGGCAATCATCGTCGAATAAGTGTCGGTCGAAGCCCAGTTATCCAAGCCGCGCCCTAAGGCTAAAATTTGTCCTTCATTCAGCGCCTTCAGCAGCTTTTTGTTCTTCCAAAGCAATTCGTAAGCAAAGATTTGACATTCGAAGATTCCCGCCTGGCTAAGTGCGATGGCCAGATCAACCCATCGCGCAACGGTCAGGTCGTGCAGAATGTCAGTCCAGTTGTTTACTGCTTTCCGCAGTTGTGCCGCATTCACTCCCAGCCACGTCAAGTTGGTCTTAAAAGTGGGCACACCCAAGGTTTTGTGCCGTACATTGGCAACCGTTTTTAAATCCTCGCAGATCAGATCGATGATTTCTGTATTGGTCATTGGAAGGTTTTTGTAAATTTGACTTCGTTAAAAGTAAAAAGAAATAAAACACAAGGCGATTGGAGCATGATCAAATTCAGCTCGAATCAACCTTCAATCAAAATAAATTACGATTCATGGAACTTGTTTTTGCAACCAACAACCCCCATAAACTCCGCGAACTTCAGCAACTGCTGGGCGACGAAATTCATTTACTCAGTCTGAATGACATTGGCTGTGATGAAGAAGTACCCGAAAACCAGGATACGCTGGAAGGAAATGCCGCGGAAAAGGCCTTCTTCATTTTTGAAAAGTACAGCTACAACTGTTTTGCCGATGATACCGGCTTGGAAATTGACGCACTCAATGGCGAGCCGGGCGTCTATTCGGCGCGCTATGCCGGCGAGGAGAAAAGCGCCGAAGCCAACATGGCCAAGGTGCTGAAAAAAATGACTGAGATAAGCAACCGCAAAGCCCGCTTTAGAACCGTTATTTCGCTGGTGATTGATGGAAAGGAAAACCAGTTTGAAGGTTTTGTTGATGGTGAGATCTTGCACAAAAAGCGCGGAGCAGAAGGCTTCGGGTACGATCCCATTTTTCAGGCCGAAGGCACCACGCAGTCTTTTGCTGAAATGAATTCAGAACAAAAGAACCAGTTGAGCCATCGCGGACGGGCGGTTGAAAAGCTGGTTCGCTATTTGAAATCGTTGAACTTAAGCTTATGATACGCGGCTTGGTATTCGCTTTTTTCATGTGCTTTTCGCTTGGGTTAACGGGTCAGGTTGGCGTTGGACAGTGGACGGATCATTTGTCCTACGCCTCGGCACAGCAAGTGATTGAAGCCAAAAGCAAAATCTATTGCCTGACGAGCGGTGGCCTGTTTACCTACTCGCGCTCCGACAACAGCCTGCGAAAGTTAAATCAGATCAATGGTTTGTCGGATATTCAGCCTCGGGTGCTGGGTTATGGAGCCGATGCCGGTGTGGTGTTGGTTGCCTACCAAAGCAGCAACCTCGACCTGATTGGTGAGCGGGAGATTTTCAATCTTTCCGACATCAAACGCAAGCAAATTCAGGGTGACAAAAACATATACAACATCCTGGTGGTCGGGCAAACAGCCTACTTGTCGTGCGGATTTGGTATTGTGGCGGTCAATCTCGAAAAGCGGGAGATCAAGGATACCTATTACATTGGCCCGGACGGATCGCCGGTTGTGGTGTTGGACATGACTTTTGACGGAACCTATTTGTATGCTGCAACTGCCGACGGCATTTTCATGGCCGACATCAACTCGGCAAATTTGCAGGATTTTAACAACTGGGCGAAAATTGAGACCATTCCGCATGCCGATGGCCGCTTTAGTCAGCTCGAGTTTTTCAATGGCCATGTGGTTGCCTGCTATGCTGATGAAGTGAATGATCAGCAGGAATTGTACCGAAACAACGGGAATGGCTGGGAACGATACCTACCGTCGATCAGTACCGTCACCAAACTCCGGGCGTGCAACAACCAGCTGCTGGTTGCCCAAGGCGATCAACTTCAAGCTTACGACACCAATGGCAACTTAATCGAACAGGTCAGCAGCTATTCCTTTTCAGGAAGTACCATTTCAGGTATCAACATTCAGGACGCCGCTTGCGACGAAGCCGGGCAGCTTTGGATTGCCGATGCCCGTTACGGATTGGTCAAAAATTCGGGCAACAGCTTTGAGCTTGCTGTTCCCAACGGGCCGGTTGACAACCGCGTTTTTTCGCTGCATGCCAGCAAAGGCGATATTTGGATGACCTCGGGCGGACGCACAGATGCCTGGAACAATGTTTTCAACCACCCGCAAGCCCATGTGTATCGCAACGGAAACTGGCATGTTTTTAACCAACGAACGCATACCGGCTTGAGTGATTTTCATGATTTGGTGACCGCGGCCATTGATCCCACCGACCCGGATCATGTTTATTTTGGATCGTGGGGAGGCGGCCTTGTGGAGCTTCGGGGGAACGAAATTATCAACCGATACACGCAATTCAACAGCTCGTTGCAAACCGCTTTGCCGGGAGATGCCAATCCCAACTATGTGCGCATTGGCGGACTCGCCTTCGACTCGAAAAACAACCTGTGGATGACCAATTCCCTGGTTGGTGAGCCGCTTTCGGTTTTAAAAACTGATGGAAACTGGGAGTCATTTCCACTCGGAGATCTTGGCGGAATCGACGTAGGAGAAATGGTGATGACGGAGAACGACGACCAATGGATTGTCCTGCCACGCGGACGCGATTTGTACGTCCGTAAGGCGGATGGTTCCGATGAAAAACATTTGCCGCTAATTGCCTATTTCAACAGTGGCGATCGGGAGGAATTTTTCAGAATGAATGACGTGTATTCCATTGCGATTGATCACGATGGCGTGATTTGGGTGGGGACATCGCAGGGCGTGGCTGTTTATTTCGATCCGGAATCCATTTGGGAGCAAAGCCCATTTTACGCCTCGCAGCCTGGGTTGGATCTGAATGATGGAATTTATCATCCGCTGCTGAGAGGGGAAACCGTGACCGCAATCGCGGTGGATGGTGCCAACCGGAAATGGCTGGGGACAAAGAACTCGGGCATTTTTCTGGTTTCCGAAGATGGACAGAAAGAGTTGAAAAGTTTTAACGAGGCCAACAGTCCATTACTATCCAACACCATCCAGACGATCGCCATCAATGAAAAATCGGGCGAAGTGTTTATAGGAACACCCGGGGGCATCATTTCCTACCGGGGCGAAGCCATTGCCGGGGCCAATGAATACTCGGACGTGTATGCTTTTCCCAATCCGGTTCGGCAGGACTACGATGGCGACATTGTCATTACCGGTTTGATTACTGATACGGACGTGAAAATCACCGACATCAGCGGGAACTTGATTTATCAAACCACTTCGCTGGGCGGACAAGCCATTTGGAACGGGAAAAACCTGAATGGCAAGCGGGTCAGCACCGGGGTGTACCTGGTGTTCGGAAACGACCAGTCGGGTGAAAAAACCTTCACCACCAAGATTCTTTTTATTCATTAAAAGGAGGTAACAAATTGTGCTTGAAAAAACTCGTGGCATCTATTTGCATCACATCAATTATTCGGAAACCAGCATCATTGCACGTATTTATACCGAGCGGTTTGGTATTCAGTCGTACCTGATCAATGGGGTGCGAAAAAGAAAATCGACCTTCAAAAAAAATCTTTTTCAACCTTTGTTTTTGCTCGATTTGGAGGTGTATTACCGCCCCGGTCGCGACTTGCAACGCCTGAAGGAAGCCCGGCTGACAGTGCCTTTTGAGCACCTTCCCTTCGATATTGTTAAAAGTTCGCTGGCCATCTTTCTTTCCGAACTTCTGTTAAAATGCCTGAAAGAGGAAGAAGCCAACGAGGAGTTGTTCGATTTTTTGTTTCATGCCATTGCTTTGCTGGATTTGAAGAAAGATGGAATTGCCAATTTTCACCTGGCTTTTCTGTTTCATCTCAGCCGCTTTTTAGGTTTTTCGCCGCAGGCTTCCAATCATCACCAAACCCAGTTTTTTAATCTCAACACCGCTTCATTCTCAGCAAGCGAACCACAGTATCATCAATTTATGGATGCTGAAACAACAGCCAGCTTTAAGCAGTTGTTTCAGTTTGATCTGGGCAAGATTGAGCTCTTGAGTTTCAACAACCGTCAACGGGCCAATCTGCTCGCTCAGCTGTTGAAGTATTATCAAATTCACATGGATTTGGCCGGCGACTTTAAATCGTTGGCTGTTTTAAAAGAAGTACTGTCATAGCAATCCATGAAGAATAATTCCTTAATTTTGACGAAACGCCTCGTGGACTATCAGCTGTTTTGTTAATTTTGCCAACTTATAGTTTTGTTATGGTGCAATCGAAATTACCCAATACAACGACAAGTATGTTTTCATCCATCTCCCGATGGATTGACGAATCCGGAGCCATTGATATGGGCATTGGAGGCACTGATTTTAAATGTCCACAGAAGTTAATTGACCTGGCTTCCAAGTATTTCAACGATGGCTATAACAACTATGCACCGCTGGAAGGAATCTTGCCGTTACGACAGGCCATAAGCCATATTGTGAGGGCAAACTACGGACAGGTTTATGATCCGAAAACCGAGATTACCGTCACAGCCGGAACCATACAAGCCATCCACACCGCCATTAGCACCGTGGTGAAAGATGATGATGAAGTTATTGTTTTCGAACCGGCATTCGAATCATTTGCACCCTCCATCATTCTGAATGGAGGACGTCCGGTGTATGTAAAACTGAAAGCACCCAGCTTTAAAATTGACTGGGAAGAGCTTCGAAAAATGGTGACCTCGAAAACCCGGATGATCATTCTCAACTCACCCCATAACCCCACAGGATCAGTCCTGTCTGAAAACGATCTGTTTCAGTTGCAGCGATTGACCAATGGAACGAACATCACCATTTTAAGTGATGAGATTTTTGAGTCGATGATTTTTGATAATCAGACCCACCAAAGTGTGTCGCGCTACGAAAAACTGCTGGAAAGGAGTTTTGTCATTTCATCATTTGGTCCGCTGTACAACATCAATGGCTGGGGAATATCTTATTGTTTGGCGCCCGAAAAGTTGATGCGCGAGTTTCGGAAAATACACCAAATCCAGGTTTACAACGTCAATACGCCGTTGCAGCACGCCCTGGCCGAATACCTGCCAGGCAACCACAATTTCGAAGAAGTCTCGGAACTTTACCAAGGAAAGCGAAATTATTTCAACCGCTTGCTCGAAGGCAGTCTTTACGAAGTGATTCCGGCGCAGGGAGGTTATTTTCAGTTGCTCGATTATTCCAAAATTTCGGATGAACCGGATGTTGAGTTTGCCGAACGCCTGGCGCGTGATTATGGTGTCGCTACGGTTCCATCCTCTGCCTTCTACCACGAAAAAAGCCGGCTACCGCTCATTCGGGTGTGTTTTGCAAAAGACAATGAAAAACTGGAACGCGCCGCTGAAAAACTGCTAAAGGTTCCATCAACGACTGATTTCTAATCTGGCCATAAGTCGAAACATCAAGCCATTGTGTTCTTGAATCCCGGTGCTTTACGATGTTGGGTCACTTGCTCATAGGCGTAGGCAATCTTTAACAAAACCGGTTCGCTCCAGGCCCGGCCAAAAAAGGAAATGCCAACCGGCAAGCCATGCACATATCCAGCCGGAACGGTCACGTTCGGGTAGCCCGAAACAGCCGCAGCATCGCTACTTCCACCGATAAAATGATCACCATTCACCAAGTCGATCGGCCAGCTGGGGCTGTTGGTGGGAGCAATCAAGGCATCCAACCGGTGTTCATCCATCAGCTTGTCGATTCCTTCGCGGCTTTTCGACTTGGAAGTCTTTAAGGCTTCCAGGTAGCCCGGATCGTCCAGGCCCGTGGTCTTGTCCGCTTCTTCAAAAATCTCTTGGTCAAACCACGGCATTTCCTTGTCAGCATTCGCCTTGTTAAATTGGATGATTTCAGCCAGTGTTTTTACCTTGATGTCGGTTCGACTGGCCAGATAGCTGTTCAGATCAGCTTTCAACTCGGTAATCAAAACGGTCCATTCAGCTTGGCCCCATTCGTTGCGGCCTTCAATTGTCAGATCGGCGATCATTTCAGCTCCTGCGTTTTTCATATCCTCAATCGCTTTTTCCATCAGCTTGTCCACTTCAGAATGAAAGCCAAAGAAATTGCTGGCCACGCCTATACGCGCTCCTTTCAATCCATCCCGATCCAGAAACTGGGTGTAGTCGCTGTAAACCTTTCCCTTGGACAAGTTGGTTGGCGTATCGTTCGCGTCAAATTCAGCCAGCGCGCCCAGCAAAAGGGCGGCGTCTTTTACGGTTCGTGCCATGGGGCCAGCGGTATCCTGGCTATGCGAGATGGGAATAATACCGTCGCGGCTCCACAGGCCTACGGTTGGTTTAATGCCAACCAGGCCATTGATACCCGAGGGACAAACGATGGAGCCATCGGTTTCGGTGCCAATGCCAATCACACTGAGGTTGGCCGAAACGGCCGCACCTGTTCCCGAGCTGGAGCCGCAGGGGCTTCGATCCAAACAATAGGGATTGTGCACTTGACCGCCACGGGCGCTCCAGCCACTTGATGAGCGAGTTGAACGGATGTTGGCCCATTCGCTCAGGTTGGTTTTTCCAAGCAGCACAGCGCCGGCCTTGCGAAGCTTTCTGACGACGAAAGCATCATCGGGTGCACTTGACCCCATCAGCGCGAGTGATCCTGCTGTGGTCATCATCTGGTCGCCGGTGTCAATATTATCTTTAATGAGGATCGGAATACCGTGCAAGGGCCCGCGAAGCTGGCCTTCCTGTCGTTCGCGGTCGAGCTGAGCGGCAATTTTCAGGGCATCGGGATTCAGCTCAATGACAGAATTCAGTATTGGATCAACCACATCAATCCGGTCGAGATATTGCTGACAAAGTGAAACCGCAGTCAATTCACCATCGGCCATTTTCTGTTGCAACTGTTCAATGTCAATTTCATTCCAGGCAAAATCGGCCGGCTGTGTTCCTGAATCTTCCGCTTTTTCGGAAATTTGGCAAGCTGAAAGCCCAACCATCGACATGGCGGAACCTCCAGCCAATGCCGATTTCATAAAATAACGTCGTTTCATGAATACCCTTTTCTAAATTTCACCCAAGTTAAGGAAAGTGTTTGATCAAGGCAAAAAGAAAAGTGGGTTGGTTTTATCGTGAGTTTATTGAGCGTCTCACTTGAAACGAGACGCTCAATAGCTCAATAAGCTACCGCTTTTGATATTGTTCTTCGTAGTAGCTCTGGTAGTCCCCGCTGGTGACGTTGTTCATCCATTCTTCGTTGGCGAGGTACCAGTCGATTGTTTTTTCCAATCCTTCTTCAAACTGCAGGCTGGGCACCCAACCCAATTCGTTTTGCAACTTGGTGCTATCGATGGCGTAGCGCAGGTCGTGTCCGGCGCGGTCCTTCACATAGGTAATTAGTTTTTCTGAAGTACCCGATTCGCGGCCCAACTTGCGGTCCATGATGGCGCACATCAGTTTGATCAGGTCGATGTTGGTCCACTCGTTGTGGCCGCCAATATTGTAGGTTTCGCCCACTTTTCCCTGGTGGAAAATCACGTCGATGGCCCGGGCATGGTCTTCGACCCACAGCCAGTCGCGGATGTTTTCGCCTTTGCCATAAACCGGCAGGGCCTTGTTGTTGCGAATGTTGTTGATAAAAAGCGGAATCAACTTCTCCGGAAACTGGAACGAACCATAGTTGTTGGAACAGTTCGACACGAGGGCGGGCAGCTCAAACGTATCGTGATAAGCCCGGACAAAGTGGTCGGAACTGGCTTTGGAAGCCGAGTACGGACTGTGCGGGTCGTAGCCGGTGGTTTCGGTAAACATTCCTTCGCTACCCAATGAACCGTATACTTCGTCGGTGGAAATATGGTAGAATAATTTGCCTTCAGAGTTGTCTTTCCAGATTTCCCGCGCGGCATTCAGCAAGTTGACCGTACCAATGACGTTGGTAAACACAAACTCCGTGGGGTTCGAAATAGAGCGGTCAACATGCGACTCAGCGGCCAGGTGAATCACTCCGTCAAACTGCCGTTCGCGGAACAGGTTCAGCATGGCTTCGCTGTCCACAATGTCGGCCTTGACAAATTCGTAGTTGGGCTTGTCCTCTAAATCTTTCAGGTTGGCTAGGTTACCGGCATAGGTCAATTTGTCGAGGTTGACAATGTGATAGTCCGGATATTTGTTAACAAACAAGCGAACCACATGCGATCCAATAAATCCGGCACCGCCGGTTATAAGTAAGGTTTTCTTCATCATTTAATTTTTTACGAAACCAAAAGTAAGCCTTTCTGAAAGAATATTGAAATACAGTGTAAACTAAAACAGCTTCAAGAAGCTTCCTGGCACCGAGGTTTCAAACCGCATCTTTTTTCCGGTCAGTGGATGCTTAAAAGCCAGTACCCAGGCGTGTAAACCAAGCCGTCCGATTGGGTTTGAGGTAGAGCCATATTTTTTATCGCCAACAATGGGATGCTTCATGTCCTGCATATGCACACGAATCTGGTTTTTCCGGCCGGTTTCCAGGTTCACCTTCAGCAGCGAATAGTTGTCGTTGCTCTTTAGGGTCGAGTAGTGGGTAATGGCTTCGCGACCTTTCTCCGGATCGTTGGTTGAATGCACCTTAAACACCTTGCTTTCGAACAAATACGAGCGGTAGCTTCCTTCCGCCGGGTCGAGTTTTCCATCGATCACGGCCAGGTAACTGCGCTCTTCAACAGTTTCTTTCCACGATTCCTGAAGCAATTCCTGCATTTCCTCGTTTTTGGCAAACAGCATCAAGCCCGAAGTTTCACGATCAAGCCGGTGCACAATGAAAATTTTGTTGTCTTTATTCTTGTCTTTCACATAGTTGCTGAGGATGCTATACACTGTGGCCCTTTTTTCCTTGTCGGTGGCCATGGTCAGCAGCCCGGCGTTTTTATTCACCACAATCAGGTCTTTATCTTCGTGCACCACGTTAATGCCGCGCATTTGAGTGGCTTGCGGTGCCGGCGCCTGGTCCAACACAATTTTTTGACCCGGTTTCAGCAAGTAGTTAAATTGGCTGATCGCTTTTCCGTCAACCAATACCTGCCGCTTTTTGAGCAGCGTTTTGATGTTGTTGCGGTTTTTATGCGGCAATTGCGCAATCAGAAATTTCATCAGTTCTTCCTGTTCCTTCACCACAAAAGTTACGGTTTGTGGCTTTTTTGATCTGGCGAATTCGCCACCGGTATATTTCTTCTTCATGTTTGCAAATGAATTAAAAGGCTGAATTTGTTGAAAATCCAACTGCTGCAAAGATAGGCTTAATCTTTCGTCTTTGAGGCTGGGCCGCCACAATTTGCCGGGCCATTGCAACACCTTCAATGAAAAGCCGGCCACTGGCAAAAAAAAATAAGCTCATGTTTGGACGTTCCGCACCTACCCACTTTGGCGCGGGGCAACAATGCGCCTCAGGCCATCATCAGATAGTCATGGCCGGCGCGATATTGCCTGCTGTCCAAAAACGATGAGATCTTTTCGCGGGCACCATATCGGCCCACCATCGACAAAATAAACTGTGTCCCCGGCTGCGGAACATCGTGAAACGCCAGGCATCGTTTTTCGGTTGTTTTATGGGCTTTTAAGTCGTAGTAACCCGCTACTTGCAAACCTTCTTCTTCGAGAAACCTGACCCGCTGCCGCGATTTTCGTCCCGCGCCCCAAATCCACAGTGCTTTGCGAGCCTGGTTTTGCAGAAACCATTGAGCAAAATAGTGCGCTTTGGTTTTGTAAAAAGCTTCGGTGCTGTATCGCTCATCCGTCCGGGTGAGGCGGGTTTCGGAGTCGTGCCACTCGAACAACACGTCGGGCAACTGCGCAAAGCAAACACCGCCCGCCAGCCAACGCAGAAACAATTCGTAATCTTCAGGGAAGTCTCCCTGTCGATAAGCACCGTGTTGTCTCAACAGCTCGCCCCGGAAAAGTACACTGGGTTGAATAATCGGAATTTCGACAAAACGGTTCAACCAGATTTCCTCTTCCGAATGAAAGGCATTGACCCAATCGACAAAGCGTTGCAGGCCCTTGGAAGGCAAGCTTGAAACATGCCGCACGTTGCAGCCTACCAGGCCAACATCCGGATAATTCTGCAAAAACCGGTACTGTTTTTCCAGGCGCCCGGGCAGCGACACATCGTCGGCATCCATACGGGCCAGGTAGCTCCCGCGGGCAGCATCCATGCCGCAATTCATCGCAAACACCACCCCTTGCTGCGGTTCGTGCAACAGTTTGATCCTGTCATCGGATTGAGCCAATTTCCACGCGATATCGGCGCTTTGGTCGGTTGAATTATTATCAACCAAAAGCAATTCAAAATCCCGAAATGTTTGCTTCAGAATAGATTGAACCGCACGCTCCAAGGTTCGTTCGGCATTGAAAAAAGGAAGGATCACAGAAATGGGAACTGGTTTCATCGCGTCAATTCCGTTTGGCCTTTGGTCAGTTCGCGGAACACGCTTTCGAGTCCGGCTTGCTGTTCATTCATGGTTAAAATGATCAAACCCTGCTCAACGGCAAACTGAAAAATAGCCGGACGCAAATCCCGTTCATCGAGGGCAATGGCCAAAAAAGATTTCTCTGAAAGGATTTCAACCGTGTCAACACCAGGTAGCTTCTGCCATAACTCTCGGTCCACCGGTGATGAAAGTTCGACCAGCACTTGCTGCTTCGTGACCAGCTGGGCAGAGCGAACCAACTCGACCGGGCCATCAGTTACAATCTTACCGCGGTTGATGATGATCACCCGATTGCAAATGGCCTCCACCTCCTGCATAATGTGCGATGAAAAAAGCACCGTCTTTTCCCGGCTAATCTGCCGGATTAACGCACGAATGTCATCCAGCTGGTTGGGATCGAGGCCGGTGGTTGGCTCATCCAAAATCAACACCGAAGGATTATGAATCAAGGCCTGGGCCAGCCCTACCCGTTGCCGGTAGCCTTTCGACAGCGCACCAATTTTTTTATGCTGCTCCAATCCCAGGCCGGTCATTTCAATGGCCTCGGCTACTTTTTGTTTTTTATGCTGAAGTTGATAAAATCCGGCCGCAAAACTTAAAAACTCTTTGACATACAAATCAGTGTACAAGGGATTATTTTCGGGCAAGTACCCAATGTGGCGGCGCAGGGCATAGTTTTCGGATGTCATTTTCTCACCGTTCAAAATCACCTGCCCCTCATCGGGTGCCAGGTAGCCGGTCAAGATTTTCATCAGGGTTGACTTTCCCGCTCCGTTCGGCCCCAAAAAACCGACCAACTCACCATCATCAAAGCGGAAACTAAGCTGGTCAAGCGCCTTTTGCGACCCATAGGTTTTCGAAATATTTTCAACTTGTACAGGCATACGATTCAGTTCGTGTTGCTCAAAAGTAAGCGATTTAAAGCAAACCTAAAAACGGCACAAAACAAGACTGAACCGACTGCTATTATGTTTATTTCCATAGGCACTGAGCGGGTCGTCCTGCTTTCAATTTCAAATTAATCAAACTGTAATCTGCTTAATATTTAAGCCAATAGGCTTTTTTTCAACCAAAAAGAAACCCGGGCCTCCGATTTCTTTTCAGGTGGCCCTTGAATTTAGCCCCGGACATTTTTTATTTCTTAACTTTAAATTAACTTTGTGGCGCTCAAAAAAGCACGGCGGAAGATGAAAGACCAGAATTTTAATTACATCGAAGATTTAACGAAATACCAACGCCAATCGACCTCAACAGTTCAGATTGGAAAAGTGCCGATGGGGAGTGATTATCCGATTCGGATCCAGTCCATGACCGATACCGACTCGCGCGATACGGATGCGACGGTTGAGCAAATTATCCGGATTATCAAGGCTGGGGCCGACTACGTGCGCGTAACGGTAAAAGGCATTAACGACGCGGAGAACCTGAAGAACATCAAGAAAGAATTGGTGGCCCGCGGATACGAAACGCCGCTGATTGCCGATATTCATTTTAACCCGCGGCTGGCCGAGGTGGCGGCCAAATACATCTCCAAAATCCGGATCAATCCGGGTAATTTTTATGACAAACGTGCCCGCTTTGAGCATCACCTGTACACCGATGCTGAATATAAAGCGGAACTGAATAAAATTGAGGAACAGTTTATTCCCTTCCTCGAAATATTGAAAAAGACAAACACCGCTTTGCGGATCGGAGCCAACCAAGGCTCACTTTCCGACCGGATTATGAGCCGCTTTGGCGATACGCCCGCCGGAATCTCCGAATCAGTGATGGAGTTTCTGCGGATTTGCAAAAAGGTGGATTACACCAATGTCGTGATTTCCATTAAGTCGAGCAACACGCGGATGATGGTTTACACGGTGCGCCTGCTCAACAAAAAGATGCGGCTCGAAGACATGAATTTCCCGCTCCATTTGGGCGTTACCGAAGCCGGCGAAGGCGAGGATGCGCGCATTAAATCGGCTGTGGGTATTGGCGCCCTGTTGGTTGACGGCATTGGCGATACGATTCGTGTTTCACTGACGGAACATCCTGAAGCCGAGATTCCGGTAGCACAAAAGATTATCAAGCATATATCGACTTACCAGGGACACGCGCCAATTAAAGCACCGCTTTTTGCGCAAACCAACCCGTTTGAATATGAACGTCGCTCGGTTCGCCCGGTGATGAACATGGGCGATAAACAGGTTCCGGTTGTTTTGGCCGATTTACGGGACCGCAACATGTCGGAAATCCTTCCGCTACGCGGAAAACAGATTCCGGAATACTTCCTGAAAAACGATGAAGTACTGGATTTGGAAGGAAACTCCTACCCCATTCTGAGCATTGACGAATACCTGTTTGGCGGGTCGCACTGGGGACAAATGAAATTTATCCGGACCAACAAGCCGGAGTTTGACCGGTTTATGGCTGAAAACCCCGAAATTATTACCAAGCTGAAACAGACCCGCAAAACGGTGCTGATTCTGGAAAGTTTCAACAAAAACCCGCTGGCCGAGCTGCGCGCCTTCTTTATGAACCTGGAAACCCACATTTGGAAAGTGCCCGTTATCATTTACCGGAAATACAACGAGCGGCACCTGGATGACTTGCAGATTAAAGCTTCGGTTGATTTGGGCGGGCTGCTGCTGGATGGTTACGGCGACGGACTGTGCATCACCAACAGCGGCGACAACATCACGTTTACCGATCTGAAAAACCTCAGTTTTTCGGTACTGCAAGCCAGCCGCATGCGGGTCACCAAAACCGAATTTATTTCGTGCCCGGGTTGTGGGCGAACGCTTTTCGACCTGCACGAAACCACCAAAAACATCAAAGCGCATTTCAAGCACCTGAGCCACCTGAAAATTGGTGTGATGGGCTGCGTGGTGAATGGGCCCGGTGAAATGGGCGATGTGGACTATGGCTTTGTTGGCGCCGGCCCCGGAAAAGTGAACCTGTATAAAGGCCAAAGCTTGAAAAAACGCCACATTCCGTTTGAAAATGCGGTGTACGAACTGGAAAGCCTGATCAGGGAGAGTGGCGACTGGAAAGAGCCGGAAGACCACTAATCCTGCCGAAAAAGCTGGTGCAAGCTGATGTTTCCATTCAGATGAAAGGCCTGCATCCCTGCCCGCTCTGCACCTTCAATGTTTTCTTTTGAATCGTCGATAAACAGTGTTTCACCCGGATTTAAAGCCGCATCATTCAACACAAACCGGAAGGCTTCCAAAGCTGGTTTCCGGCTGTTGATTTCATTCGAATAATAATCTTTCACAAATAAATCGGACAAGGAAAAGCCGAATTTTTTCTGAAACAGCTTGTGGAAAAAATCGACATGAATGTTGTTCGTATTTGAAAACAGGTACAAGTTGTAAGTCGATTTTAGCTGCTTCAACAAACGCACGTGGTCGGCCGGAAAATCAATAAGCATGGCGCACCAGGCCCGGTCAATTTCGGCATCCGAAACGGGCGTTGGGAGTAATTTCCGAACTCCGTCACGAAACTCACCGTCCGTTAGCTTTCCTTCTTCCATCTGCAGAAAAACCTCCTGCTTGTAGCCCCAACCGCCAGGTTTGATCACATCGGTCAATCCAAGGGCCTCAAAGGCTTTAACCGTGCGTTGCGGATCGATATCAAGCAACACGCCACCCAAATCAAAAACGATATTTTTTACTTCGCGAAGGATCTGTTCCATGTCCGCAAAACTACGGAATGTTTGGCTGAACAGAAAAAATCAGGACGAACCGCAACGAAAATTAGCGGATGGAGATCAGCTCGGATTGGCTGTGGTTGACTTTAATGAGATAAATTCCCGGCTGCATATCCCCGAATTTAAGCTGATATTCCTGATTCCGGATGGCTGATTTCGAAAAGATCAGGCTTCCCTGAAGGGAAAAAAGCTGGACATCTTGGATCATTTCATCCGAAACGATCGTTACAAAATCTCTGGCCGGATTGGGGTAAACCGATACAGAAGACGGCCGTGCCAGACTGTGAACAGAAGTGCTGGTCGCCTCCTGAAATCGCATATTTTGAATCACAAAACGGCCGCTTCCGGCTTTTCCAAAAATACCGAAGTTGACATACACGCGGATCTGTGCAATCTTGTTCAGTAAAAACGACCCATCGCTTTTGGATGCAAAATGATGATAATGAAAATGGAAACTCTCATCGGTATCAAAAGAATTCATCTGAAACAAATTAACCAGTTCCACATTTCCGTTGACATCAACCAGATCAAAACGTAAGTTGGAAGGCGGGTTATCCGGATCAACTTTCAATTCCAAAGCCAACTCATTGATGGCGGTCAAATCGATTAATCCATCAAAATTATAGTACAAGTTGGGATTCCTCCCCGGATCCGTGATGTCAAAATCAACCGTCAAAGCATCATTCTCTTCACTCAAATTCAAGCTATTACCGGTTCCGGCATTGGCCTGCCAAAGCAGCTGTTGTGCCTCGTTGGCCGGAAACACATCCCAGCGATCGGAACCTGGCTGAATGAGGTAATCCACATGAAAAACATTGGAAACCACCGCGTCGCAGGCGGTTGAAACCTCCACATGGATATCCCCCGGCGCATCGTTCCAGCGCACCGTAATGCTTGACGTTCCCTCGCCGCTCAAAATGCTCACGCCATCGGGCAAAGTCCACGTGTATTGTGCGCCGGCAACATCGTTAACAGCATAAGTCACTTCGTCATCCAGCGTCTTTAAGTTCGATCCCTGAATAACCGGCTTCGGCAATTTGTTGTTGTAAACCCGCACGTAGTCCACTTCCATCACCGCTTCGGTCAGATTGGGATCAATGCCTTTAGCTCCGCCCCAGTCGCCACCAATGGCAATATTGAGCAACAAATGAAACCGCTTGTCGAACGGCCATTCGGCAGAGGTTTTATTTTGATTGTTGAAGGTGAAATACAACTCGCCATCCAGGTACCATTTAATCGATTCGGGTGTCCACTCAATGGCATAAACATGAAAACTGCTCATCGCGTCGGGCACTTGAATACTTTTCCCAACCTGGGTTCCAATGCTGTGGTTAAAAGCTTGGGTGTGTACGGTTCCATGCACTACGCCCGGGTCGTAGCCCACGTGTTCCATGATATCAATTTCGCCACTGGCAGGCCAGCCACCATAAGCCCAATCGGTGGGCAGCATCCAAATGGCTGGCCAGGTTCCCCTGCCTGACGGAAGTTTGGCCTTCACCTCAATGCGGCCATACAACCAGTCACCTTTGTCTTTGGTAATTAACCGGGCCGAACTCCAGCTGTTGTTCGTCTTCACAGCTTTGATAAACAGCTTGCCGTTGTCCACCCACGAGTTGGTGCGGGTGTTGGTATAGGTTTGCAGCTCGTTGTTTCCCCAGCCGCCACCACCCGTATCGTAGCCCCACTTCGCCGTGTTGGGAGCACCATCGGTATCAAATTCATCAAACCAAACCAAACTTTCACAATCGCCCTGTCCGGCTACCTGCAAGCTTAGGCTCAACGAAAAGCATGTCAGCAAGGACAAGATTAATATTCTACGCATTTTCATAAACCTTTCGTTTTATTTTTTCTGATAAACCCGCACGTAGTCCACCTCCATCGATCGTGGGAAAATTGTCGTATCGATTCCTCTTGAGCCTCCCCAGGTTCCGCCAACAGCCAAATTCAGCAACAGGTGAAAACGCTTGTCATAAGGCCATTCGTCAGGTCCGGTGCCTTCGTTTTTGAAGGTGAAAAAGTGCTCGCCATCTACAAATACCTTGTACTGCTCGGGTTCCCATTCCAACTGGTACAGGTGAAATTCGTCGTAACAGGTTGGGACAACAATCGTGTCGGAGCGCTGGGTACCGATCTTGTGATTGTAGGTTTTGGTGTGCGACGATGCCAAAATGGTGTCGGGCATGTAGCCCACATTTTCCATGATGTCAATTTCGCCGCTTGCCGGCCAGCCGCCATATTCCCAATCGGTTGGCAACATCCAAATGGCCGGCCACAAACCTCTTCCTTCGGGCAGCTTGGCACAAACTTCAACCTTCCCATACAGCCAGTCGCCTTTCTCTTTGGTGATCAACCGGGCCGATGTGTAGTTCCGGTCTTTATAACTTTCGCGAATGGCGGTAATAAACAGTTTCCCATCTTTCACTTCGGCATTGGCCAGCCGGCGACTGGTGTAGTACTGCTCCTCGTCGTTTCCCCACTGCCAGGCGTTGCCTTCGGTGTCGTAACTCCATCGGGTTGAATCGGGCAGTCCTTCGTAGTCAAATTCGTCAGACCACACCAGTTGATAGTCTGCATAATCGTTGTCAACTTTATCCTGCTTGCTACTTTGACAAGAAACAAAACTGCTAAAAAGCAACATGACGATTGGTAGATAGTTTATATTCATTGTGTATGTTTTTTATTGACGCTAATTCATAATCACAAACTTCTTACTTGTTACTGCTCCATTCCCTGCGATCTGAATAAAATAGATTCCGTTGGAAAGTCCTCTCAAATCAAGCATGATCTGACCTGCCTGTACCACTTCCTGACTCAACACTGTATTTCCTTGAAGGCTGATAATCTTTACGGAATAATCAGATTTTTTCGATGCTGAAAAATTCACATAAAGCTTGTCCTTTGCAGGATTGGGATAGATGCGATATTCAGCTTGCTTTTGCTGACCGTTGACAGAGGTACTCACATCCAGATTAAACCAATTGAGGTTATGCTCGCCCTTTTTCACCAATAAACGCACAAAGTAATATCCCGCCTCCAAATACACAGTAGAAGTTTGGGTCTCCCATTTTTGCCATCCACCGGTTGACGTTATCTGTATGGTATCCAGCGAGCTGAAGTTTTCGCCGTCTCCAACCTGAAAAATCAACTCAGCATCGGTTTTTTCGGTGGCCACCCGATATTCCAGGCGATAGTTTCCGGCGTTGGCAACATGCACCTGGTAGTCCAAATAGTCTCCGGCTGCTGCATGTCCGGTGTTTTGTCCGCCACCAAGATCCTGACAATCCTCCAGGGCCAAGCCGTTGTTGTGATAAAAATTTTCAGCCTGAATTTTGCCGGGCAACTGGTAAGTGGTGTGCAAGTTGTTTGCGGCGACCAAGCCTGAAAACTCCAGCAGATTTTGCGATCCTGCGCGAACAGATTCGCCATCATACCCCACAGTAACTACTTGGTCTGAGTAAATTTTTTTGTCGTGTTTGATAATCAGGACCGACGACTGGGACGGATGGTTTTGAACCGACAGCAAACTCACAGGCGTTCCGTCAACGCTAAGCTGAAAGTCAGCCAGGTTCAGTTCTGCATCGGTGCTGGTAATTTCCTTGTTGAATCCGATGCTGATTTCAAAGCCATCGGTTGAAGTACTGGCCGCCAAAGCCTGAAAATCAACCGACGCGGCCGATTCAGGATTGCTGAACTCGAAATAGTTGAGGTTGGAACTTCCGCTATCAAAAACCCATTTTAGCTGAATGGCGCCGCCCGGAATAACGATATTCTCAAAGGTGGCTGTTTTCCAGTTCTGCCAACCGCCCGTTGAGGGCAACGTCAACTCGCCGGTCACATCAGCACCATTCACTTCGAGGTGCATTTTTGATCCCGAGCCAAGCGAAGCATGTCGAATCTTGAGGGTGTACTTTGCGGTTGAATCTGCCGAAAGCGAATATTGCATCCACTCGTTTTTCGCGGTCCAACCCACCTGATAGCCATTTGAGATTCCGCCGGGGTCCTGGCTGGCTTCAATATCCACGCCGTCATTTCGCAATCCCCAGCCCGTATTCCAAGCCGTCCAGTCGCCACCGTCATGCGCCACATCGTGGTCGAAATAAGCGATTCCATTTCTTCCCAAATCGAATTCACTAAAAAAAATGGGCTCCAATAGTTGATGTTTTTTGAAAGGAATCACCGCATCGGTGTGCGGCTGACGAATCATGGCATCAATCACATCGTACTGAACCGTGCAGTTTTCAATTTTATGGTTTTCGGCCCACTGCATTACCGCCTGGTAGGCTTGTGTTTGAGTTGGCGCCGTTGAAATTTCGCCTTTCCAATATTTAACCAAATCTTCATACCCCTTGTTAATTGGGACATTCAACACGTTGTTGATGCCGTTCTTTTTTACCGGCCACCACGACCAACCTACATTGTTGGTTTCGCAAAGTTCGATGAAATCGGTGAACCAGGTATTTGAGTTTTCACCTGATTCGCCCATCCAGATTGGAACGTTGTGCTCGTCCCTGATGTCCAACACCCAATCCAGGTCGTTTGCTCCGGTTCCACTCCAGTACTTGTGAAAGCTGTACACCATGTTATTGTCCCAGGGCGGTGTTAAACCGGAAAAATCATTGGCCCAATTGTTCCCTTCAATAAAAATGATATGATTGTTGTCCACTTCCCTGATGGCTTCGGTTATTCTTCCAAACAGCTCGCGCATTTGGGAGTTATTGCCTTCGGGAAATGTCCAGTTGGTTTCATTGATCAGGTCGTAGCCGCCAATCCACGGCTCGTTGGCGTAGCGTTCGGCCAGCTTACGCCACAAAGCCACGGTTTTATCTTTGTTGGCCTGGCTCTCCCAAAGCGATGGTTTCGAAGGATCATAATCCGAAATATCGGCGTTGGCACCCTGTCCGCCAGGCGCACCATGCAGGTCCAGAATGAGGTACATTTCATTGGCCTCGCACCAGTCCAGCAACTGATCAATCATTTGAAAACCCTTAAACCGCCAGGTCACTTCGCCCGGAATCAGCTCTTCTTCGATGGGCGGTGTAAACCACTTGTAATGCATGGCCACCCGCACGCTGTTAAAACCCCAGGCTTTCATGGAATCGACATCAGTCCGGGTAAAATGGTTGGCCAGCCAGGTGTTGAAAAAAGTCTCCGTTTTTTCGGCCCCAATCGTTTCAATCAATTTGGCTTCAAACTCATGCTGGGTTCCGGCAATGCCTTCGGTTTTCATCATGTAGCCTTCCATCAACATCCAGTTTCCGGTGCCAATTCCTCTTAAAATGATAGGTTCCCCATTGCCAGTGACAATGTTCTTGCCCTCGGTGTGCAAATACGACTGGGCCTGGACCAAGCCAACGATTCCGGCCAGGAAACCAATCATTAAAAGTAATTGGCGCATGAGGTTCATCATTTCTAATCACTTAAAGTTGAGACAATCTTAATTTTTGCTGATCGAAAGTTCGCCATGAAGCCCTTCAACCGAGTTCGTTCCCACCCAAACATCAAAGTCGCCAGGCTCAATCACGTAGCCTTTCCCGTTAAAAAACTCCAAATCTTTGGCCGTCAGTGTCAGGCTTACCTGGGTTGATTCACCCGGCTTCAAGCTTACTTTTTTATACCCTTTCAACTGCTTTACCGGACGGGTCACACTTCCAAAACGGTCGCGAATGTACAATTGGACCACCTCTGCTCCTTCAAATTTTCCCG
>NZ_LGIA01000194.1 GCF_001270965.1 Sunxiuqinia dokdonensis | reverse complement strand
TTTTGTACCAGTCAAAAAGTAAGTGGGTGAAACCGGTCATCGTTTTTTGTGGTTTTGCGATCATCCTGATTATTTGGCAAGTGGTACTAAAATCGGAGATGATCACGGAACGACTGCTACAATCGCTTACGGATGGCGATTTGTCTGAGCGCGATGAAGTGTGGAGAAGAGTGCTGCCGATTTGGAATGAGAATCCGATTTGGGGAGTGGGTACAACCGGTTACGAGTACCTGACTTCCTATAATATCGGGCGTACGGTTAGTCCGCACAATGTTATTCTTGAGATCCTTTGTCTGAGCGGCGTTGTTGGCTTGTTTTTCTACCTGGTTTTTTTATTCCGGATTTTTAGGATTGGCTGGAAAACTTTCACACAGAATGGCTCTCTGCAGTCCTTGCTGTTGCTTATTCCGGTTGGCGGCCTGTTGTTAAGTGCGCAACTGTTGCAAGTGAAGATTGGGTGGGTGATTTTTGCTTACATTATCGCACACGATGTTTATCGTTGTCCAAAAGATATCGTCGGAATACCTGCCGACAAAGGCAATCTTAAATGGCTTCATTCGGGCGAATTAGCTTGACATTCGAATGAGCGAAGTCATCTTGGTGTCGAATTGACGAATCAGCTACAAACCCATTTTTCGAAATGAAAATTCTTTGTGTCATTGATTATCTCGGGTCGGGCGGATCGCAACGTCAGATTGTGGAACTGGCTCTGGGATTTAAGGAAATGGGAAACGAGGTGTCGTTTCTGACCTACTACGATATTCGCTTTTACGACCAGGCACTTACCGAGCATGGGATTAGCATTCATTGTATTCCGGAAAAAAAATATCTCCGTCGTTTGTGGAAGCTGCGGAAATTTATTCGCAGCGGAAACTATGATGGTGTTGTTTCCTTCCTCGAAGGACCGTCGTTTATTTGTGAGGCAGCCGGTATTCCTTTTCGAAAGTGGAAGTTGGTGGTGAGCGAGGGAAGTGCCAATCCAAATATTTACAAGTCGGCCAGACATATTTTCTACCGCTGGTTTCATCTTTTTGCTGACTTTGTGGTGGCCAATTCTTACGCTAATATTTCGATTGTGCGGAAAGTGAATCCCTTGCTTCCGAAAGCCAAATGCCGGGTGGTGTACAACATCATCGATTTTGAAAAATGGAAGCCACGTGGGGACTATTTTCCCCGAAATGACGGAAAGCTGAACTTGCTTGTTGTGGCCAGTCATCAGTCGTTAAAAAACCTGCGTGGTTTGGTTGAGGCCCTGGCCTTGCTGGATGACAAAGAACGGCAAAAGATTCAGGTGAACTGGTATGGCGATCGGCTGACAGAACCTTATTTCGATCAGTCGCTTGTGGAGGGACAAAAGCGTTTGGTTGAGTTAAACCTCAATGGGATGATCACTTTTCATCCGGCTACGAACCCGATTCTTCCAAAATTTCAGGAGGCGGATGCCCTGGGTTTATTTAGCTATTATGAGGGCTTTCCGAATGTGGTTTGCGAAGCCATGGCATGTGCCAAACCCATCGTGTGCAGTTCGGTGTCGGATTTACCCGATTTGCTATCGCACGACAGCAATCTTCTGTGCCAGGCCTCTGATCCGAAGTCGATCAGTCAAGCGCTTCGTTATTTGATTCATCTGTCCGACGAAAAGTTGCTGGCACTGGGCTTAAAGAATGAGGCGATTGCGAAAAAACTCTTTCAAAAAGAGCAGAATGTCGTTGGTTATCTTCAATTATTGAAATGATTCGCTTGGTTTTCAGATTCATGTCAAGCTGCCATTTGGTGGCGAGTAAAGGATTCGAACGGCTGCTGATGTTTTGCTACCGGTCGCAATTTGCCTCGTGTGGGCGGAACGTTTACTTTTATCCTTTGCACTCCTATTTCTACTACAAAACCATCCATGTGGGCAACCATGTTTATATTGGACCCGGAGCTATGTTTCTGGCTTCCGACAGTCAGATTTACATTGGGGATAAGGTGCTGTTTGGTCCGAATGTCTCGATTGTCGGCGGGAATCACGCCACCCATATTCCCGGAAAATCAATGTTCGATTATCAATTGTCAGATAAATTACCGACCGATGATTTGCCCGTGAAAATAGAGTCGGATGTTTGGATTGGCACAGGTGCCACCATTTTGAAGGGCGTCCGAATTTCGCGGGGCGCGATAGTGGCAGCGGGAGCGGTGGTTACCAAGGATGTTTTGCCCTATGCCATTGTCGGCGGGGTGCCGGCCCGGACCATTCGGTTTCGCTGGAATATCAATGGCATTCGGGAGCACGAACGAAAGCTGTACTCGCCGAATGAACAGTTAACACTGGATGAATTACTCGAATGTAAGGTTGACCGATGAAAGTACTGCTTGTTTCACCATTGCCACCACCAAGTGGCGGGATACAGTCTGTTACCAGCACACTTGTCGATTTTCTGCGTGACAGAACCTCTGGAGTTGAACTGTTGGTATGCGACACGTCGCACCACCTGCGGCCCGTCACCTCCGGGTCGGTGGTTGTTCGCGTGTTTACCGGGATTCAGAATTCTGTTGCGACGGTGTGGAAGGTGTATCGGTTGCTTCGGAGGGAGCGTCCGCATGTTATTCACCTGGCCAGTAGCGCTTCGTTGGCCATGTTGAAAGATTGGATCATCGAAAGCCTTGCCCGCAGGTTTCATGTTCCGGTTGTTATGCACTGGCATTTTGGGCGTGTGCCTGAATTAAAGAGAAAAAATAACTGGGAGTGGAAGCTGATCCTTCACATCATTCGAAATAGTGCCTGCTCCGTGATCATTGATGAGCCCTCGTTTCAAATGTTAAGGGAGGAAGGGTGTCAGAATGTTTTCTATGTTCCCAATCCCTTGTCGAATGAGGCTGAGGAAGCAATGAGAAAGTGGACTGGAAATCAGCAAATACGTCCGGCGGGAAGGCTACTGTTTGTTGGGCATGTGATTTGGGAGAAAGGTGTTTTTGAATTGGTGCAGGCCTGTAAGATGGTTTCATCGGTTGAAAAACTCACCGTGATTGGGGCGTGCGAAGAGTCGCTGAAAAGAGCTTTGCTAAAAATTGCCGGTGAAAAGGGCGGTACGGAGTGGTTGGAGTTTACCGGCGAACTGGATCAAAGGCAGGTTTGGCAACACATGGCTCGTTCGCCCGTCGTGGTTTTACCCAGTTACACGGAAGGTTTTCCGATGGTTGTGCTTGAAGCCATGGCCATGGGATGTGCCGTTGTTGCCACACCGGTGGGCGCCATCCCCAAAATGCTGGCCATTGGGGAAGAACAGGTTTGCGGCATTTGCGTTCCTGTGGGCGATGTGGACAGCTTGGGCGATGCCATCTCATTTTTTGTGTCAAATGCCCTGATTGCTGCTGAATGGGGGAAAAACGGCAGTCGTCGGGTTCTTCAGAATTACACCATGAAAAGTGTTTTCTCCAAGTATTTGTCCGTGTGGGAAAGTGCGTTGATTTGTCGTCAGGCCAATTCCCTGGTTGAAATCGAAAAGGCGGAATAGTCGCTGCATTCGTTCGCCGGCAATTACAAATTGTTAAAAATCTTTTCTGAAAATTTCTCCATGGAAACAAGTGACTTGGTTGCGCTGCTTCGCGACAATGGCGCTAAGATTCGAAAAATTGAAGGGCAGTTTTTTATGCGGCACGGGTGGATCAATTATTCATTTCCGCAATTGGCCGAAGTGCCTGTTAACCGAAGACTTGTGCAGATGCTGAAATGGCGGTATCCGATTTCTGTAATCAAAATGGGTTCAAAAATAAAGAATGGGCACGAGTATATTTTAAGGACCGATAGTTATTCGCTCGAAGGGTTTCGGAAGCAAACGCGGACGACTTTGCGAAAAAGCTTGAGTACTTGCGAATTTAAGCGGCCCTTGCTTGCCGACCTGGTGAGTTTTGGCTTGCAGATTAATCGGCAAACGCTGAAATTGCAAAAACGGACCGACAACATTTTGACCGATCAAAGACTTTGGGAAAAGTACATTTCCTCCTTTTTTGATCAGCCGGACACGATTATCCAGGGCGCGTATCGCGATGGTGTGCTGATTGGATATGCAATTTGCTACAAACTGGGCGGGAAGCATTATTTTCACCTTCAACATATCGACCGGAATTATGGCACTTATTATCCCATGAATGGTTTGATGTATTGCGTGATTAACCAGGTTTTGGCAAACGAGGGATCGATTGAGGTGTCGGACGGAATTGAGTCGTTTGTACCCTTGCCGACACTCAATAAATTTAAACGCTACATGCGTTTCGAAAGGGTGCCCATCACACGGGTCTATGTGTTGCATCCGGTGCTTGTAACGATTTTTTATCCAGTTGTTTACGTTTGTGTTCATATTCTGAAAAAGCGAAGTGTAAAAAGCCAGGTGATCAGGAATATCCTTAATCTGTACTACGGACATCGGCTCTTGTCCAGGCTTGTTTCCCGTTGTGTTTGATTTTGTCATCCCAAAAATCCGCATCTCATGATTGTCATGGCTTGTGCTACTTTTCCTCCTGAACCCGTTGTGGCGGCTTCGTTAACCTATGATCTGGCGACGGAGCTGGCACGGAACTATCAAGTTCGCGTGTTAACTCCCAGGCCTTCCCGGCCGTATGGGTTTTCCTTCAGTTCCGATACTGCCAGGCGCGATCAATTCGAGCAAGTTATTCTTCCATCCTACACCTGTCCCAAGTCGTGTCTCTTGGGCCGTATGTGGGAAAGCTACAGTTTCGGAAGGCATGTTTCCCGGTATATTCGCGACAATAGCACCAGTATTGACGTCGTCTATATTTGTGCGTGGCCTTTGCTGGCTCAGTACATGATTGCAAAAACAGCCAATCGTCTGGGTTTGAAGTCCGTTGTGCATGTGGAGGATATTTACCCGGAATCACTCTCGAACAAGATTCCCGCAGTTGGGGCTATTGTTGGACGCTTACTGATGCCATTGGATGCTTTTTCCTTGAGAATGGCCACGCAGGTGGTTGCAGTGTCCGACAACATGATGACGAGGTTTATCAGCACCCGCGGAATTTCATCCAACAAAATTGCTTTGGTTTATAATTGGCAGGAAGAGGATGTCTTTTTGGAATACCGGAAGGAGCTTGCGGAACATCAGGTCGAAGAGGAACCGGACAAGGTGTTTACCTTCATGTACCTCGGAAATATTGGGCCGGTGGCTGGGGTCGATTTTGTCGTTCGAACTTTTGCTGAAGCCCGCATTCCCAACGCCCGGCTGGTGGTTGCCGGGGCCGGTTCAATGCGGGAGCAATGCCGGAAAATTGCCGATGGCTACGGATCGTGTATCGAATTTTGGGATGTCCCACAGGGAAAAGTTCCGGAAACACAGGCTCAGGCTGATGTGATGTTGTTGCCGGTGAAATGTGGCGCGGGGATGAGTTCTATTCCTTCGAAACTTTTGGCTTACCTTTTTTCGAGAAAGCCGGTCATCGCCTGCGTTGATCAGGACAGTGATACTGCCCAAACCATCAGAAAAGCTGATTGTGGTTGGGTTTTGCCACCGGAAAATCCCGACGAACTGACGAAACTAATGAAAACAGTTGTCGGTCTTCCTCAGCAAACGATGAAGCAATACGGCCTGAATGGGTTTATGTACGCCCGCAAACATTTCTCGAGACAACGAAACTTGAATAAGTTGGTTCGTTTGATTCGAAAAAACCTCTAGTTGATTTTCGGTTGCAAAATGATCAATTCTTAAAAAGCAGAAATGAGATGAGAGCTTTTCCCCCGTCCCTCGGAAAGCGACTGTTCGATTGTATCGTCAGTCTGATCGGCTTGGTGCTTCTCGGCCCACTATTCTTGGTGTTGGCGATCATAATCAAAGTATTCGATCCTGGGCCTGTATTTTTCAGGCAAGCCCGTGTGGGACAAAAGGGGAGACGATTTTACATTTATAAATTCCGATCCATGCGCGTATTTCCCGGAGCCGAGGAAGGCTCTTTTGAGGCGGGTTGCCTGACGCGTGTGACAACAGTTGGGCGGATATTGCGCAAGTCAAAGGTTGACGAGCTGCCGCAGCTTTACAATGTTCTAAAGGGCGATATGTCGCTGGTTGGACCTCGCCCGGAGGTGAGCAAGTGGGTAGCGGTTTACCCGGATCGATGGGAAAAGGTGTTGTCAGTTCCACCCGGAATAACCGATTGCGCTTCGGTTGACTATCGAAATGAAGAGGAGTTGCTGGCATCATCCGGCGATCCGGAACACCTGTATCGTGACGAGATTCTTCCGCGAAAACTTTCCCTCTACGAAGCCTATGTTGATCATCATTCCTTTTTGGGTGATTTGAAATTGATTCTCGAAACAATTCGCGTTTGTTTATTTTGATTTTACCTGGCGATGTACATTCCGTTTTCAAAAATTCCCTTGGCCGGCAATGAACTCAAGTATTTGAAAGAAGTGCTGGAAAGTGGCTGGTATACCAGTTCAACGAAAGTGTTATTGTTTGAGCAACTGTTTGCTGCCTTTGTTGGAGCCCGATATGCCTGTGCTGTCAACTCGTGTACGGCTGCACTGCACTTAGCCATTGAAGCAGCAGGGGTAAAAGCCGGCGATCTGGTGGTCATCCCGGTAATGACCTTCACGGCCACTGCCGAAGTGGTTCGGTACATTGGAGCACATCCGGTTTTTGCGGATGTTGACTACGATACCCGTTTGATGTCGCCCGGGGGGTTACAGAAAATACTGGACAAAAATACTGGAATCAAGGCGGTCATTCCCGTTCACTATGGCGGACAATCCTGCGTGATGACGACCGAGGATAAAACCGGCATTCTGGATATTTGCAGCAGAAAGCAGGTGGTTGTTATCGAGGACGCGGCCCACGCTTTTCCGACCAAATTTGGTGACAAGTATGTGGGTTCATTTGGGAATGTAACCTGTTTTAGCTTTTACGCCAATAAGACGATCACTACGGGCGAAGGAGGCATGCTGGTCACCAACGACGAGACCTTGTACAACCGTGTGAAAGTGATGCGGCTGCACGGAATAAGCCGGGATGTTTGGGATCGTTTTACAGGACAAGGTGCCCTTTGGGAATACGATGTTATTGCGCCGGGCTGTAAGTACAATATGCCCGATATCAATGCGGCTATTGGTCTTGCCCAATTCGAAAAAGCGGAGTATTTCAGGATGCAGCGGCAGCGCTGCGCCTTGTTTTACATGCGCGGGTTGAGTGATATTCCCAATATTGATTTGCCTGTCTGCCGGGAGCCGGTTGAAAACCATTCGTGGCACCTTTTCCCAATCATCATCAGGCCCGAGGCACCGGTATCACGAAATCGCTTTATCGATCTGATGAACGAGCAGGGCGTTGGAACTTCGGTTCATTACAAACCCCTGCACCGTATGACCTACTATCGGGAGGCTTATGACTTAAAAGCCGATGATTTCCCGAATGCTGAAAGAATCTGGCAGGGCACGGTTTCTTTGCCGGTGTATCCGGATTTGTCGGATGATGACTTGATGTACATCTGCCAAACCATTCGTAAAATCTTAAGCTAATTCTTTGGTTCGCTCGTGCTTTTCTTGAATCAGAAAATATTAAAATGCAATGAAGGATGCTTTAAAAGTTGGTGTAATATTGGATGGGCAAACGGTTAATCGTTGGGTTTACCAGCTGCTCGAGGAAATTATAGCGTCGGACTATGCGCACATTGTGACGGTGGTTTACGCGGATATCGACCAGGTGAATCCATCGCTCAAAAAGCTCCCGCTGGCATACCAATTTCACTGTTGGCTCGATAAGTTTATTTTTCAGCGCAGAGCCGCACTGAGCCAGCCCGTTAATCTTGACCAGCTGCTGCATGATGTTCCCGAATTGATTTTTTATCCCCGGCATTTGAGATTGCAGGTCGGGGAGTGGCAGGGTGAACTGGATGTTTTGTTGAACTTCAGTTCCCTCGTTGTGCGCGATCCGAAAGTACAGCTGGCCCGTTTCGGGATGTGGCGATTTTCTATTGACAATCAGCAAGATGAAGGCTGCGTTTCCAGTTGCTACTGGGAGATGGTTAACCACGATCCGGTTATCGACCTTAGCCTGCGTTGTACAAATAGCGATTTAAAAAATGAAATTGTGGTTCATCGAAGCAAGCTCCCGGTCAATTACAATTCTGTGTGTGTCAATCAGCATCAGGTCTATTCGGTTGGAAAACTGGTGATTTTGCGTTTGTTGAAGGGCATTTTCAACTTTGGGCCCGATTATCTTTATCAACAGGCCAACAGGTACGACCAGTCTGTTTTTATGGTGAAGCATGAAGAGCGGCTTCCAGACTCCAATTACCAGGCCCTGGCAAATTTACTCCGGGTTTTGTTCCGGTATCTGCACTTGCATTTTACCTATCGAAATCGCTGGCGATGGTTCCTGAATTTTCGAATCGATGGTAATCCGTTCCCTTACTTATCGGGTGCCTATCAATCGTTGGTACCGCCTGCCGACCGATTTTGGGCCGATCCCTTCGTTGTGTCCGGGAGCAGCAAGATTTTTGTTTTCGTTGAAGAATTTATTTATCGGGCCGGAAAAGGACATATCAGCGTTTTGGAATTGAACAAAGAAGGAAAGTTGCTGGGCACCGAAAAAATATTGGAAAAGCCTTACCATTTATCTTATCCATTTGTTTTTGAGTTTGCTAACAATTATTATATGATTCCCGAAACATCAGAAAATGAAACAATTGAATTGTATCGTTGTGTTAGATTCCCCGACAAATGGAGCTTTGTCGTCAACCTGATGGAAGGGGTGAACGCAGCGGATACAACCATGCTGTTTCATGAGGGAAAGTGGTGGCTCTTTACTGCGATTAACCAGCTCCCCGAATTCCCCGATCACCGGGAGCTATTTCTTTTTTATGCGAATCACTTGTTTGCCACCGAGTGGACTGCGCATCCGTCAAATCCAATTGTAACCGATGTGCGCACCGCACGACCGGCAGGGAAGATTTTCAGGTCTGAAAACCGGATTTATCGACCTGCTCAGGATTGTGCAGGCAGGTATGGAAGAGCATTTAATTTGAATGAAATAACGGTGTTGAATGAACAGGAATATGCCGAACAGACGGTTTTGAAATGTGAAGCAGACTGGGAATCCAGGCTGGGCGGAACTCACACCTTCAATTTTGATAATGGAGTCACGCTTATTGATGTTTATAAACTTTATAAGCGGTTTAGCTTTTATTCGGTTTGATCTAAATTGAGCAATATGCAAAAAGTGATTGATGATGCTTGTAATTTCGAGAGAGCCGTTCTCAAAGAATCAAGCAAACCAAGGAGTTTGGTGACTAAGTTAGTGATGAAGATTCGGAACAAAATCTTTACCCTGAAAGGGCGGACGAACTATTTTTTTCTACGGCACACCGCTCCGCGATCGGATAACCTGTCAGCTTCAGAAAAGCAATTCTTTGAAGTTGGCGATTGGGTGGAGGTGCGTCAGATGCGCGAAATTGCGGGAACTCTGGATGAACACGGAAAATGCAATGGGCTATATTTTATGCCGGAAATGGAAGAATATTGTGGTAAACGGTTTCAGATTATCAAGATCGCAAAAAAGATAAGACTTGAATCGACCGGCGAACTCCGAAAATTACGGGTACCTTCCTATTTTTTGGACAAGGTGTACTGTAACGGCAATTTTCAGGGGGGCTGCGACCGGCTGTGTTTCCATTATTGGCGCGCGGTGTGGCTAAAGCCGATTGAATAAATCAGGGTAGTTTCGACGATTTCATTGGTAGGTGTGACGGACATGCCCAGTGGTGTGGCTGTGTCCGCTTCTGTTGCGCATATTTTCTTTTCAATGCTACAAGTAAGGCAGTCATGAATGAATTGATTTATAAATCTATTCGAAATTTTGTTGTGCCTCGATATTTCGTGCTGCTCACGGATATCGTGATTACAGCGGGCAGCTTTTTTGCAGCCTATGTGTTGCGTTTGAACTTCAACCTCACGGAGATTTCTGTCCGGCAAATGACTGAGCAGTTGCTGTATATTATTCTGCCGCTGTATCTCATGGCCTTCTTGTTTACTGGCTCGTTCAAGGGAATTGTCAGACACTCGTCTATTGAAGATGCCGTCCGTTTGTGTGTAGCCATTAGCGGAGCAATGCTTTTTTCGCTTCTAGTTGCCTGGTTTTCCCGAAGGTATTTAGTACAGGCGTGGTTTCTTCCTTATTCGGTTGTATTGATTCATGCCGCCATTGTCTCTGTGCTGTTAATGGGCGTACGAATCTTGACAAGGGGTTTGTACTACACATATATCATTCAGCATAAATACTACAAGCGTGTGTTCATATTTGGGGCGGGCGAGATGGGAAAGATTGCCGCAAACGTGCTTGAAAATGAGCATTATACTCGGATTCATGTCATGGGCTTTATCGACGACGATAAATCCTTGATCGGCAAGCGGCTCTTGGGGAAACCTATTTTTTCGGAAGATTATGTATTTCGAAAAGCACTCAAGCGAATGGAAATTCGCGAAGTGATTCTGGCCGTGGATAAAGGCAACATTGAACCCGCTCGAAAGAAAGCGCTTTTTGATCGTTGTTTGATGAATGGACTGGGTGTCCGTGAAGTTTCTCCGTTCTCTGACTGGATTGATGGAAAATTGAAGTGGAATCAAATTAATGAGGTGCGGATTGAAGACCTGCTTGGGCGTGAGCCAATCCGGCTGGATATGACAAATATTTCGAAAGGACTGAAAAATGCGGTGGTTTTGGTAACCGGTGCCGCTGGTTCGATCGGGTCGGAGATGGTAAGACAGTTATTGTCGCTCGATTTGCAGCAAGTTGTTTTGCTCGATCAGTCCGAATCCGGACTTTACGATTTGCAAAACGAGTTAAAAGCTTCCTTTCCGGAGAGTCGTTTTGATGTTATTGTGGCCAGCGTGGTTGATCGGCGGCGCATGCGATTTTTATTCGAAAAATATCGCCCAAAATATGTGTTTCATGCTGCTGCCTACAAGCACGTTCCGCTCATGGAAGCCGCACCCTATGAAGCCATCCGGGTAAACGTGGGAGGAACCTGTTTGCTGGCAGATCTTTCTGTCGAATTTAATGTGAAGAAATTTGTGATGATTTCGACCGATAAAGCGGTTAATCCAACCAATGTCATGGGGGCATCGAAGCGAATTTGTGAGTTGTATATTCAGGCGCTTTCACAAGCGAACCACAAGGAAACACAGTTTATTACCACCCGATTTGGAAATGTGTTGGGTTCCAATGGTTCGGTAGTTCCGCTTTTCCGAAAGCAAATTGAAAGCGGAAAGCCACTGACTGTGACTCACCCCGATATTATCCGTTATTTCATGACCATCCCCGAAGCCTGTCAGTTGGTCTTGGAAGCTGGCTTTATGGGGCGCGGTGGCGAAATTTTCATGTTTGATATGGGGGAGCCGGTAAAAATATACAATCTGGCGATAAAAATGATCGCACTGGCGGGTTTGAAACCCGAGAACATTCCGATTGAAATTACAGGTTTGCGTCCTGGCGAGAAGTTGTACGAAGAATTGTTGACCAATCACGACAATACCATTCAAACGCATCACGCGAAGATTCGGATGGCGAAAGTTTGCAAGTTGGATTTTGGGAGTGTGAAGTATGCGGTTGATGCCTTGTTGATTGCTTCACAATTTGAATCAGAGGAAGAGTTGGTTTGCCGGATGAAAGCGTTGATCCCGGAATTCGTGTCCAATAACTCAAAGTTTTCAACCTGCGATGAAATCATCGGTAGAAACCACGAGGGCTAAAAGTTTCTTTGCAGCGCAGTAAACGAAAGTGTGACCCTGTTGGCATGACAGGTAATTCGATTCGAAATTTTGTTGACACATTTGTTGAGACAGAAAAAGGCAGCTCATGCATGAGCTGCCTTTTTCTGCGTGTAGCTGATGGGATATGAACACTTTTTGCTGTTTAACACTTATTAATGTGTACCTTTTGTTCCGGGGGAGATAATCTTTTATCTTTACCGGTTCGAAAATAAAAAGCAAAAGACCATGATGACAAGAATGAAGAAAACAATCGCCATTGGGATCGTCCTGACTTTGGGGCTGATCTCAATATCAAATACCGTTCCCGCACAAGATGTTCAGGCTAGCATGATGAAGTATGGCCGACTGTTGCAGTTGATTGAAAGTAACTACGTTGATACCACCAATATTGAAGATCTGACCGAAAAGGCCGTTGTTGAGGTGCTCAAGCAACTCGATCCGCATTCGGTTTATATTTCCAAGGAAGAAGTTGAAAAAATGAATGAGCCGTTGCAGGGTAGTTTTGAAGGTATTGGTATTTCATTCAATATTTTTAAAGATACTTTGCTGGTTGTCGCGACTATTCCCGGCGGGCCTTCCGAAAAAGTTGGTTTGCAGGCGGGCGATCGCATTTTAAAAGTTGACAATAAGGAGATTGCCGGAATCGGTATCGAAAACAGCGATGTTTTTGACATGCTTCGCGGTGATAAGGGAACGGTGGTTAACCTGAAAGTTCTTCGAAATGGACAGCAAGACCTGCTCGACTTTCGTATTATTCGTGATAAAATTCCCATCCACAGCCTCGATGCATCCTACATGATTGACGAGGAGACGGGCTACATCAAATTAAACCGATTTTCGGCAACGACCACCGACGAGTTTACGGATGCCATTAAGGATTTGAAAAAAAGTCCCCGGTTCAAAAACCTGGTGCTGGATTTACGTGGAAATGGCGGAGGCTACCTGAAAGCGGCCATTGAGCTGGCTGACCAATTTTTGGGCGCCTTCAAAATGATTGTGTACACCGAAGGCGAAAATAGCCGGCGGAAGGACTATAAAGCCTCCGCTCTGGGCGAGTTTGAGCAGGGAAAGTTGGTGGTTTTAATTGATGAAGGTTCAGCTTCGGCCAGTGAGATCGTGGCTGGCGCCATCCAGGATTGGGATCGCGGCGTGGTGGTTGGCCGGCGATCGTTTGGTAAAGGTTTGGTTCAACAGCCCTATTTTCTGAATGATGGCTCAATGGTGAGGTTGACAACAGCTCATTATCATACGCCCAGTGGCCGGGGAATTCAAAAATCGTATGAAGAGGGCGTGGAAGCTTACCGGAGCGATTATCGGAAACGGTTTGAAGCGGGTGAGTTTTTTACCCGCGACAGCATCCATTTTGATGAAAAGCTCATGTTTGAAACCATGGTTAACAAGCGAACTGTTTATGGCGGAGGCGGGGTTATGCCCGACATTTTTGTACCCATGGATACTTCGCAAAATTACGGTTACTTCAACCAAATGGTGCGAAAAAATATTGTTTACACGGCGGCCCTGGACTACATGGACAGAAACCGGTCTGAGTTCACGCAGAATTATCCGTCATTTGATGTTTTTCAGAAAAATTTTGTCATCGAAGATGAGCTGGTTGAGAAGATGGTGGCCGAGGCCGATAAAGAAGGTATAGAACGAGACGATGAAAGCCTGGCTGTTGCCCGCCCCATTATTAAAGAGCAAGTCAGGGCGATCGTTGCTCGGGATTTGTTTGGACAAAGTGCTTATTATCAGGTTGTTAATGAAGATAGCAGTGTGGTCAAGGAAGCATTGAAAGTCCTGAAAAGCAGTTCGGAATACAACAATCTTCTGGTAGAGAACTAACGAATGACTGATTCTTTATTGACCTGGCTGACGGCTAATTACATCGAGCTGCTTGGAGCTGTTTTGGGTTTTGCATACATTTTTCTTTCCATACGGCAGCATATTTTTACCTGGCCCGTTGGTTTAATTACTTCGGCGATTTACGTTTACGTATTTCTCGTGTCGAAATTTTACGCCGACATGCTTTTGCAGTTGTACTACGTTGGCGTGAGTATTTACGGCTGGTATTTTTGGTTGAAAGGAAACCCCGACTCAAAAGCTGAATTGACCGTGAGCCGAATGCCACGCAGGTTTTACCTTCCAGTTATTGGCATCACCATCGTTTTATTTCTGATTTTTCTTTTTGGCTTGAAGTATTACACCGACTCGCCCGTTCCTTTTGGAGATTCGTTAACGACGGCCATGAGTATTGTGGCAACCTGGATGTTAGCTCGTAAGTATCTGGAGCATTGGTTGATTTGGATTTTTGTCGATTTTTTCTCCGCTTTTCTTTATGGCTTTAAAGGTCTTTGGCCAACCGTTGTTTTATTTCTGGTGTATACCGGCATGGCGGCTGTTGGCTATCGTAGTTGGAAAATTGATTTAAACCGGCAAAATGCGTAAACCAATCCGAATTGCCATTACCGGCCCCGAATCAACAGCTAAAAGTACCTTGGCTCGGAACTTGGCCAGTTATTTTGACGGTACGTTTTACCCGGAATATGCCCGTGAGTATTTTCTGAATCATTCCACAGATTACACTTATCACGATTTAGAACAGATAGCCAGAAAGCAGATTCAGCAATATCAGGAGTCAGAGCTTGGCGAGCCGGAACTCGTGTTTTTCGACACTTGGTTAATCATTACCAAGATTTGGTTTCAGTGGGCTTACCAAGCCGAACCGGATTGGCTGGAAAAGGAAATTGACAATTTGCCTATCGATCTGTATTTGTTATGCTTACCCGATATTCCCTGGGAACCGGATCCGCTGCGCGAACACGGAGGCGAGGAAAGGCTCCAGTTGTTTGCTGCTTACAAGGCCGAGCTGATAAAGCGTGAGCTGAAATTTGTCGAGATCGGAGGCTTGGGCGAACAGCGTGTTCAAAATGCCATTCAGGCGGTTCAGGCATTGCTTTCCGCTTGATTTGTTTTTTTGTCTTCCCTTGCTTTTCAGTAATAAAAAGGGGACTTTTGTTTAAGGTTAAATCTCCAGAAAGTTTCCCGAAATCAAAAAAAGATAGTCAGATGAAAATTGCCACAGACATAACGAAACTGGTAGCCAACACGCCGATGGTTGAGCTGAACAGATTGACGAAAGGCTGTTTGGCTCGGGTGATTGTGAAGCTCGAGTCGCAGAATCCGGGAAGTTCGGTAAAAGATCGGCTGGCACTGGCCATGATTGAAAGCGCTGAAAGAGAAGGCCGGATCAATAAGGATACGGTAATTATTGAACCCACCAGCGGAAATACCGGCATTGGCTTGGCCATGGTTTGTGCGGTAAAAGGATATCGGCTGAAAATTGTGATGCCCGAAAGCGTGTCGGTCGAACGCCGGGTTGTGCTGAAGGCCTATGGTGCTGAGCTGGTTCTTACATCGGCAAAAGGGGGCATGCGCGAGGCGATTGAGCAAACCGAGGAACTGGCAAGGGAGTTGGAGAATGTTTTTATTCCCATGCAGTTTGCCAATCCGGCCAATGTCGAAATGCACCGAAAAACCACAGCACTTGAAATTTGGAACGATACGGAAGGCACCGTTGATATTTTTGTGGCCGGCGCCGGAACCGGTGGAACCATTACTGGTGTGTCGGAAGTTTTAAAAGAGAAAAAGCCATCGGTTCATTGTGTTGTCGTTGAACCCAAAAACTCATCCATATTGTCTGGGAACCCTCCCGGCTCGCATAAAATTCAAGGAATTGGCGCCGGGTTTATTCCGAAAGTATTGAATACCAAAATTTACGATGAAGTTTTCCAGGTGTCCGACGAGGACGCATTTGAAACTGCCCGTAGGCTGGCCAAAGAAGAAGGATTGTTTTGCGGAATTTCTTCCGGAGCCAATGTCTATGCCGCTTTGGAAATCGCCAAACGAGCCGAAAACAAAGGTAAGTGCGTAGTTGTTATCCTATGCGACACCGGTGAAAGATATTTAAGTACAACCCTGTTTAATCCAGAGAAAGATGCAATCTGATTCAAAAATTCTTAGCATTTTAAACAATACAGTTGACCAGCTCTCAGCTCCACAAAGTTATGACCAGGTTTGTCACGAACATCGGCTGGGCGAGCCTTTGCCATCAACCGAAAAATTAGCGCGGATTGTCAATATGATCCGTGAAATTCTTTTTCCGGGATATTTTGGAAACACCAGCTTACGTCCGAATACCATAAAACATTATATGGGTGTTTATGTCGATGAGCTTTTTGAAAGCTTGTCTGAGCAGATTTTGGCCGGATTATGCTTTACCTGCGATAATCCGGAGGAGGTTGATATGCAGGAGCGTAATCACCATGCACAGCAGTTGGCTTCTGAGTTTATTGCGTCGTTGCCCGAAATCCGCAGAAAGTTGGTTGGCGATGTCGAAACGGCTTTTGTGGGTGATCCGGCAGCGAAAAGCCGGAGCGAAGTCATTTTCTGCTATCCGGCCATTCGTGCCATTTCCAATTATCGGGTGGCTCACCAACTGTTAAAACTAAATGTCCCGCTCATTCCGCGTATTATTGGAGAAATGGCCCATTCAGAAACAGGAATTGATATTCACCCCAAAGCGGAAATTGGCGAATCATTTACCATCGATCATGGAACAGGCGTGGTTATTGGCTCAACTTGCATCATTGGCAACAATGTCAAACTGTATCAGGGGGTGACATTGGGTGCAAAAAGTTTTCCCCTGGATGAAAATGGAAATCCAATCAAAGGTGTACCGCGCCATCCAATTGTTGAGGATAATGTCATTATTTACGCGCAGGCAACCATTCTTGGGCGCATCACGGTGGGTCAAAACTCAATCATTGGCGGTAACGTTTGGGTCACCAACAATGTCCCGCCCAATTCTAAAATTGTCCAGTTTAAGGCGCGCGAAACATCGTTTAGCGATGGCGCAGGAATCTAATCACGAACGCTTGGTGAATTTCACCGATCACTTAATAAATTGAACATGCAAAATAACTTACGTTTTGTGGCAACAACGTATGCAGGCTTGGAGCCTGTTTTAGCCGAAGAGTTGATTGGCCTTGGTGCCGATGATGTGGAACTGGGCAGGCGCTCTGTGTATTTCAGCGGAGATATCGGCTTGCTGTACCGGGCGAATTACGCATTGCGCACCGCGTTGAAAATTTTGATGCCTTTGCGAACTTTTCGCATCAAGCGGGTTGATGATCTTTATCACCAGGTTTCTAAAATACGTTGGGAAGATTATTTTGACGTCAATCAAACGTTTGCCGTTCAGAGCAAGGTGTTTAACGACTTGTTTCGCAATTCCATGTTCGCGTCATTGAAAGCCAAGGATGCGATTGTTGACCGTTTTCGGAGAATTAGCGGGCAACGGCCTTCCATTCACGTTGACCGGCCGGATATTTTGATTAACCTCCATATTTCCAATGAAGAATGTACCATTTCGCTCGACAGCAGCGGCGAGTCGTTGCACAAGCGTGGTTACCGGATCGGTAGTCATGAAGCCCCAATCAGTGAGGTTTTGGCGGCTGGAATGTTGAAATTGGCTGGGTGGAATGGACAGGAGCCGTTAACGGATCCCATGTGTGGTTCAGGCACCATTGTTATTGAAGCGGCCATGATGGCAAAAAATATCCTGCCAGGCGAAGTTCGTCAAGGGTATGGCTTTCAGAAATGGAAAAATTACAAGGAGGAAATTTTTAGGAATATAAAGAACCAAAAAGATCACAATCAGCTTGGTTTTAAAATCTACGGATCAGATATTTCCAGACAAAATATCGATATGGCCTACAAAAATGCAGAAAAAGCGAATGTGTTAGATGTTGTCCAGCTTGAGATTGCTGATTTTCGTACTTTGGAAAAGAAAGTTGAATCCTCTTTTCTGATATTTAATCCCCCTTATGGCGAGCGAATTAAATCGGGCGATCAGGCTTTTTACGCGATGGTTGGAGAGCGTTTGAAACATCACCATCCAAATACCACTGCCTGGATTATCAGTACGAACGAATGTTTAAAATCGATTGGTTTGCGACCCGAAGTTAAAATTCCACTTTACAATGGTTCGCTGGCTTGCAGCTTCCGAGAATATAAACTTTATAAAGGGTCTAAGAAATCGTCTGATTAATTTTGTTTGTAATTATCGTAATTAACTTACACCTGTTTTTCTGTCCGCAGAAATCTTGCTTACAAGAACGCTGCTCAAAGAACGGTTGAAAATGATAAAAAGACACCGGACATTATAATCCCGATTCTACGGAGCTTTTCAAACTGATTTGTGTAATGATTAATTTTCAGAAAAGTAAGTGATGATTAATCGTAGTCTTCAACAATTAAATCTTTGTCGCGAGAAGTACCACCTTTTACTTCGTTTAATTCTTCTTTTGTTAAAATTTCGAATGCATCAAAAATGTTGTTTTCGTTGTTAGCAAATAAAGTTTTCATTACTTTTAAATCTTAATGGTTAATACTTTTAATTCCTTAATTATCCTTTGTTCGCTTCTTTATTCCGAAAAAGGGAAAAAGGTAACCCACTGAAGTGCAAAAAAAATGAGTAAAAAATTCAGATTTGTTTGTAAGTCGCTTAATTACAGTTTTTTTGTGGTTTGTGTTTTTTCGTGTTTTTTTTCATTCTCTTTGGGTGCTCAAGAAAATAATGAGGAATATTCGTCTTTTGAAAAGGATAGTTTATTATCTATTGAGATGAACAGAAAAGGAACTCATTATTTTCGAATGGGAGATTTTGATAGTGCTGTCATAAGTTTTAAAAAAGCAGTTGAGTTGGATGTCAAGTTGTACGGCGAAGAGAATATGAGACTTACGACTCCACTAATTAACTTGGGTATTATTTTCAAGAACCTTGGGGAATTTGATAAAGCCATAGAAACTTACCTCAAAGCAGAAAAAGTTATAAATGGATCATATTCTTCAGATAATCCCAGGCTAGGATATGTCTTCGCCAATCTAGGTACCGTCTATAAACTAAAAGGCGATTATTTAAAGAATCAGGAGTACCAAAAGGCGGCTCTTCGGGTATTCGGCAGTGACCCGAAAAGGTATGCCGATGCCATCGTTACTGCCGAATACAATATTGCTGAGAACTTGTATTTGTTAAAGCAATATACTGAAGCAATTCAAACAAGTTTGGCCAATGTTGGTCGGGTTGATGAGGATTCTAAGTCGTATTATTACAGTTTGTTAGCTCGTGTTTATAGCGAGTTGGGGGATGTGGAGATGACTAAGAATTATTATCAAAAAACCTTTGATATTCTAGTTCAACTCAAGGGCGAGGATAGTTATGATTTAGGCCTGGAGTATTCGGATTATACCTCTTTTTTACTGTCGGTTGGTGCATACGATGAAGCTTTGGAGTATGTTAAGTTATCGGAGACGTTGGTTGCCAAATATTTTACAAAGAAGAGCCTGCAATATAGCGATGTGATGCTCAATTTTGGTGATTACTATCTTCAGCGAAGTTCGGAAGCCAGTGGTTTAAACGATTTTTATACGAAGCGAAAAGAGGATTTATTATTGGCGCTTGCGTATTATCAAAAAGCATTGGTTGCGGGTACAGATGGATTTTCGGCTTTGGATTTTTCAGTTAATCCGGCCTTGGGTCAGGAGATTTCGGAGATTCAATTGCTGGAAGTGCTGAAGAAAAAAGCCTACTGCCTGGAAACTTTGGCTGACCTAAATTTGTCAGCGTCCGACAAGCCGGAAGCCGTTGCCAATTTGACGATTGCCTTGGATGCCATTGAAAAAGCTGCAGAGCTCATCCATCAAATCCGAACGGGCTATGTTTCTGAAGATAGTCAGTTTTTTCTTTCTGAAAATCAGGAGTCTACGTTTATGTCTGCCGTTGGTATTGCTTACAAGCTTTTTCAGCAAACCAATGTGGTGGGCTATGCTCAAAAGGGGTTCGAGTTTGCCGAAAAAAGCAAATCCGCCAGTTTTTTGGCCTCGATAAAGGATTCGAAAGCAAAAAAATTTGGAGGGATTCCCGACAGCCTGCTTAATCGCGAAGATTACTTGAAAATGAATATTTCGAGTTACAAGGAAATGCTGTTTGAAGAGAATCAGAATTCGGAACCCGATTCAGCCCGCATTGAATTATTCAATTCCAAAATTTTTCAGCTGGGAGAGGAATATGGACAGTTGGTGCAGCTTTTTGAAGATTCATTTCCCAATTATTATTCGTTTAAATACAAGAATGAAGTCGTTGGTGTTGAGGATATTCAGAAACGCATGAGCAGGAAGACGGCCGTGGTTGAGTATTTGATCGAAGAGCCCAATGATCAGTTGCATGTTGGCCAGATTTTCAAGTTTATTATCACCGATAGCGAGGTGCGTTTCACGAGAGAAACGATTGATTCGACTTTTGTGGCAAACATCGAGTCGGTGTATCAGTTTTTAACCAGCCCGAAATACTTGTTTACCGGCAAGGAAGAATATAAAGGCTATGTTACTGCGGCCTATCAGCTTTATCAGGTTCTGCTGGATCCTGATCGTTTAGTTTTGGAAAACAGGGAGTTGGTGGTTGTTCCGGATGATAAGTTGGCTTACATCCCGTTTGATGCTTTGCTTTCGCAGATGCCTGATACAAGTAAGATGAACTTTCGTACGCTGCCCTACCTGGTCAATGACTATTCGATTAGCTATACCTATTCGGCTACGCTGCTTTACAACTATTTCGACAAAGCAAAACTTGCTCAGAAAGATTTGTTGGCTTTCGCGCCTAGCTATGTGGATGATGATCGCGACTACACGGAAATTTCGGAGTATCGGGCGGGGCTGCTTCCTTTACCTGCTGTAAGTAAGGAAGTTGATTTTGTTGGAGAGTATGTTTCAGGCGATATTTTTAAAGATTCGCTCGCCCAGGAGTCGCAATTTAAACGCGCCGCGTCGGACTACGATATCCTGCACCTGGCCATGCACACTTTGATTAACGATACGCTGCCCATGTATTCGAAGCTGGCTTTTTCAAAGCCTTATATGGATGAAGCCGAAGATGGATGGCTCAATACGAATGAAATTTACACGATGGATTTGAAGGCGCGCATGGCAGTTTTAAGTGCATGTAACACAGGGAGTGGTAAGCTGCAGAAAGGGGAGGGTGTGATGAGTTTGGCTCGCGGTTTTTTATATGCTGGTTGTCCCTCCATCGTGATGACACTGTGGGAAGTCGAAGATGAGTCTGGCGCTCATATTATGAAAGATTTCTACAAATTTTTATCGAAGGGTAAAACAAAAAACGAAGCTTTGCGATCGGCTAAGCTGGCACATATTCAAAATGCCGATCCTTTAAAAGCACATCCTCATTATTGGCTTGGTTATGTGGTTGTTGGAAACCCTGAACCATTGTTTAAGAGCAAAGATATTTACTTTGTTTTAATCATTTTCGGCGTAATTGTCTTTCTTTTTCTGGACCAGATTTACCGCAAAAAGAAAGCCCGGGATTAACCAATCCGGGCTTTCATTAACCATTATTTTCGAAAAAAAGACTTTACTTGCTCAAGTGAAGTATTCAGAATTTTATTCCGTGAACATTTAGGATAATTAAGGAATGTCAATTCGAATACGGAAAAAAATGAACTTTTGAACTTTAAGGATCTTGAACTAAGGAACGTTGAACTGAACAAAGGAACTAAGGATTAAAAGGACTACCGATTCATTTTTCTGCTAACAATCTTTTAATTTTTTATCGTTGACTTTATTTGCTTTCATCTGTTGGCCGGCTATTCCTCCAGGTATTTTATTTTCCTCAGGATGGCTGATGCTTTTTCCTGGTAAAAACTATCGCTGTTGGCAATTTTTGTGAACTGCCGGTATGCTTTCTTCCTGTTTTCGTTTTGCAGATAGCACAGTCCGATGTACCACTGGGCCTGTTCTATAAAAAGGTTGTCGCGGTCTTTTATCACGTTTTGGTACGAAATAAGCGCTTTTTGTGTCTGTCCGGTTTGCTGGTAGGCTATACCGGAGTAAAAGTTGCTGAC
>NZ_LGIA01000193.1 GCF_001270965.1 Sunxiuqinia dokdonensis | reverse complement strand
GTCATCAAGTTGGTCGAATTGCTGAAATAGTCAATTTGGAAACCTTCCCGGCTATTGTTATTCTGAAGGAAATCTTCGGTCAACAAACAAATCTTTTTTGGTGCGCCACCACATTTTAGTTTGGTGTAGGTGTCGGTAAAAATCAGCCTTCCCTCTTTACTAGCAGGAAGCTTTTGAAGGGCTTCATGGCATTTCTGGGCTCCGTTAAAATCATAAATCGAATGGATGTTTCCATCGCCAAGCGTTTCTTTCGATAGTCCTTCAATTTGATTGAAGTCGGTCACGCAGCCTGGTACCAACACCAAGAAGTCATACTTGATTTTTCCGTTTTTGGCAGTTATGACCGCGTTGATGTCCGGATTCAGTTCGGTCACGTGGTCTTTGATCCAGTTGACGCCGCTTGGAATCAGCGATTCCGTAGGTTTTACAATTTCATCCGGGGTAAAAGTTCCGGAGGCAATAAAGGTGTAGCCGGGTTGATAATGGTGAATTTCGTTGGGTTCAATAATGGTGATGTCGTCGTGCCTGAGTTTGTCGGAAAGGTAAGCTGCCATGGTGATGCCGGCAGCGCCGCCTCCCACGATCACAATTTTTGCTTTGACGTCACTTGCTGTAAAAAAATTAAAACTTCGTTCGGTAACAATCAATCCGCCAAGGCCCAACGCCCCGGTGGTGATGAACTTTCTTCTGCTAATTGTCATCTTACTTTTGGTTTATTAATTGGTTGTTTGATTTGGTTTTTGAAATCAGCAACAAGAATAATGAATTCTAGGACAATCAGCCATGATATTTCTCTGGCCGAAAAATGTTTTATTCTGAATTAAGCGTGGCTGATTGAAGTGCTTTTTGAATTTGCCTGGTTAGGTAAACCTCGATGAAAAGCTTGCTGTTTTTTCGTTAGAAGATAATTATAATGAGCAGGTACTTCATTAGCAAACCCGCAAAGCTGTAGAACAACGCTTCTTCCAGTCGGTGTTTTAACATGCCTGCGGCCAGCAGAATGACCGGCGAGGATATGGGCAGCAGGTTGAAAACAAAGATGGTGATGTTTCCGTATTTTCGAATTTCGGTTTTGGCTTTTTCGTAGCGGTGCCGTCCAATCAGCCGGTCAATCATATGAAAACTAAAGAATCGTCCAATGTAATAATCCACCAGTTGGGCGCCCAAAGCAGTCCCTACGGCCATTGTAGTCAGCAGGTAAACATCAGCTCCTGATTTCAGGTAATAAACAAAGGCCAGCTCAACCGGCATGAGGAAAAAGAACAGGTAGCCGGAAAAATTGACAACCGCAAACGAAACCAGGTTTTGCTCACGGTGGCCGTATATTTCCTTGCCAATGGTCAATGAAACAATGGTTACAGCCATCGCTGCCAGAATTAAGAATGGCAGGATCTGTTTCAGTTTTTGGTATGGAGTATTCATCAAACTAATTTTCCACTCGTATTAAAATTACCAGCTTTTTGGCATAAAATCATGGTTTGTAGCAATCTTTTAGCAGCTTGTCATATCGGCTGCCAAATGTTTAACAACACCGCGACACAGATCGTTGGTGGATTTTCAGTAACTTGTTTTATCAACTATTCCAGTGGGCATTTGTTTAAAATTGAAAATCTAAAACACTTGCAGTATGAAAAAATTAGTCTACCTCGTTTTTTTACTGATTTCGATGAATGCTTTTTCTCAGCACGAAATTGTTGTTAGTATCGTTGACAGACCCTCATCGATGGGGCTGGCGCCTGCATTTGAAACCGCGATTCCCAGTGCCGATTTAAAGATGGCCGATGACTTGTTTGAGCAGATGATTGCGGGCAAGCGGTTTTTTGGGCTACTTAAGAAAAAGCGGGCAAACACCAAAGAGGGCCACGAGCGCATGACCGAGGAATTTGTTTTTGAGCAGGTCAGTAGTTCGCCTATGGTTATTCTTTTTCAGGTAACCGATTTTTCGAGCCAAACCTACATTCGGTTCTTTTTTAAGATGCGCGACGGATTTCTGGGAGCACCCGGTATCGGTTCGAAAAGCGAAATTGCCAGTGCCGAAGAGTTTGTGCATTCCTATGCGTCAAGATTATACGCCCAAACGTTGGGCGCTAAAATTGCCGAGGAGCAAAAAATCTTTTCAAAATACGAGAAGAAGTATAACAAGTTGGAGCGGAAGAAAAGAAAAATTGAGAAGCGCTACTTTACCGGACAGCCACGGATGGATCCGGAGAATTCGGAAGGCGACCTGATTGATGTGGAACAGGCGGTGGCCGATGAAGAAAAGTTTCTGAAAGGAAAGAAAAAAGGCCAGAAGAAAATCAGGCGCATCCAGAAAAAGCAAGCCAAATGGGAAGGCCGCATGAAGAATCAGCAAATCATCATCGACCGGCTCAAGCGGGAGTTGAACGCCATTAATTAGGCGGACTCGCAACGCTGTGTCGTGTTTTCGAGCAATGCTTTCGCGATGGGTTTTCTGTCCTTAACTTTTTCTGAAAAACATGGCGTACTTGTGTTGCATAGCAAAAAGAAGCGAACCCCGGAGTTTTCCATTCGGAGTTCGCTTCTTTTCTTGTTGAACTATGGACTTACAGCCTGCATAATTAAACCACACATCCAGGCGCCGTAGGTTCCCATGGCGTAGCCTAAAACAGCGAGCAAAACGCCCACCGGAGCCAACGACGGATGGAACGCTGCGGCAACAACCGGAGCGCTGGCCGCCCCGCCAATGTTGGCTTTGCTTCCCACAGCCAAAAAGAAATAGGGGGCTTTAATGAGCATGCCCACAATAAACAGCAGCAGCACGTGAATCAGCATCCAGATGCCGCCTACTGCAAATAGCCCGATGTTATCGAAAATTTTGGTGATGTCCATTTTCATGCCGATGGTGGCAACCAGGATGTAAATGAAAATGGTTCCAATTTTTGAGGCCCCTGCACCCTCGTAGTTTCGCAGCCGGGTAAACGACAGGACAATGCCGATGGTGGTCGATAAAATAATCAGCCAAAAGAACTTCGACGTCAAACTAAATTTGTTGAGAAATGGCGCATTGATTTCAATAAATGGTGCAATAAAATCAGCAATCAAATGAGCTAGCCCGGTGATGCCAAGGCCAATACCCAAGATGACCATAATGTCCGTTGTACTTGGAATCCGGGCAGTTTTTAGGCTGAAATTGTGCATCTTTTCTTGCAGGCGATGCACACTGCTGGCATCGGCCTTGAAAAATTTATCGATTTTATTGGCTTTTCCTACCCCAATCAGCAAAAAGGCCATCCAAACTTCCGCAACCAGCACATCAATCGTAATCATGATGGAATACAGCCGGTCCGACGGTTCAAAGATCTCGTACATGGCAGCTTGGTTGGCGCCGCCTCCAATCCAGCTTCCGGCAATGGTGGTCATGCCGCGCCACACGGCTTCAGGGCCGGCTCCACCAATCAAATCAGGGTTAATGGCTGATGTAATGATAATGGCCAATGGCCCGCCAATAATCACACCAACGGTACCGGTCAAAAACATGATCAACGCTTTGCTTCCCAGTTTGAAAACTTCTTTTAAATCGATACTCAGGGTGAGCAGCACCAAACTCGCTGGCAGCAAATAGCGCGAAGCAACAAAGTAAAGCATGGAATTTTCACCGTCAACGATGTTGAATGTCGTTAACAAGCTGGGCAGGAAATAGCACAGCAACAGCATGGGAATGACCCGGTAAAACTTTTGAAAAACAGGATTGGAAGAATTACTGGTGTAGAAAATACCCGCTAACAATACAATTAATAAACCTAAGGTAACGGCATCATTTTCGATCAGGGCGTTGGCGTGCTGTATTTCCATGAAAATAGATTTTAGGGGACAAAACTAATATTTTTGTCGTGGTACAGGGTATTAAGCTTGAATTTGTTCGTTCAATTTAAGAACCAATATCACGAATTTAAATGTCTTTTTCGTGCTGCTCGTACGCAACGAAAGCTATTTCCCTTCTGGATTAATCGCCTGCGTTTTGCATAAAATCGGGAAAGCCGCTTTCGGTCCAGCGAACAACGCGTGCTCGTGTTGCACGATTGGGATCGGACAGTTCATGCCCCTGAATATCCTTGTAATTACGGGCATGGTAAATCATGATTACCGTTTCGCCGTCTTCGGCCGTGGTAAACGAATTGTGCCCCGGGCCGTATCGCTGTAGCTCTTCGTTGGTATAAAATACAGGTCCCGGCGATTTGTGCCAGTTTGAGATATCGAGCAAGTCCGCATTTTCGTCAATCCACAGCAAACCCATGCAATAGTTGTGGTTGGTGGCGCTTGCCGAATAGCTGACAAATATTTTTCCGTTTCGTTTGATGACTGCCGGTCCTTCGTTGACATTGTACTTCATGCGTTCCCAGTTGAATTCGGGTTCGGTTAGCACGACTTCGGGGCCGGTAAGTGTTGTTGGGTTTTTCATTTCCGACATGACCAAGGCTGTGCCATGATCGCCGCCCCGGACATTTTGTGCCCAAATTAAATACCGCTTACCGCGATGTTCGAAGGTGGTGGCATCGAGCGAAAACGATTCCCGTTGGGTTTTTATCTGGCCTTCTTCTTTCCACTCGCCTTCCATCGGATTTTCCGAAGCGTTCGACAAGACCCACATACGGATATTCCAGATATTTTCTGCTTCGCCGGCTGCAAAATGAATATACCAGGTTCCGTCAATCCGGTGTAGCTCAGGCGCCCAAATGTGGTGCCCCATCAAGCCTTGTTCATGCTTTTGCCACACCACTTTTTCTTCGGCATTTTTCAAACCGTTGATGCTACTTGCCTGGCGGATAACGATCCGGTCGTATTCGGGTACCGTGGCAATCAGATAGTAGTTGCCATCGTCCGCTTTATGCACCCACGGATCGGCGCGTTGTTCGGCAATGGGATTGTCAAATTCAATGGATTGGGAAAAAGCCCGGGCAGGAAATACAAAAGTTGCCACAACAATAATAAAAGTCAAAAAATACTTCATCGTCGAGCTGATTAAAAATTCGCGGGAATATACAAAAACTAAGCGAAAAATATGTTACGACAGCGTGTGTCCTTGCTGCACCACGTCGGGAATACTTGGGGTGATGATTGGCTGATCGCTAGTGTTGAAGCTTGTGTTCAATAGAAAGAATAGTAGTGTACTTTGAATTTTTTCATGTCGAAGTTGCTGACATTAAGGGGCAAGCCAAAGGCCAGTTAGGAACTGATCCGGTTTTGATTAGACTATTCAACCTGATCACAAAATAAAAAGCCAGTAAATAGAAGATCTACTGGCTTTTGGAATCATGGGTTGAGGTCTCTGGCGGATTCGAACCTTAGCCGGTAAATTGCTGTATGTCTATGTTTTAGTCCAATCAATTTTTTGGAACTCACCGTATTGTTCACTGATCATTTTACTTTAATTTTAATTGATGACCAGTGAGCCTAACAAACACAAATTTAAACATTTCATACAGATTGCAAAACCTGACTGTTGACAAAATGGGTAATTTTAATGTTGCGATTAACTATTATTTCGTAAATCAATGATTTGGCTTCAATTCAACTTGAAAAAAGGTCTTTCGGTCTGGAGGGCTTTTAATTTCTACCATTAAAAGAGCTGGTTATACCAAGCAGTTACCGTATCCCCGGCTATAAATTGGATAAGTAAAACTTGTGTTTTAACAGCATGGTAGTTGGCCTTAATGGACGAATGAGAACTTTTCAGCAATGTAAGCATGGACAACACATCGGGCATATGGATTACTAAGGCAAGAGGCTAATTTACACCACCTCCAGCAACACCGTTCCATACGAAAACCGCCCGCTCTCGGGGACCAGGAGCAAGATCTTGTCATTCACCTTCAGGCGGCCGGATTTGGCCAGGTCATCAAGAGCGGCGAATATGGAGGCTGATGCGATGTTTCCAATTTCGGTGAGGTTGGTGAACCATTTTTTAGTGCCCAGGTCGATTCCCCTGGTTTCGATTTCTTCGGCTAACTTGCCATAGAAAAACATGGAGGATACGTGGGGGATGACATAGTCAATCTCGGAACTGTCTACCTCGTGTTTTTGCAGGCACTGCTGGAGATGGTCGACCCAGTAACGAATAATATTGGGCTTTAGCAGTCGAATATCCTGCTTGACGGTAAATACCGAGCGGTTGATCAGCTCCGGACTTTCAAATTCCTTCCAGCTTTTTAGCTCCCCATCCCCCCTGAGCTCGGCACCCATAAACATGCAGGTTGGAAGCTCATTGGCGTAGGAGGTCATTTCGATCCATTCAATCTTAAAGGACAGGCCCGTTTCGTTTTTCTTATCCGACAGCAGGACCGCACTGGCCCCGTCGCTGAGCATAAAGCGTAGGAAGTCCTTCTCAAAAGCCATGTAGGGATCTTCTCCCACCCGGGCGCAGTGTTCGTACTCTTCTTCATAGTTTTTGGACAGTAGCGTAGGGGAAGCCAACTCTGAAGTTGAGCAGATGGCTTTTTTCGAAAGCCCTGAAGCAATACTCATAAAGCTCACTTTCAGCGCTTGCAGGCAGGTCAAACAGACGCCTGCGCAGGAATAGATTTCCATCGGTTTGTTTTTCATCAGCCCGTGAACCATGGAGGCATGCGAAGGTAGCAGCTGGTCCGGATTACCGGTGGCGCAAGCAAGAACCTCGATGTCATCGGGTATCTTTTCATCCGGAAAAAGTTTTGTAATCGAACGAAATGCCAGTTCAGCGTTGGTGTGCGTCATCCTTTGATTTTCATCCAACGCATAATACCGGGATCGAATACCATTTTGCTTTAATACGATACGTTTTACCCGGGATGGCTTTCCATTGATCAGGCCTAGATAGCGCTCCATATCATCGTTTGAAACAGGGGCGTTGGGTAAGAATTTGCTGACTGCGGTAATAAATACATCTGTTTTCATAGGACTAAATAATACTGATTGGTACGTAAAAATAATAAGTTTTACATACTTACAAGAAAATCAGTTATTTTTTTAGTCTCAATTGGTTATAGAGGTCCATGTAGATTGTGAGTAATTCTTCCGTATCCAGCCCGTAGGTGAGGCACCGGTCAAAGGCCAGACCCAGAAAACAACTCCGGAAAAGGACCGCATAATGCATGGGATCTACCTTTTTGATTTCTTTGGTTTCGATGGCCCGCGTGATCACTTTTTTCCAGAGGCTTATTTCGGCAACGGAGTTTTGCGCCATGATCCCTGAAAAGTTGGGGTAGATGCGTGATGCCTGCAGGTATAAAGAGAAATACTGCTTGTAGATATTGACTACCGACAGGGATAGCATTCGTGACATGGTGGTGTTTATCCCCTTGACATACCGGTAAATAAATTGTTCCAAAGACAGATCGTCAGAAAAGTCAAATTTTTCTTCGGGATCTTGCTTTTTAATGATGTAGGTGTCAATTACTGCGTTGAATATCTCTTCCTTGTTTTTGAAAAAATAGAATATCGCGCCCCGTGTTTTTCCGATCGCTTCCTCCAAATCCGAGATGCTTACTTTTTCGTAGTTGTGGTTTAAAAACAATTTGAAGGCTTCTTCAATAATTCGGTCTTTTGTAGTCATAGTATTATTAATCTGTCGATTACAAACTTAGGTAAAAACTATGATTTTAGGAAGAGCCCCGGGAAAAGTTTATTTCACCGGGCCCTCGAGTCTGGTATCCGGCCAATCCTTTTTATCCGTTTCTGAAATTGTTGACTGAAATGAAAGCACTTTGCCAAACAACCGAAATAACCTTCATCCGGCTTATGATCAAAAAATTTGACATTAATTTACATTAATCTGTTTGTTTATGTAATTTTATTTAATAAATTTGAAAACCGTACATGTGGTATGCATCTCAAAAACGCATTTTAAGAACTGGTTTTTGCTAAGTGACCAACCTTTGGTGGGTCTTTTTCAATGGAGTTTTGTTAAATGTTGTTTCTTAAGATAAAGATAAACAGCTACTTGTGATAATTAAGACCAAGGATCAATCCTTTGATGTTACCGTGAAGATACTGTTGGATTCGGAGAAGAGTTTGGGGCATAAAAATCTTAACGATGAGCAGGAGATGGATGATCAAGCAGGGAAAAAGCCAAATTCTTCCGGGTAGCCGTTACCATGAAGGCGAAAAGAAATGGTTTATCTTTTACCTGCGTCCCCGGTCTGAAAAACTGGTTAATAAGATTCTTACAGCCCTTAATTACGAAGTGTTTTTCCCAACGATCCGATCATTACGGGTTTGGAAGAACCGGCAAAAGAAAAGGATCACATTGCCACTTTTCCCCAACTATCTCTTCGTTTACACCTATGAGCATGAACTATACAATATTGGATGCCAACCCCGGGTGGCGAACTATATCTCCTGCGATGGAAAACCAACGACAATCTCCCGGCAGGATATTGCAGGCGTCAAGCGCATGCTGGGAATGGACAAAACGATCACCGTTGAAACAAGATTCACCAAAGGGGAACCCGTCAGGATTGTCTCCGGGCCGCTGGCCGGGTATGAAGGCGTGCTGATCCAACAGAATGGCAGAACACGCTTTGGTATCCGGCTGGAGGCCATCAATCATACCGTATTTATTGATATCAACCGGTCAACGCTGGAACGACGCTGAATGTCCCAAAAATACCCGGGAGAAAACCGGCAATCGATGGCCTGCGGGGAGGTAAACTCAACAGGCTGCGAAAGATGATTTAATTGAAACAATGTAGAAAATGAAAACACACAGTCTCTACGATGTCGTTTTTCAATTGCGGCCTCTCCCCAAAAGGCTTACAGAAAAACCCTATGTCGATGAGTTGATCGCAGCCCTTGATGAGCGGTTGACGGTAACGGAATATCGTCACCGGTATTTGCTTTTAAACGCCGGTCATGTTTCCGACTACCTGTATTTTGTAGAGCGAGGCATCGCCCGGGGTTTTTATTTCGACAAAAAGGCCGGGCGGGAGCTGACTGGTATTATTTGGAAGGAACAGAGTATTGTCTGTGACCCGGTCAGCTTTTTTCAGCGGAAAGTTTCGGATGTCAATATTGAGGTGATGCGTGGCAGCCTACTCATCTCCATCTCATACAGGCAGTTGCAGGATGTGTACAAAGCCTTTCCGGAGGCAGAGGTTTTCAGCCGGTGCATTTCCCTCCAGTACGCCTATTATCATGCGCAACGGGTGCGCGAGCTTGTGGGCACTACGGCCTGGGAGCGTTACCGGCGCCTGCTGGACACACACCCAGGTATCGAATTAAAGGTATCCAAGGCAATCATCGCTTCTTATTTGAATGTTACTCCTCAAACGCTCAGCCGGATGCTGCAACAGCATGGGCATCCCTGACATGGCCGGTTTTAAGCAGCCAGGTTATTTTCCCGTGATTGCATCTTTAACCGTGTATATGTCTTTATTCATAGTTCCTCGTTTTATCGATCATGATTTCTTCCGGAATCGCGGCCCTTTGAACAGCTTCATTCTTACCACAGGATAAATAAATTCTTATCATAGGATAAGTCATTTCTTAACTGATATTCAGGTGTTTCTTGATCCAGGTTCAGTAGAAAGAGCAAGCGCTTGTCTAACTTTGGTACGACACAGATTTGCAAAAACGGATTAAAAATAAACCCAATGCAAAAGCGCCTGCCAAAATACCGTTCAGTCATTATCCGGACAGCCAGTTACCTGTATATCCTGGTGTTTGTTTATGCCGCAGTCAGTAAGCTGCTGGATTTTGAAAACTTCCGGGTGCAGCTGGCCCAGTCGCCTTTGCTGAGCGCTTATGCCGGGCTGATCGCTCCGGCTGTCATTATCCTGGAACTGTTGCTGGCTCTGATGCTGTGCTTTAAAACCACCCGCCTGACCGGGTTGTATGGCTCCTTCTTTTTAATGGTGGCCTTTACGGTTTATATTTACCTGATTTTGAATTTCAGTGATTTTGTTCCCTGTTCGTGCGGTGGTATTATCGAAAAACTGGGATGGACCGAGCACCTGGTCTTTAATATTGCCTTTGCCGCGCTGGCGGTGGTGGCGATTGTGCTTCTGGAAAAAGAAAAGAGCAGCCGCACCGTGGTGGTGATCCTTAAAAGCGTACTACCCTCCCTTTTGGCGGCAGGTCTTGTCGTGGGGCTCTTTTTATCATCCGAGCACATCATCAAACAGGAAAACAATTTTATCCGCCGGTTCGGACAGCACCCCATCCGGGATGAAAAATCCCTGGATATGGGGGCCAATTCGTATTATTTTGCCGGAATGGTCGACGGACAGATTTACCTGGGAAATACCACCGCTCCTTTGATCCTTACAACCGTAGACACCGCATTAACGACGAAGAAGTCCATTAAAATCCGTTTGGACAATACCGGGCACCCCTTCCGCTTTATCCAGGCACAGGTCAAGCCACCGCATTTTTACCTGTACGATGGCACTGTGCCGGTCATTTACCGGGGGCAACTGGGTGATTCGCTTGCCTATACCATCAGTTTTGAAGACTGCTATTTTTCGCAACTACAGGTGATCGATTCCCTGAGTTTCGTGTTCCGGGCTCAAAGCAGCCAAACGAAAACCCAGGTGCTTGGACGGCTTAACCTCTACCAAAACCCGAAAGTACGCCTAAATGAAACCTTACTGGAAAAGCAGGTCGATGGCATGTTCGACACCGACGGCTGGTTGCTGCGCGACGAAGTGACCAGGGAACTCCTATACGTCTATACCTATCGCAACCAGTTCCTGGTGATGGACCGGGAGCTGAACCTGTTGCGGAAACTGCATACCATCGACACCACCTCCCGGGCGCAGGTACAGGTGCGTGCACTCTCCGACGGGAGGCACAAAATGGATGCGCCCCCATTGCAGGTTAATAAAACACAGGCGGTACACGGACAGGTGCTGTTTAACCAATCCAATCTCATGGGCAAATTCGAATCGCGCGAGATTTGGAAGCAGGCAGCTGTTGTCGATCTGTACCGGACCGGAAAACAAGAATACCTGGGCAGCTTTTATGTACATGACCGCGGGAAAAACAAGCTGTCCCGGCTATTTGCCACGGATAAACACGTGTTTGTTTTGTCCGGCAGTGAAATCAAACGTTACCGTTTTGCGCAGGCGGTGACCCGGCATTTCAGAACAGGGGAAGCCGAAAACCTGGAACAGAGTAGGCAGTAACTTTAATTTTTTCTGATTATGAGAAAGTTAAAAAGTCTCTATCTGCCGGCTGCCATTGTATTGATGGGAGTTGGTGCCGCTTTTGCGACCAACAACGCAAAAAGTTCGGATGATGCCCCGGAACCGGGTTATCTATTCGACAGCTCTACGAGCGAATGTATGGAAAAGCGAAGTGACTGTAGTCCAACCGGGACCGTATTTTGTACCTGGGAGGATGCCAACAACCAGTCCCACAGCCTCTCGAGGTTAAGTGGAACGAGTTGTATTCAGCCTTTGTATGAGCCATAGGCCCTTGATTTAGGGGGAGGATGCTACCCGGCATCCTCCTTTATTTCCTGATCAATCCATTCGGCATTCGTTTCTCCTTTAAGAAAGTATCCAAACCATTGCAGTACCCGGGAAGTCAGGTCCCGGCATGCTTCCGGTGCAAAAAGGGCGTGTGCTTCTTTGGTGTAAAATAAGGCAACCACCTTTTTGTTGTTCCGTTTTAGCCCGATATAAAACTCCATGGTTTGTTCCCAGTAGATGTTCCGGTCATTTTTTCCAGTCCATAGCAAAATGGGGGCATTGACCCGGTCCACATAGTGAATCGGGTTATTCTGAAAATACAGGTCTTTGTTATCGCTGAAACTTTGATTCATATCGTATTGCCCGGTTTCGTATTGCCAGTAAAACGGGCTGAGAAAGTTGAAATTAAAGGAGAAATAAGAACGGACAATATCACTGTTTCCGGCCCCGGAAACGTAGGCCGCAAAACGGCTGGAATGGGTGGCTATGAAATTGGTTTCGTAACCGCCATGCGAGTGCCCGATCAGCCCGATCTTTTCGTGATCGATCAGCCCATTGGAAGATACGGCATCCAGGGCATGGTTTACACAGTCCAAAGCCGACAAGCCCGTTCCCTTGTCGCCGTAAACAATATCCGGGAAATAGACAAAGTAACCCTGTTCCAAAAGCAACCTCAGGCTAAAACCGTCATTGTTAGCCTTGCCGTATGCCGCGACCGGGTACTGGTTGGCCCTTTTTTTACTTTGAACCTGGTAAATATGTACCACCATGGGGTATTGTTTGGAGTGATCAAAGTTCAGTGGATAATACAAAATGCCTTTCAGGGGAACCCCGTCGCTGTTGGTATAGGAAACGATCTCCCGTTTGAGGGACAAGATGGCTGTGTCCTGCGGATTGCTTTGGTACAGCAGCCGCCCGGGTTTGCCCATTGCTTTGAAAACCACCCGGGGCGGCAGGTTATAATCTTCCTCCAGCCAGGAAAAACAGTCATACGCCTGGTTATAGTTCAGGTATTGAATGCGTTTGGACGTTTTGGGGATGATTGTCTTCGGCTTTCCTTTTTTCCACAGGACATAAGAACGCTCATTATTCAGCGAATCAAGTAGCTCAAGAACCAGTGGCTTTTCCAGATCGACTGTTTTCCGGGAGAAGTTAAAACCTCCAGGAATCGGTTTTGAAGATTCATTGAGTATCCTTACACGGGTTCCTTCAAAATTACCCGTTCTTGACAACTGACGGTCTTCGAGATCAAAGCGCCACAGACCGTCATCACCATCAAACAGTACGGCTTTGTCGTCCGTCGTAAAATAAGGCGTTTTCAGCTGGCTGCCACCAACCGTCATCGCGGTGCCGGACGGGATGTGGTAAACCTGCCAGCTGTTGTTTTTAAAATACAAGACATCTTGGCCGTCCGGGGAAGTATACAAACTGTAGGACAAGGTATCGATCACCGTGTAAGTGTTTTCCAGCCGGTCGTAGCGGAAGAGTTTCAGCGGGGCCCTTTTCGTGTAGTCCTGCAAAAGGTACGGGTCAAAACTCAGGAAATAACGTTTATTCCCGATGTTGGCGCTTTTGGTGAGCTGCTTGTTTCCCAACGGTTGAAGCTTTTTGTTTTTCGGTTCCCAAACATAGTAGGCCTCCCGGGTGGGCGGATAAAATTTTTCTTCCAACCCCTTGTCGTTGCCGTACCAGATATCGACCAGGGAGGTGTCTTCTTTTGTCCGTTGAACCCACAGCCGTAAAGAATAGACACGGCCTTCGCTGATCACGTCTGTAAAGGCCCGTTGAAACGGCCGGGAGAGCAAGCCGTTTAACGGCCAGGTGGTTTTTGTTTTCAAATCCAGGTACAGTATATTCGGAGAGGAATCTTCCGGGTTTTGCTCATGAATCATGATTCCCTGCCCACCGGGGTCAACCGTCAGCGACGAAATCTTACGGGGTGAGAGGTATACGGTCTCGGTTACCTGGTCCCTGATCCGGAGGACTTCAAATTCGCTGTTTTCAGTTTCTGAAACCACATAGATATGATCATCTTCAGCAAGATAAAAACTGCTCACCCGGCTGGCTTCATTAAGCAGGTCACTGCTGGCATGACGCAGTTCGAACCGGTTGTCTCCTTCGGCATTGTAGTGCAAAACAAACTGATCCTTGTTTTTCAGTGCCTGTACGCGTTTTACACCATGGAAATAGGCGCCCGTTTGTTTTTCAAGGTTCAGCAGTTCGGCCCGTTGTCCGCTTTTTGTCAGCAGGCAGTTGGACCCGGGAAAGGAAATATTGGTCACTTTGGTCCGGTAAGCTGCCGGCTTCCCGGGGGCCCGGCTGTCAAAGATCAACAACGTATCGCGGTTCAGGTCATAGGATTTCCAGGCCGTGAGCCACCGGCCATTTTCGCTCATCTTCAGCTTGGAGAGCTCATAGTGGCTGTCGGCCATTTTTTGCAGCTTTTCCGGATCGTTTTGCGCTGTTAATTCCTGGCCTACCGCAAGCAGCAGACACAGGAATAACAGGAACAAGGGATTAAAGGATTTCATCATTAGTAGCCGGGGTTTTGGGGGTTAAGATTTGGGTTTAGCAATAACTCATTTTGAGGTAAGGGCCATACACTTTTGTGGGCCACCCAGTTGGGCTTTACAGCGCTTAGTTCATCCAGGCGGCCCAGGCGTTTCAGGTCGAAAAAGCGGTGGCCAAACTCGGTGAAGAACTCGCGGCGTTTTTCAGCCAGCAGTTCCGTAATAAAATCCTCAGAGGACAAGGAGGCCAATGCATCCAGCCCGGCCCGTTCGCGGGTGGCATTTAAATAAGGCAGGGCTTCATCCAACCGGTTTTGTTTAGCCAGAGCTTCAGCCAGGATAAAATAGACCTCTTCCAGGCGGAAGACCACGGAATACTCATTGGTGTTGGTGCCGGCCAGGTTCTTGTACTTATCCGGCCGGTACCAGGAATCATCGTTCAAACTGACCGGAGCCATCCACGCCTGTTTGCGCAGGTCATCACCGGTAAAGGAGCCAACCAAATCCCCGGTCAGGGCATAAGCATGGGGCGCGGCACCTGTAAAATAATAGAAGGTCGCCTCCGTGGTGGCATCCCCGCTGTTTTTCGGTTTGAGTTGCCAGAGAATATGGCTTCCCGATTTATGAAACACCTCAAGAATATCCGGTTGAAACGCATACAAGGGCGACTGCAGGATACTTTCGGCTGTTTGCTGGGCCAGCGCCCATTCCTCCTGAAGCAAATAAATGCGGGCCAGCAGCAGTTCGGCTACCTTACCGTTGGGATAAATGCGTTCGGCGTTGCGGTAATCGTCCTCCAACAGCACGATGGCATCGCCCAGGTCACTCACCAATTGTTCCAGTACAGCCGAAGCTTCGGTTTTGCCCAGGCTGCGGTTGTACTCATAATCCAGGCTGGTGGTGTAGGGAATGTCACCAAACAATTGTTGCAGGTAATAATACAACAGGGAGCGCAACAAGATGGCTTCGCCTTGCAGACGGTTTTTATCCTCCGTGGGCAAGGCCGTTGAATGCTGTGCTCCATAGATGATCGCATTGGCATAGTAGATTTGCTGGTAGGCAGCCTTCCAGATACTTTCGATGGTGGTGTTGGTTTCCTGTTGCAGGTTTTGGCTGATGTCTACCACACCGTTCTGGTCATAGTGATAACAATCCAGGTCGTCGGCATAAGAAGCTAACAGAGGCCCGATGCCAATATAGCTGCCTTCCGTGATTACCGACCGGTCACGTAAGTTGACATACAAGCTGGTCAGGGCAGCATTGGCGGTTTGGACATCTTCAAAAACCTGGGCGGTGCCCAGTTGGTTGGTGGGATCATCCACTTCCACCAAATCTTCGCAGGAAGCCAGTAGCAGCGCCACGAGGAAGAAATAGAAATATCGTTTTTTCATGTGTGTAATTTTAAAAGTTCAACTGAATCCCGAAAGCCCAGGTCTTCAATGGCGGTAAAAAGCCGGTTAAGATAAACTCCGGGTCTACGCCAAAATAGTCCGTTATCGTGAGCAGATTTTGGCCCTGCACGTAGAAGCGTACATCCTGCAAATAGCTGCCGACCGGTAGCCGGTAGCTGAGCTGAACGTTTTTGAGCCGGACAAAGGAAGCATCGCCAATGGAGGCTGTACTTTTACTAAAGTATCCGTGCAGCTGGTTTTTCTGTGCATCGGCTCCCGACGAATACGGCATATACTGCCCGTCGGGATTATCCTGTGACCACACGTCCAGCACTTCAACGGGCTGGTTGAACATGCTGCCCGGCCGGATCATGGAACTGATGTAGTTCTTCTGTCGTTGATCGACAAACTGGAATAAAAACGAAAAGTCCCATCGCTTATAAGTGAGTTGGTTCGACCAGCCACCAAAATAGTTGATCGCTACTTCTTCAATCACCTGGTTATCATCGGGCGAAGTAATCGCACCGTCATTATTGTAATCTGTAAAGACATAATTACCGGTTTCGGGGTCGGTACCCTCATAATTATAAACCTTCACAATGGAAGTCGGATAGCCCACCACGTATTGGTTGGCATAGGTGGAACCTTCCAGTCCGGGAAATTCCACCAGTTTATTTTCCGGAAAGCTGATGTTGAAATTGCTGGTCCAGCGAAAGTATCTCGTGCTGACCGGCGTGGTACTCAGCTCCAGCTCCAGCCCTTTGTTTTCCACCGTGGCGGGCAGGTTAGCCTGGATACTGCTGAAACCCGTGGTGGCCGGTAGCGGAATGCCCACCAGCTGGTTTCCCGAACGGTTGCGGTACCAGGCCGTGTGAACTTGGACCCGGTCATCCAGGAAGCCCAGCTCCAGGGCTACTTCCAGCTTGGTTGTTTTCTCCCAGCTAAAATAAGGGTTGTGCAAGCGCGAGGGGTACAGGCTGGTACTGCCGCCATAGCTGTTGCTGCTCACCGTGTAGGTGTCCAGGTGCTGGTAATCGCCAATCAGGTCGCTGCCGGTGATTCCATAGCTTCCCCTGAGTTTTCCGAAGCTCAGCCAGGAGCTGCGGGCAAGGAAGTTCTCTTCACTGAAAAGCCAGGCGGCGCCCACAGCCCCGAAGTTGGCAAAACGCTTGTCGGGCCCAAAGCGGCTGGAACCGTCGCGGCGGCCGGTCAGGTTCAGGATATACCGGCTTTTATACTGGTAGTTAATCCGCCCGAACACCGCTGCATACTTGTATTCGGTCCGGGAATCATCAGAGATGGAAACCGTACTTGCCGCCGCAAGATTGGTGATCAGCGCATTGCTCTGAAAGCCATAGCCCAGCAGGCCTAAGCCGGTGTTTTCCCTTTCCTGGTAGGTGCCACCCAGCAGGATGTCCAGCTCATGGTTATGAAACGTATGCCGGTAGTTCAACTGGGGTTCCAGTAGGTAGGAAAAGCGCTGGTTCTGACTTTTTAAAGCCATGGAATTGGCGGGGGTGATCCCGAAGGCCGGGTTATACATGGTGTTGGGGCGCAGGGCAATTTCATTAAAAAACTGGTAGTTGGTACCCCCGTTCAATTTGACAAACACCGAAGGCAGCAATTCATAGCTGAGGTTCAGGTTCAGGTTGAAGGTTTTGCTGTCGTTGCTGTAGGTGCTTTCGTAAGCCGCCAGAGGGTTGGTAAAGGTGTTGTTTTCCCAGTTCAGGCTGCCGTCTTCGTTGTACAATGCCGGAGCGTTGGGGCTCAACTTAAACGCCTGGCCGGTGATATCTTCATAAATCACGTTGTTGGACTGATCGGAAAACAGCCCCGAAGCAGCCAGTGTCAGCCGCTTGTCGTTGGAGCGGTGGCTCAGGTTTGCGGAGAGGTTGGTGGTCTTGTACCGGAAATCGTCGGAGAACACCGTGGTTTGCCGGTTGTGGCTACCACTGATTAAAAAGCTGGTGTTTTCGCTGCCCCCGCTTAGTGAAAGTTGTATGTTGGAATTGGTGGCTGTTCCGCCAATCAGTTCATCCTGCCAGTCGGTATAGCGGGTTTCATCCCAGGTGCCGTTCACATCATAGGCATTGGCCGGGTAATTGGTTATGCCGTCGTTGATATAAGCCTGCCGGCGCATGTCCAGGTATTGCCCGGTGTTCATCAGTTCCATTTGATTGGCGACCCGGCTGATCCCGTAGCTGCTGTTGATGCTGAGGGCGGTTTTGCGGCCTGCCTTTCCTTTTTTTGTGGTGATCAGGATGACCCCGTTGGCGCCGCGCGAACCATAAATGGCCGTGGCATCGGCATCTTTTAAAATCTCAATGCTTTCAATGTCGTTGGGGTTAATGGCTGTGAGCGGGTTGGTTTCCGTATAGGGAAATATCCCGGTGGAATAGGTGGACGTAGTTTGGGGGCTTACCGGTACCCCGTCGACAATATACATGGGGTAATTTCCAGCCCGGCGCAGGCTGTTGGTGCCGCGAATCTGGATCGAGTAGCCGCCGCCGGGCACTCCACTGCCCTGGGTAATGTTGACCCCGGCCATACGGCCCTGCACCGAGGAGAGGACATTGCTGACCGGCTGGTTTTCCAGCTCTTTGGCCCTGACCCGGGCAATGCTGCCGGTACGCTCCCGGTCTTTGACGGTGTAATAACCGGCATTAATGGTTACTTCCGAGAGGGCGGTGATGTCTTCCTCCAGTTGGACATCCAATTGCGTTTGTCCATCAAGCGTTATTTCCCGGGTTTTAAACCCGACAAAGGAAAAGGAAAGCACAGCGCCTTCCGGGGCATTTTTTAGTACATAGGTTCCATCGGCACCGGTAATGGTTCCGGTAAAAGTTCCTTTAATGGCGATGCTGACACCCGGCAAGGGCTCACCGGAAGTATCGGTTACCTTTCCGGTAATGGTAAGGGGTTCTTGCTGGAACCCTGCCGGGAACAAGCCGGAATCCCCCGCAGGGAAAACCGGCTGTCCACCAGCCCGTACAGGGTGGCCCGGGCCAGTTAGCAGGAACAAGCACACGCACAGGGCGACAATGTAAATACCCGATTGGGTTTTGGTTATTTTTTTCATGTGTTAAATTGTTTGGTTAATAATTGTATAATCTTCGTAAAAGGCAGTAATCCAGATTAAACACAAAGACACCAAGCCACAAAGGATTGGTTATTCGGTAAATATCTAAAGGCCTTCGTGACCTCGTACCCTCGTGATGTCGTGACTTCGCGCGTTCGTACCTTCGTACATTCGTCCCTTCCGGTCCGAAGAAGGCATAGCAAGCCCATGAAGCAGAAAATCGGTTTCATACTTTTAAGATTTTTATTTGTGTAACCGGAGGTTTGTGTTTCCACAAAACCCCCAGGGTTTCGGAAAACCCTGAAGGTTTACATACGGGGTCATTGATAGATGATGCCCCTGGGTTTACGGGGCATGTCGGGGAAATAAAAAGCGTTTAAAACGAGGCATATCACATTCGTTTTTGGGGTTAAAAACTATTTTGTCTCGTGTAATGGGGGAGGCGGTAACGGCCGCGTGCCAAAACCGGTAAGGTCAGGTAAGGCCATAAAAAAGGCGTGGGACCTGACTTACCAAATCGAGGTACTGGTATACCGTGGACGATAAGCAGGCCCACGCCAATATTGCTAAATATGACGTGAGCACCTTCACTTATTGTCTCGTCCGTTTGAAAATTACCAGTTTTCGATTTGAGACTTCAAGTGCGAATGCTTTATTTTTAGAAAAGCGTCCGCAAAGTTATTGTTTCTTTTTAAAAGCCGTAAAAAAATCCTTTCAACGGCATTTTATTAGTATAATTTTAACAACATTTGCTATTTTTAATGTTTCAAAGATAACAAGCAACATCTTGGAAATAAAAGAATAAAACGTCTGTTTTTTTCGTATGATACGAACATTTTTTTCATGTTGTCTGAAAATTAAAATCTTACCGCTATGGATATAATGGATACCGCCCGTTTGAACATCAAAAAACACCGTGAACTCAAAGGCCTTCGCCAGCAGGACCTGGCTGATAAACTAAACATCAATATCCGCAGTTACCAAAACTTGGAAAGCGGCTCCACCAAACTGGATCTGGAAAGGCTGGAGCAGATTGCTGAGGTGTTGGAAGCCCCTGTTGAGGATTTACTTAAACAAGAGGGCGTATATATTCATCAAGAAATTCAAGAGATAAAAGATACTGGCTCTGGTTTCGTCTATCACCAAGAGATAAGTAGTAATTTATTTGATAAGTTATTGGCAGCAAAAGATACTGAAGTTGAACTGCTAAAAAAGGAAAATAAGTATCTCAAAGAAAAGCTTGATCAGTTGTTGGGGCTGGTGGGGAAGAAGGGGTAAAGAAACGACACTGCAAGACTCACTCAGAAATGATTCATGGATCGATGCGACTACCTAAGTTTAGCCACAAAGAACAAGCTG
>NZ_LGIA01000192.1 GCF_001270965.1 Sunxiuqinia dokdonensis | reverse complement strand
TCTATTTTAAAAATTAGGAGTTTTGATTTTTTTGAATGCGGAAGATAATAATTTGTTTTTTAATGGTCTGATGGAACTCACATGTTGCTGAAAATTATTTTCATTCGTGTTTGTGTGCGGAGCAACATGTTCGTTTCATCAGCAGTGTTCTCCTTATTTTTTTGATGATTTGATGAGATACCTCCTAACTCCTCTTTCTGTCAGCTACTTACATCACATCATTTTCTCATCAATTCATCAGTTTTGATTTTCTGGTTTTAAGTAATCCTCATCACTTTTCATTTTGATGAGCCTTTGATGAGGTTTTGATGAGAGGTTATCTTATTTATTTTCAGCAGCATAATCTATTCTCTCATCAATTCATCAAAATTTTCAAGTAAAAAATCCTTTTTCACGGTATAGAAGCGCCCGGTGCTGGTTTCCCGGGTGATATCACCTTTATTCCAAATGGCAAATTTTTCATAGGTAAGTGAGTTTTCTTTCGGGCTTAATCTCCATTCGTTTTTCAGCAACCGCCTGATTTGGGTCAGGTCGGTTTTTACCCTGGTCTGGTTGACGGCGTACATGGCATCCAACGGGCAAAAATCCAGTTCGTCCAAGTCGTATTTCTCCATGACCATTAGCAGGATATTGGCCAGCTCCTTTTCCACCCGGCTCCGGTTGTGTTTCACCAGGTTCAGCAAAGCGCTGGTTCTGATTTTTGACGGAGGAAACCACATCCGGCTGCTTTCTTCGGTACTGAGTTTCCTGCTTTTTAGAAAGAACAGGAAAGCGGGGATTTCCCGGACCAGTTTGCGCAATAAACCGGTGTCTTCCGTTTTGAACTTTGGGATTTTCCTGACCCAAAACCGTTCTTCCGCTGCATCGATTTTAATGAAGTTGTCTTCGTTGTTGCTGCACAGGATAAACTTCCCGAAGAACTCAACTTCAACTTTGTCCTTGCCTTTGGCTTCCAGTTTATTGTAGTTGGTTGTGCTGAGGTATTTGATCCGTTCGGTCAGTTCTTCCTTGTTAAAGAGGACTTCATCGATGCAAATCAGCAGTTTATTGGTCCAATCCGAATTGAACTGGCTGCCAAAACTATCGTTTGTCAGGTAGGTCAGGTTGTTTTCGAAGATGGTTTTCAGCCACTTCAGGAACGTGGTTTTTCCTGTTGACCTTTCCTTTGACACCAGGCACAGGATCGGCAAAATCTGAACGGGCTTTTGATATAACAATTGCAGGTAATCCAGGCCCAGTTCTGATTGGCTTCCAAAAATGTGATTCAAAAAACGCAGAGAAACTTCAATTGGGCCTTCTTCAGGTTTATGACTGAGCGGAGAATAGCGGTTATAGAATCCCGAGCAAACCTGTTTGAAGTTGGTATGGCTGGGAATACAGGTAAAACCGTCATACTTGGGAATTTGCCCGATGAAATCCTTTCCGTAGTCCTGTTTGATGGTATCAATATTCCACGGAACAAGGATCTGGTTGAACTCGCCGGCAATGGTCGGTGCGTTCACTTGTTTGAAATAGGACGTCCCAACCCGGATGTATGCTACCTTTTCCATACGCTACAGGGATTGCCCGAATTTCCTGTTGCTGGAAAGGGACTGGTTAAAAGCTTCTTCTGTTTCCAGGTCTTCGCGGGAAAAGCCCATCAGCCACTCATCGATGTCCTTCTTATAGAAAAACTTCTGGCGGATGTTGGCATTGCTCCCCGTTGGGATGAGTTTCTGGCTAAGCAGCTTGTAGATTTTGCTTTTCGAAAGCCCGGTGTACTGCGAGAGATCTTCAACATTGAAAACCGTCTTGTTCTCGAATAGCAGGCTTTTGATCTGTTTGAGTTCATTTAGAACTGCTTTTGAAATAATTGCTTCATTTTCCATGGCAGATGTTTTTTGATGATTACTCATGTTGCCAGGTGCAACAAATTGTCATCAGCGAATATAGGCTCGCATCTGACTGATCATCAAGAAAGTATTTGCAGTTACGGGGTAATTACGGGAGAAATACCGTCTATTTCCGAAGTGCTTTTTGAAAAGGCTCCAGGTTATTTTGGAATTCCTGTTCCTTTTCGTTGACCAGTTCCGAAAACCGGGAATTAAAACTGGCCCGGTTCACCGGTGATCCATTCAAGGTGAAGTTGGCCTCCACGAATTTAAAGAGCAGTTCCTTTTGTTCCTTTTTGAAATCCCTGATCCCGCCAACAATCAGTAAATGAATAACTCGTAGAAGTTTTTTATAGTCTGCTGCAATCCGGTTGTCGGAAACCAGTTTGAAATCGATTTTACTTTTGGGCTGAAGGTTATTGAGCACAAGGTTCAGGTTTTCACGGTCCGTTTCTGAAAAGCCCAATTCTGAAATGAGGATGCCATTCATGTTGGAGCGGGTGAAATGAAAGCACGAGTTGAGTTCATTGGCTTGTAAGCGTTTTGCTTCGTAGTATGCCCCCATTAAAACCAGCATAATGAAGAACACAACGCTTAACCCAATGGAATACATAATCGCTTTTTCGGATGGATATCCCAGTCCCCACAATACCGTCAAAAAAATTACCGTCAGGAAAATCCAAATAAAAAGAATCATGGAGGTATGGTTTCGAAGGATCCTGTAATAAAGCAGCTTCCTGATCCTTAAATCCAACAGGTACAAAATCTGGCCGGCTTTGCGTATTAGTGCATCCATTTTCCTGTCATTTTTGTTTTCAACAGCCCTGGTTATGAAGGATTAAACTTAATAAATAAAATAAATGCAGTCAAATGAAAATTGCGCCGGTGTATGGTTTGGTGGATTTTGGGTTGAATTGGGTGGGGGGTGGGAAATTTGGAGAATAGGCAAGCTACAACCATACGAAGATCATCGCAGCGAGAATGATTTGATAATAGCCGAGAATCGTGAGACTATATTTGTTGATGAAATTATTAAAAACCAACAACGAATTGAATAAAAAAAATTGGGCCTTGGAAGCTACTTTTGAGGCTGTAAAATTAATCCTGAAAAAATAAGAAGGTAACCTCTGTTTTTTCACGTTAAATAACATATGATGCTTTTTTTATTCTTTTTGGTCGTCACGACTTCCAAACTGTTTGGAAAGAAACAAAAATTAAGTGTGCTATGTTTTAAAACACAGTAGTTTATGTCAAAGATATTAAGAGGCTTCTACTGTCCTTTAGCGCTTCTGCTACAACCTGATCCATATTGTAATACCGGTATGATCCAAGTCTTCCCCCAAAATGAACTTGTGGGAGCTTCTTCGCTTCTTCTTTGTATCGTTGATAAAGCGTATTGTTTTTTTCGTCATTTATGGGATAATATGGTTCAAGTCCGTCTTTAAAATCAGCTGAATATTCATAAGAGATGAAAGTGTCCTTCTGTGTCCCAAAGTCGAAATGTTTGTGTTCTATAATCCGGGTATACGGCACTTCTGCATCGGTGTAATTAATAACGGCATTGCCTTGGTAATTTGATGTTCCGGTTAAAAGTTTATGCTCAAACTGTAAACTTCGATATTCCAGCTTGCCTAATTTGTAATTGAAGAATCGATCTATTTCACCCGAGAAAATAATTTTCCTCGCCACCGTCATCCAATGATCCCGATTTTCCAGGAAATCGGTTTTTAGATGAACTGTAATATCCTCTAACAGTCTTTCTATAATCACATTATACCCACCTTTTGGAATTCCCTGAAATGGATCATTGAAGTAATTATTGTCAAAAATAAACCTTAAAGGAATTCTTTTGATAATAAAAGCCGGTATTTCAGTGGCCTTTTTTCCCCACTGTTTTTCAGTATATCCCTTGACAAGCTTGAAATAAATATCTTCTCCAACCATCTGCAAAGCAGCCTCTTCAAGGTTTGCCGGGAGGGCACCTTTATGTCGGGCTGTTTGTTCCTCAATTTTGAGACGGGCTTCAGCAGGGGTTTTTGTCCCCCAAAGTTGATAGAAAGTATTCATGTTAAAAGGAAGATTGTAGAGGTTTTCTTTATAAAAGGCCATAGGAGAATTAGTGTACCGGTTAAATTGAGCAAATTGATTCATGTAATCCCAGATCTCCGGACTGGAAGTGTGGAATATATGCGCGCCATACCAGTGAACCTCGATGTCATTGACATTTTTGCAGTAAAGATTTCCACCAATATGGTCCCTTCTCTCAAGAACAAGACATTTAAACCCCTTTTTCCTGCATTCGTGAGCGAAGACTGCTCCATATAAACCTGAACCTACAATAAGAAAATCAAACATTTCAATTTTGTTTATGAGTATAAACTTGTATTAGGATGTATTAGTTATCGAGAAACAAAGATTAAAAAAATATTTTTTATCATTCTGGTAGTATATAATATGACTGTTGTTTTTTATCCTAACTAAAGTTAACTATTTACGATGTATTTCTCTGTGCTAATGCCAACCTATAACCAAGCCTCTTTTATCCGACGTGCTATTGTCAGTCTGCAAGGCCAAACCTATGGCAAATGGGAGCTAATTATTATCAATGATGGCTCCACCGACGAAACGGAGTTTTATGTCTCGGATTTTCTTAGCGATAAGCGAATTCGTTATTTTAGAAATGAAAAAAATACGGGATTGGGAGCTGCCCTTAATCAAGGACTTATTCAAGCGAAATATGACTATATTGCTTACCTGCCTTCTGATGATTATTACTTTGAAAGTCATTTGGAAACATTGGCAGAAAAGTTTGCCGAGTCTCCCGATATTTCGTTGACATTTAGTGGCGTTAAATACGAGACTTCTGATACGATGTCTTTCTCTGCCAACCAATCGTGTATTACAATAAAAAAAGGTTATTGTCTCCAGTTGGTGCAAACATCACATCGAAAATCAAATCACAAATGGTTGGAGAGGAGTGAGTGGGTTACGGAAAACCTGGCTTCTATGTATTGGCATAAGTTACTTAGAGATGGAATATTTGCTCCAACCAGGAAGGTAACCTGTTATTGGACTAATCATCCCCATCAAAGACATAAAATTTTAGGTGAGAAATATGGTGGGGGCTTAAATTATTTCAGGAGCTATTATGGTGTATCAGAACCAATAAGGCTAAAGGTTTCAAAATATAAATTTGTTGATGAGGAAAAGCTCTATGGTTCTTTTAGAAAGCAGTCCCAAGCTATTGCACACTCATTAAAGATATTGATTGTTGGCGAACTGGCCTACAACCCGGAACGAATTTACGCATTGGAAGAGGCTGGTCATAAGCTATATGGATTATGGGTTCAAAAACCCTCTTTTAGCTTCAATACTGTTGGGCATTTGCCTTTTGGACACGTTGAGGATATTCCTTATCGCGACTGGAAAAACAAGGTCGAAGAAGTAAAGCCGGATATTATTTATGGGCTGTTGAATTTTGGAGCAGTCCCTCTTGCCTATGAGGTTCTTACAAGTTGTCCGCAAATCCCTTTTGTTTGGCATTTTAAGGAAGGGCCTTCAGTTTGTTTGCGACAGGGAACCTGGAATGAGTTACTTCATTTGTATAGCCATGCAGATGGGAGGATATATTTGAATGAAACCATTCGGATATGGTATGAACAGTTTATCCCCTCATCAAATGCGTCCTATATATTGGATGGCGATTTGCCGAAAGCCGATTATTTTACAACTAACTTCTCACCAAAGCTGTCAGCTAAAGATGGAGCCATACATACCGTAATTGCGGGAAGAATGGTCGGCATATCTACAAAGGACCTTCTGGAACTATCGAAAAATAACATCCACATCCATCTTTATACAGAGAATTATCATGACTCGAGAGAAAAGCAGATTAATGAATACAAAAGAGTGGCTCCCAGTCACTTTCATGTCCACCCGCATTGTTCCCATTCAAACTGGGTAAAAGAATTCTCACAATACGATGCAGGCTGGCTACATAGTTTTGAGAGTCAAAATCAGGGAAGCCTGATGAAAGCTTCATGGGACGACCTGAATATACCTGCCAGGATAAATACATATATGGCAGCCGGACTTCCTGTTATTCAAAAAAATAACAAGGGTCACATTGTTGCGACAGAAACAAAGATCAAGAAGTTTGACATTGGAATCTTATTTAAAGATTGCGAGGATTTATGTTTGAAACTCAGAGATCAGGATTTGATGGAGAAATTAGCATGCAACGTTATGGACAAAAGGATGCTATTCTCGTTTGACTATCACGTTCCTGCCTTAACTTCCTTTTTTAGAAAAGTTATCGAACAAAAAAAGAATTGACATGAAAAGATTATTACAGAAAATCGCCAATACATTAATGATAAATATTCAAGATATTTCTCAGGTTGGACTGTTTGAGGGGAGAATAGGCATAATTGTCTTTTTTTATCACTATGGTCGATTCATAAAACAGCCAATTTATACTAAGGTCGCAGATGAAATGCTTGACGATGTTTTCACGGAGATACAAGATAATAAGCTTCCTATCCTTTCGCACGAATTATTTGAAGTTGGCATCGGCACCAACCATTTAATCAAAGCAAATTTCGTAGAAGGTGATCCTGATGATATTCTTTATGACATTGACCAAAGACTACAAACCTCTGTTTCGAATAATAAACCACCCGAAAATACACAAATGCTTTATTGGTTATGTCGGTGGGACAATAGACAGTCTCAGCACGACTGGCTTCAGGATCTAATTGTTCAGGTGCTTGAAGGAATCAACAAACATCTGGATAATTCAACACAAGGTTTAGCCTATTACAACTGTGTTGTTTTCTTGCTGACTCGACTGTGTGTATCAGGCTTTGAAAATGAAATAGTTAAAAATGTCTTAGTCAAATCTCTAAAATGCTTGATTGGAAAAGACCTTTCCAGTTTTCCAAATGAAGATTTAATAATTTTCAGAAAGCTTTTGAAGAACGTAGATAGTTCAATAATAGAGCGATCAACTTTAGTGCAAAAATTGGAAACAATGATGAAACCCGAAAAGAAGGAATATGAAATAGAAAATATCTGGCAAAACCTACTCTATTTGCCAAATGAGAGTCCAGCAATCGACCTCAAAGTTGCCAATGAATATTTTAACGCTATTATTACTGATTTGACCGTATCTGATCTTTTTTTTAAAAGAGGCTTGACCGGTCTTGGTTTGGGGTTGATCAAAGATGCGATAATGTTTACCGAACATAAAGGAAGTGTAAAGAATTGGCTCTGCTTCTTTAAACTAAACGTTGAGTTGGAGAAGCAAATGAGTTAAAATTTTATATAGAATCATAAAAGAACCGGGTCAGGCTCGCCCCCTTCGCCGGTTCCATAAGCATAATAACCACAAATCAATGTAGTTGCCGGCAAAGATACACAAGAAATACGATCAGCAAACAGGAAGAATCTTTTTACCTATTTGTCATGGCTAAGCCTGGTGTGCCGTGTAGTCAACAGGCCGATTGGTTAACAAAGTCCTGCGATAGTGGAAATTAAAAAACGAATTATCAATCCATAAAAATCTTGTTATGGAAAAGAAAAAGTTGAAAAGATTAGAATTGAAGAAGCAGAGAATTGTAGAACTCAACGATGTTCAACAGTCAAATGTTGTGGGGGGTACTAGCCCTATTACAACAGTTACGTATTCTTCTAACTTGTGCGTAGCTACTATTTCTGCAATAGTCGGTTCTGTTATTGGCTATACGATCGGAGGTGGTGATGAACCACCAGCTCAACCATCAGATCAGTTAATCTATACCGGACCAAATGGAGAGCCGATATGTGAAATAACGGGAGTTGATGTTTATGGCTCTGCTCAATATTGTTAAATACGCATGACAGGGTGGAATATTCCATCCTGTTTTCATATTTCGAATCACACGTGTTATGAAAAAAAAGATATTATCTATCATTATATTTCCATTATCTGTATTCTTTTTGTCGTGTACCTTGAATGAAAATACTGATTTGTCTTTTCTCGGAAATTATAATGATAAAGAATTAGAGCATTTTATTATGACTGGATTCGTTAATGAAAAGTTTATCGTTAAATGGAAATCCGAAATGAGAATCGAAGCAGCCGGTCTCTTTTATGAAGAAGATATAAAAATGATCGATGATTTTATTGCGTTAATACATAGTTTAGTCCCTAAATTACCTATAATGAGAGTTAATTCTAACGGGAATGTCAAAGTTGACTTTAGTGATCCACCCAAAGGCTATTCGGCTTTGACTAGACGAAAATGGACTGCCCTGGGTTATCTTTACAAGTGTCATGTTTGGATATCCCCTATAAATAGTGGGGGCACTCGAAAGAAGCTTTTCTATCATGAAATGATGCATGTTTTAGGATTCGATGACCCCGATCCACTTATATACCACAACGGAGTTCTGGGTTTTCCCCCTGTAAAAACTTTTGAAGAACGAGATTCTTCATTAGAACATTTTGAGTTAAAAGAGCTGGCGAAGTCTGCAATAGAAATATTGTACAACGAGAATGTTAAGGGCAAAATGAATAAAAGAAGGTTTACAGGTGTCATAGAACACCTTCAATCGCAAAAATGTATGAAAAAGCCTCCTTCAACTAATAATGTCATTCATGATCAATAAAATCAGTGATATTGCTAACGAGGTGACGAAAGATAATTTGAGACAGATTGGGCTTCTTGAAGGGGAGATAGGAAAGATCTTGTTTTTGTCTGAGTATTTGAACTTTCAAGAAGATAAAAACATTACAAATTATTTAAATCAATCTATACCGAGGGTTATAGGGGAAATTGAATCCAGACCTTATACATATAATTATGCGAATGGTCTTTGCGGCATATTAACAGCATTTTGCCTGATAAACAAGACGTTGGAGATACCATTAGAGGTAACCTATGACACAGATAATCAAATGTTTTCAACTTTTAAAAAGTCGTTGAAGCCAAATAACTATGAATTCCTTTTCGGGGGACTCGGGTATATGTTTTATTTCTTGAATCGCCCTGATGACGTAGCAGTTCCATTTCTCGAAGAAATGATCAATGATTTACTAGCATTTCGCAACAAAAATGGACATGGTATATTTTGGAAATCATATCATAGGGTAACTTTTGATAAAAGCTACGTTAACCTCGGATTAGCACATGGAATGGCCGCAATAGTCGGAATTATGGCAGAGACTTACTTCAAATATCCCAATTTTTGGCACGCAAAAAGAATAGTCGAGCAAATCTACCAGTTTTACTTAAGTAACGAGAATCACACGAGTAAAAACACCTCTTTGTTTGCTTATGGTATATCTTCCAAAAATCGAATTGATAAAAATTGTCGTTTAGCATGGTGTTATGGAGATGCTGGAATCGGTATAACTTTCCTAATTTCCGGCAATAAAATAGGTAATACGGAAGTCTACGAATTCGGCAAAGAGATTCTTTTACATTCTGCAATCAGGAGAGATGTCTCGGACAGTCAGGTCGATGACCCATATTTTTGTCATGGAAGTGCTGGACTGGCTATAATATTCTTAAATGCGTATAAGCTTACTAAGGACAAACGATTTGAAGAAACAGCTTTTTACTGGTTAAATACTACGTTAAGGTTTCTTAAAGAGAAGAAGTATTCTCGCACCGGCTTTCTTACAGGGCTAAGCGGGGTAGGTCTCGTACTCTTAAGCTTTTTAAAGAATGACCATCTACAATGGGAAAAATTAATGTTGTTAAAATAGTAATTATGAATAATATAGTGATTTGCAGTAACAATGTGGTTGAGGGTTCCGTTAAATATCTTGACCATTTCTTTTTAGAGAAGGTAAGGATACCCATCGCTATTGTAGACCAGAAAGAGCCTATATTCTTAGGCGAAGAAAATGGTGGCAATCTTGTTCTGTTAAAAAAGAATGCCTTTTCTCTTAACTACAGAGACAAAGCTCTTCTTTTTGAATTCTTGAATAGGATGAAAAAACAAATGAGCGGTGAGGATGCCATGTATAGTGCTATAGGATCTGAATTTGTTGGCACAGTTATAAAAAAGGGAATTAATGTAACAGAGATAAATGTTGGTGATAGAGTAATACCCGTTGCACCCTATCCATTTCACTTTAATAAAAGTTTACTTCCTGGAATACCATCAAATACATCTTCTAAGCGCTATCAACTTTTTCATAAGGACCAGTTAATCAGAATTCCAGAACATATGCCTGATGAAATAGCGGCTGCTTTTACCATAGCGGGACATACGATCTATAATATTAGAGAGAAAGCTCAAATAAGAGAAAAGGAAAATATATTGATAACATCATTGAAATCAAACACATCACTCATATTTGCTGAAGCTATAAAAAACTTGGACTGCAATGTATATGGGCTAACGACAAGTGATAATTTTGGTGAAGAATTTGAAAGGCTAGGGGTCAAAAAAGTTTTTAAGTTGGAAAAACATCTTACAAACCTGATGCACTCTCAGGAAATTACACAGTTTGTAAGACAAACTGGAGGTTTTGATGTTGTCTTTGATCCTTTCTCTGATTTGCATTTCGGGAGACTGATTGATTGTATGGGCTTTAATTCTAGGTATTTGACATGTGGTTTCTCAGGTCAGTGTAAAACAGTTGAGCAAAATAACAACGAATATATTGGGAAAACACTACCCGAAGCTATTCCGTATTTAATTATAAAAAATATATCACTCATTGGGAGTTGCTTAGGAGAACGTAGGCACCTAAAGCAAGCTATTAATGATTATATATCTGGCAATTTTAACATTCCAGTCGACAGTGTAGTGTCTGGTCCGGAATTGTCATACTTTTTTGACCGTACATTTAATGACCCTGCCCGATTTGGCAAGGTAGTATATAAATATGATGACTAATCCAAATTACTGATATGACAAGCGTAAGCGAGAAACTGTTTACCGTCGATCTTATAGATCATCGGTGTTTTATAGAAAGTATGAGTCATAAACTCACAAGCAGTTTAATCCTCTTAATGATGGGTGGTTTTTTATCGGTATAGCTACTATTTCTGAAATGTAGCAAATATATTGAGATCAAAAATCAGAGATGCGAACTAAACAATATAACTTTTATTCTTTTTATTTGAAAACAATGAGTGGCAAATTTAAAGCAACTTTTCAAAAATTTCATTCATTCATTTTTAGAACATCTATTTGTCCTTTGAATATTTTGAATGAAGAATGTACTACAGTTGACTCTTCATGGGCAAACAATAGCATATTTCACGAAGCCACATTTTTAGCTTCACCAGTATTGACTAACGAAATTCAACCGGAATTAGTAAGAAAGAAGGCAAGTATTAAACTTCTAAAATCGCGAATTTCCTTATTAAAATATTATGTACGCATGCATACCCGTTGTACACCTTTTGGTCTTTTTGCTGGATGTGGCGTTGGAGAAATTGGACAACATAGTTATATTGAGCTTGCAGAACTGAATAAATTCAAGAGCAGCACCCGCCTGGATATGAGCTATCTTTGCGCTTTAATTCAGGATGTCTCCAAAACTGAATTGATAAAAAATCAAGCCCGATACTATCCTAACACCAGCCTTTATGAATCGGGTAAAGATTTGCGCTATACGGAATATCATTTTTTTAAAGCCAAAAGGAAATTTACTTTGTCACAAGCGGAGCAGACTGAGTATTTGCAGAAAGTTCTGCAAAAAGCAGCAAATGGGGAAACGATTGACGGCATGGCGAATTTACTAGTTGATGAAGATATTACCATTGAATACGCCAGGGAGTATATTAATGAGCTAATCAATAACCAGATTCTAGCCAGTGAATTGGATCCGTCTGTTACGGGAGATGATTTGTTGACACAATTCATTGGTAAGCTGGAAGATTTTGATGGAACAGAAGAAATAATCTCTTCGTTAAAGGAGATTGAAGCTTCATTACAGAATATAGATAACAACCCTATTGGCAGACCGATTGCCCTTTACGAAAGCGTAAAAGAACAGCTTAAACCATTCGAAACCAACTATGATGAAAAATACCTGTTCCAGTCAGATTTATTTGTAGCACCCAAACAAGCATCGGTCAGTGATACGATATGTAATACCGCTTATCAGGCTATCAAAGCCTTTAACCGTTTAACCCCTCCATATGAAAATCCATTGTTAGAAAAATTTCGGAAAGACTTTTATAAGAAATACGAAGATGAAGAAATATCTCTACTTCAGGCCCTTGACGTTGAAGCCGGGGCTGGATTCGGAAAAATAGACGGACAGAACGGAGATATAGCGCCGTTATTGGAGGGAGTATTTTTTGCCGGTCAGCAATTCATTGTACAGGACATAAAAATCACACCGGTACAACGGATGCTTCTAAAAAAATACGATGATTTTCTAAAAGATGGTCAGACGAAGGAGATTAGAATTACCGATCAAGATTTAGAACCTTTTCCTGAAACTTGGGATGATTTGCCTGATACGATTTCCGTCATGATCGAGGTGATTCGAACAGAGGAATGCTTTGAAGACCCACTTATTACAATGGGACAGGCAGGAGGATCATCCGCATCCAGCTTGCTGGGGCGCTTCTGCTATTTGGATGAAAAAATTCATAAGCATGTAAAACAAATAACAGAAAAAGAACAGGAACTAAATCCGGATAAGGTTCTGGCGGAAATTGTCCATCTGCCAGAATCCCGGATAGGCAACATATTAATGCGTCCCGTGTTACGGGAATACGAAATCCCATATTTGGCTAATCCTTCGGTTGGAAGCAATGTTATCCCGTTAGCGGACTTGATGGTCTCAGTTCCCCACGGCAAATATATAAAATTGTGGTCAAAACGATTGAATAAAGAAGTTTTACCCAGACTTTCCTGTGCACATAACTTCCCTAGCAATTCATTGCCCGTTTATCATTTTTTATGTGCGATGCAAACACAAGGGTTACGAAGCTGGATTGGGTTTAACTGGGGCCCAATCTTGGAAAGTAAACCCTTTCTGCCACGAGTTAGATACGAGAACAGTATTTTCTCTCCCGCGATATGGAATATAGTTCCTGATGATACAAAACAAGTTCCGAAAATAGCAGATAAACATTTCCACAAAAGAGCTTTAGAGTTCAAAAAGAAAAGAAACATACCGGACAAAGTTTTATTGGTTCAAGGTGATAATAAACTACTGATCGATTTTAACCATGAATTATCTGTTCAGATGCTATTCTCTGAGGTTAAGAAAAAACCTTTCAGGCTCGAAGAGTTTTTATTTGATGACCAATACCCATTGGTAAAAAGGGATGAAGAGGTATTTACCAACCAGGTGATTTTGAGTTTTTACAAGGACAAAAAGCCGACCAATGAATAATGAAGTACAGAGAAGGTTTATTTTAGGTGATCAATGGGCATATTTTAAGATTTATTCAGGCCCTAAAACTCTGGAAACCATTTTGACTCGGGAATTACATCAGGTTGTGACGGAGTTGTTTCAAACTAAAATAATTGATAAATTCTTTTTTATCCGATATACAGATCCTGATTATCATTTGAGAATCCGTTTTCATTTGCGGGATGTGTCTAAACTAAATGTGGTGATCAGGCTTTTAAATAACAGTTTAAAATATTACTTGGACAACAGGTTGGTCTGGAATGTTTCTGCTGATACCTATAGCCGAGAACTGGAAAGATATGGGAAACTAACCATAACAGAAATGGAAAGCCTGTTCTGCTTGGATAGTTTAGCAATCGTTAATTTTTTAAAGGAAACCGAAGAAGCTGGAAATGATCTAATCAAGTGGTTGTGGGGTGTAAAGTGTATGGATGTATTACTGGAACAATTTGGTTTATCATTATCAGACAAGATAAAATTCTACAAAATGCTCAATGATGGTTATTCCTCGGAATTTCAAATAAATAAGTCCATGAGAATACAACTGGATAAAAAGTACAGGAAGGAAATAAAACACATAACCAATATTATTGATTTAGAAAATGGGAAAAACTTTCCGGGGTTAGGACATATTTCGGGATATATGAGTAGTGCCCAGCCAATAATCCAAGACATTGTGAAGATATCTGATCAAGGGAAAATAGAAATGCCCCTGAATAACTTGTTGTCCAGTTTGGTTCATATGCACTTTAACCGTTTGTTTCGGACCAAACAGCGGATGCATGAACTGGTAGTATATTATTTTATGTGCAAGTTTTATAGTTCGCAGGCAGCCAGGTTACAGTATGGAGTTGAAAACAAAGTTAATAAATGAAAAGGTTCCCTCACTATAAACAACCTGATGCCATGGACTGTGGTCCGACTGCCTTGCGGATTGTGGCCAAATATTATGGGAAACACTATAATCTGCATGTTTTACGAGAGCTGACGTATAAATCTCGCGAAGGAGTTTCTTTATTGTCGTTAAGCGACGCTGCTGAAAAGATCGGATTTCGAACGCAGGGCGTGCGCCTAGGATTTGAGCAGTTAGAAGAAGCAACATTTCCTTGCATTCTGCACTGGAATCAAAACCATTTTGTCGTAGTCTATAAAATTAGATCAAACAGAAGTGGAGCTGTCGTATTTATTTCTGATCCGGCTGTCGGGTTGTTACAATATTCCAAAGATGAATTCCTGAGATGTTGGGCCAGCACTAAAGAGGACGGAGAACAAAAGGGGATTGCCCTGTTTATGGAACCAACGCCTGATTTTTATAGTGAGAAGGGGGAAAAAGTGAATAAAGCGGGGTTTAGGTACCTTTTGAAGTATATTAAACCTTATCGTAGATTAATTTTGCAACTCATACTCGGTTTTCTGACCGGAAGCCTGCTGAGCCTGATCCTGCCTTTTCTTACACAAGCCATCGTTGATGTGGGGATTGCAACCAATAATCTGAATTTTATTGTGCTGGTACTGGTTGCACAATTAGTCCTAACTATAAGCCAGACAGCAGTAGGATTCGTCCGTAGCTGGATTATGCTCCATGTCAGTGTGCGGGTTGGCATTTCTTTGATTTCAGACTTCCTGATTAAACTTATGAAGCTCCCCATCCGGTTTTTTGACACAAAAATGATAGGAGATCTCAGGCAGCGGATAGATGATAACCAGCGGATCCAATCTTTTTTAACGGGTAATCTGATCAGCATGTCATTTGGCGTGTTCATGTTCATCATTTACAGTTTCATCATGGCATACTATGACTTGCGGATCCTGTTAGTTTTTTATGCCGGTAGCATCCTGTATGTCACGTGGATTCTATTGTTCCTGAAAAGAAGAAAAGAGATTGACTATAAACGCTTTGCTGTTTCGGCTGACAACCAGAGTAATATTTACCAGCTTATTACCGGCATGCAAGAAATTAAGTTAAACAGTTGCGAAAAACAGAAACGCTGGGAATGGGAACGAATACAAACAAGTATGTTCCGGGTCAGTATAAAGGGATTAATGTTGCAGCAAAACCAGCAGGCAGGATCGGTGTTTATCAACCAGGCCAAGAATATTCTAATCTCTTTTATATCAGCCAAGGCTGTGATCGAAGGCGATTTGACCCTGGGAATGATGGTGGCGGTTCAATACATTATAGGACAACTGAATTCCCCTATCAATGAATTTATCGGATTTATCCAAACCGCCCAGGATGCAAAAATAAGTCTGGAACGTTTAGGGGAAATTCATGAACGCGAGGAAGAGGAACCTGCTGATATGCAAAAGATAGAAGAACTCCCTGTGCAATCGCAACGCACACTGAAAATTGAAAACTTATCGTTTCATTACGAAGGTCCCCGATCACCCCGGGTATTAAAGGATATCAACCTGACTATTCCCGAAAATAAAATCACTGCAATTGTGGGCGCGAGTGGGAGTGGTAAAACTACATTATTGAAACTCCTTTTGGGTTTTTACCCGCCCAATGAGGGGAAAATCAGTTTGGGGGACATCGAATTTCAACAATTCAGCATGGATATGTGGCGAAAGAAGTGTGGAACGGTCATGCAGGACGGCTACATCTTTTCTGACACCATTGCCAATAACATTGCAGTCGCTGATGATATCCCGGACAAGGACAGACTTTTTCATTCCGTAACAACAGCAAATATCAGAGAATATATAGAAGGATTGCCACTTAGGTATAATACGAAAATAGGGCAGGAAGGGGTTGGTTTAAGCCAGGGACAGAAGCAGCGGATATTAATAGCAAGGGCAGTGTATAAAAATCCTGAGTTTCTTTTCTTTGATGAAGCAACTAATGCGCTGGATGCCAATAATGAGAAGGAAATCATGAGTAACTTAGATGAGTTCTTTCAAGGTAAAACTGTAGTTACTGTTGCCCATCGGTTAAGTACTGTAAAAAATGCAGACCAAATTATTGTGTTGGACAAAGGTGAAATTACTGAAATAGGTACCCATAGCGAACTAGTTGACCGAAAAGGTACATACTATAATCTGGTAAAAAACCAGTTGGAACTGGGAAGTTGACAAGTTCTATCGATGCCAAAATTAAACCATGAATTTGAAAAGCAATAGGAAATGTCAGAGAATAACAATATAGAACTACGAAGTGAGGAAGTCAGGGAGATTCTGGGTAGTCCGCCGGGATGGATTGTGCGAAGTTCAATATCTGTTATTCTGTTGATCGTACTTTCCTTGTTGTTGGGAAGCTTCTTTTATAAATATCCTGATATCATTTCTGGTCACATTACTATTGTTTCGCAAAACCCGCCTATTCCCATTGTAGCGAGAAGTAGTGGGCGATTGGAGTTGTTATTTGTTACCGATGGAAAGAATGTGAAGAAAGGGCAAGCTGTTGCGGTTATAGAAAACCCCGCTATCTTTGATGATATGGTGATACTAAAAAGTCTACTGGACAGCATAAGTGTTTCTTTTAGTTCAACAGATCGATTGAGAGCTTTTAGTTTTCCCAAAACATTAGCACTAGGTCAATGTCAAAGCTATTATTCTTCACTCGTCAGTCAGTGGGAAGAATATTTAAACTATGTCCGGCTTAATCATTTGGGGCAACAGATGGAGTCTTTATCACAGCAAGTCATTGATTATAAAAGATACCTGGTTCAACTTGAAGAACAAACCAGTATATTGAAAAGAGACCTTGATTTAAATGAAAAACAACTTAAAAGGGATTCTACTTTATATGCGGGAAAGGTCTTGTCAGAAGTGCAATATGAACAGTCCCAACAAATTTTTTACAAGCAGAAATATAATTACAGGAGTTCGGTCTCGGGAATATCAAATACGCGAATACAGATTAACCAATTAAAGCAGCAGATATTGGAACTAGATATCCAGAAAAATGAGCAGGAAAGCAGATTCCTGTCTACCTTGAAAGAACGCAGTGACAATCTCAAGGCGCAGTTTGACACATGGGAACAAACCTATGTGCTGACAGCTCCCATTGATGGGAAAGTGGCATTCACTGATTTGTGGTCGGAAAAACAGCCTGTTCTGGTTGGTAACAGTATTTTTACTATGGTTCCGGAAACGGAGCAAGAAATAATCGGTAAAATGGTTATTCCTGTTTCAGGGTCAGGTAAGGTAGAGGTAGGGCAAAAAGTAAATATCAAACTCGACAATTTCCCATACATGGAATACGGACTCCTGGAAAGTACGATAACTAATATTTCCATGGTTCCGGTAAAAACACCCGAAGGAGGAGGATATTATACCGCAGAAGTGCGACTATCGAATGGTCTGGTAACCAATTATAGCAAGGAATTGCCTTTCATTCAGGAAATGCAAGGAGTTGTTGAAATTATTACAAACGACAGGAAGTTAATTGAACGATTGGTTCAGCCTCTTGTAGCAATCTTTAAGAATAATGTTGAATAGATTTGATCTTTAAAATATCATAGAGAATCGAATTTGTTGTACCTATGTTGTACCCGCCTCAAAAACACCAAGGCACCTTCATCGCTGAAAGTGCCTTGTTTATTGCTGTGGGCCCACCTGGGCTTGAACCAGGGACCACCTGATTATGAGTCAGGTGCTCTAACCAACTGAGCTATAGGCCCTAAAAACCTTTTTTATTTCGACATTCCACTTCATGAAAGCATGAAACGACCTGTCGAAATTCGGATTGCAAGTTTACAACATTAGCTTAAAATACACAAGCAAAAACAAATATTTCTATGATCTACGATTCTTGCTCTGAGGGAGTTTCAGCAAGCTCTTCAGCTTGTTTTTCCTTGTGCTCCAACTCGCTGAACAGTTGCCGGTAGAACAGTAAAATGCTGAAGATTCCGATGGTGATGGCCGAATCGGCGATATTAAATACGGGCCGGAAAAACAAAAAATCATTACCACCCCAAAATGGTAACCACTCGGGGTATCGGCCTGAAAACAGCGGAAAATAAAACATATCCACTACTTTACCATGCAAAAAAGAGGAGTAGCCACCTTCCTCGGGAAGCAATTGGGCCACCTGCCCGTAACTTTCGTTAAAAATAAGCCCATAAAAAGCACTATCAATAATGTTTCCGATGGCACCTGCAAAAATCAAAGCAATACAGAAGATGAATCCCATGGGTACCTCTTCCTTTTTGATCAGTTTAATCATATACCAACCAATTCCGGCCACAGCAACAATCCGAAAGAGACTCAAGAACATTTTTCCATATTCACCTGCAAATTCGATCCCAAATGCCATTCCGTTGTTTTCAACAAAATGAATTAGAAACCAATCGCCCAGAACAGAAAACTCCTGCCCGAGGTACATATTGGTTTTGATCCACACCTTTAGCAACTGATCGACCAAAAGAACAATAAAAACCAACCCTAAGGACTTTGTTAATCTTGACATGTTTTCAACTTCATTATAAAAAAATGATTGGAAGCTAACGACCCCCAATCATTCAAATATGGTTGTTTTAGCGGGTTAACCCTGACTGTTTTTTGCCTCAATGCTCAAGGTAGCATGTGGAACGGCACGCAGGCGTTCCTTAGCAATCAACTTTCCGGTTTCACGGCAGATCCCGTAAGTTTTATTCTCAATACGCACCAAAGCGGCCTGCAGGTGTTGAATGAACTTCAGCTGGCGCTGGGCCAATTTTCCTGCTTCCTCCTTCGAAAGCGTGGCGGCACCTTCTTCCAACACTTTAAATGTGGGCGAAGTGTCCTGCGTATCGTTGCCATCGCTCTGCGTAATCGAATTCTTATAGATCTCGTAGTCCTCTTTCGCTTTTTCAAGCTTCCCCAAAATCAGCTCTTTAAATTCAGCCAACTCTGCATCTGTATATCTCGTTTTTTCTGCCATAACCGAAAAATTTTTGCGATCCCAAAAGGGAATCAAGTGATCATCAATGTGGACCCTAAATTATAAAAATATTTTTAATTGTATCAGGTCTTAAAACATACTAAACGCGCGTCGGTTCAACTTATTTTATTTAGCTGAATCAAGGCCGAAACATCCTGATCGATCTCCACCCGGGTAGCCGCTGTATCGCTTAGTTTATCTACCAGTTCCAAGCTTTCTGCCAAGGTTTGGTTGCCGATATATTCTCTGAAACTCAGAACGGATTCATTGAAAAAATCATGCTTTTCGATTTTTATGGTAATCCGGTCGGTCACTTCAAAGTTGCTTTCTTTTCGTAAATTCTGAATTTTGTTGATAAATTCCCGGGCAATTCCCTCTTGCTTCAATTCTTCAGTCAGATGAATGTCCAATGCGATGGTCATGCCACCTTCAGTCGAAACCAGCCATCCCGGAATATCCTCAGTCATGATTTCTACATCTTCCGAATTCAGCACAATCGTTTCAGCCCCCACCGTCAATTCGTAACGGCCTTCTTTTTCGAGAGTGTCAATTTCTTCTTGCCCAAACTGCGCCACAGCACCGGCAATTTGCTTCATCATTTTACCAAACTTAGGCCCTAAAGTCTTGAAATTTGGCTTGATTTTCTTTTTGATGATTCCAGCGGTGTCGGTCAGGTATTCCACTTCTTTCACATTCACTTCGGAAAGAATGATGCTTTCGACTGCCTCAAACTGCTCTTTAAAATGAGCATTCAGAACCGGCACCATAATTTTGGACAGCGGCTGACGCACTTTCAGCTTCTCTTTCCGGCGTAAACCCAGGATCATGGACGAAGCCTTTTGTGCAATCGCCATCTTTTCCTCCAAGCCAGCATCGATTAACGATTCGTTGGCTGTTGGAAACTCAGCCAGGTGAACACTTTGGTCAGGCTCAAGACCTGTCAGCTGATTCAGATCGGAATAAAGCTGATCGGCATAAAATGGCGCCATCGGAGCGGCCAGTTTAGCTACAGTAACCAAACAGGTGTACAGGGTTTGGTAAGCCGACAGCTTGTCCTGGTCGTACTCGCCACCCCAGTAACGTTTGCGGCTGAGGCGCACAAACCAGTTGCTCAGGTTTTCAGTTACAAACTCGGAGATGGCCCGGCCGGCGCGGGTTGGTTCATAAGTTTCGAGGCTGTCGCCCACTTCTTTGATCAACGAATTGAGCAAGGAGATGATCCAACGATCGATTTCGGGACGCTCACTAACCGGAATTTCCGCTTCTTTAAAGCGGAATCCATCGACATTCGCGTACAAAGCAAAAAATCCGTACGTATTGTATAAAGTTCCGAAGAATTTGCGGCGCACCTCGTCAACTCCACCCACATCAAACTTCAGGTTATCCCAGGGCTGCGAGTTGGTGAGCATGTACCAGCGCAGCGGATCGGAACCGTACTGCTCGATAGTCTCAAACGGATCGACCGCATTGCCCAGTCGTTTCGACATTTTATTTCCGTTTTTGTCGAGCACCAAACCATTTGAAATGATGTTGCGGAACGCTACCGACTCATCAATCATGGTCGCGATGGCGTGCAAGGTAAAAAACCAGCCGCGTGTTTGGTCAACGCCCTCGGCAATAAAGTCGGCGGGGAACACACCTTTCCCTTTTTCAGGGCTGTAACGCTCCGCGTTTTCAAACGGAAAGTGGTTCTGTGCATAAGGCATCGCTCCCGAATCGAACCAAACGTCAATCAGGTCGGGCTCGCGGAACATTTTCTGGCCATCATCGCTCACCAGGAAAATATCGTCAACATAAGGCCGGTGCAGATCTATTTTGTCGTAGTTTTCGGAGTCAAACTTTCCGGCCTCAAACCCTTCAAAAGGATTCTTCGTCATCACGCCGGCGGCTACCGCTTTCTCAATCTCAGTCATCAAATATTCAACCGAGCCAATGCACTTGGTTTGCGAACCATCTTCGGTACGCCAAATGGGAAGCGGTGTTCCCCAAAAGCGCGACCGGCTCAGGTTCCAATCCACCAAATTCTCCAACCAGTTTCCAAATCGGCCAGTGCCGGTTGATTTGGGCTTCCAGTTGATCGTATTATTCAGCTCAATGAGCTTGTCTTTTACCGCCGTGGTTTTAATAAACCAACTGTCGAGCGGGTAGTAGAGAATTGGTTTGTCGGTACGCCAACAGTGCGGATAGCTGTGTTCGTGTTTTTCGATTTTGAATGCCTTGTTCTCCTTTTTCAGCATCACCGCAATGTCCACATCAACCGTTGAATACGACTCATCTAACAGGTCGTCGTATTCATTTTTGACATAACGACCGCTAAACTCGGTGTAAGTTTCCTGATTGACCTGGGCTGCAACAAAGCTGGCATCCATATTTTCAATTTTGAAGAAGCGGCCTTTGCGGTCAACCAGTGGCTGGTTTTTCTTTTCCTGATCTTCAACCAGCAACGGAGCAATGTTGTTTTGCTTGGCTACCCGGTCATCGTCGGCACCAAAGGTTGGCGCAATATGCACGATTCCGGTTCCATCTTCGGTGGTGACAAAATCACCGGTGATGACGCGGAACGCCTCGCCTTTGGGTTGCACCCAGTTGATCAGCTGCTCGTAATTGACGCCGGCCAATTGGTCGCCGGTATACTCACCAAGTACTTCAAACGGAATTTTCTTGTCGCCCGGTTGATATTCGTCAAACGGCAGCCCGGCATGTTTTGGGTTGAAGTGGGCACTCAGCAAATCCTTGGCTAAAATCAACGTTGCCGGATCGCCTGTGTATGGATTGAAAGACTTCACCTTCACGTAGGTGATTTTCGGGCCGACACATAAGGCCGTGTTCGACGGCAAAGTCCAGGGCGTGGTGGTCCAGGCCAGGAAATAAAGGGGTGAATCCACGCCTTCGTATAAAAATTCCGATTTCTCATCACGAACAACGGAAAACTGGGCAACAGCGGTGGTATCTTTCACATCGCGGTAGCAGCCCGGCTGGTTCAGCTCGTGCGAGCTCAAGCCGGTCCCGGCAGCCGGCGAATAGGGCTGAATGGTGTATCCTTTATACAACAGGCCCTTGTCGAACAGCTTTTTGAGCAACCACCAAACCGTTTCAATATAGCGGTTATCGTAAGTCACGTAAGGATCATCCATGTTCACCCAGTAGCCCATCAGGCGGGTCAGATCCTCCCACTCCCTGGTGTATTTCATCACCTCCCGCCGGCAAGCAGCATTGTATTCTTCAACGGTAATTTTACTGCCAATATCTTCCTTGGTGATTCCGAGCGATTTTTCCACGCTCAACTCAACCGGCAAACCATGCGTATCCCAGCCCGCCTTACGGTGAACCCGGAAGCCTTTCATGGTTTTGTAGCGGCAAAAGGTATCTTTTATGGCACGCGCCATCACATGGTGAATTCCCGGCATTCCGTTGGCCGATGGTGGTCCCTCGTAAAACACAAAGGTCTCATTCCCCTCGCGGGTACTGATGCTTTTATGAAAGGTATCATCGGTTTCCCACTTTTTCAGAACATCCTTGTTTACCTGAGAAAGGTCTAATTGCTTGTATACCGGGAATTTATTGCTCATTGGATTCCTTTTTTATCGTTCTTTTTTTAAGAGGTACAAATATAGAAATTTTTTGGGCTTGGGCAGGACATAAAACCGGAAACACGGTAAGCCTTCATTTCACTAAGAGTCAAGGAGAAAATGAGGAGCCGATCACGCCTTCGGCTAAAAGGTCACCGCAAGCACTTCAAATCCATTGATCCCTGCCATTCACGAGCTTAATCCGATCTACACCGTTTTGGGGACACTCCTCTTTAGCTTGTGTCATTATCCACTTCATCCGCCTTTTCGGTTTTTTTGCGCTTGAAACCGTCTTTGGGTTCTTCAATGGCTAGGTGCCCGGTTTGTGACCCAGGTCAGAGAGGCTGTAACTTGGGTCAGCGTGATGGTAACCCGGGTCACAGCCTTGCCAACCCAGGTTGTCGATCTTCTGACCCGGGTCAGGACGACAAAAACCCAGGTCAGAAACATGATGACCCGGGTCAGGATGATAAAAATGCAGGTCAGCGTCTTGCCAACCTGGGTCAGGATCATGCTGACCTAGGTCAGGAACGTTCTGACCTGGGTCAGGAAGGCAAAAACCCAGGTCAGGAACACGCTAACCTGGGTCAGAACGATGAAAATGTGGGTCAGCACCTTGCCAACCTGGGTTAGGATCATGACAACCTGCGCCACTGCCTAACCTCAAGACCTTAAACATCCAAATAAATCCGGATAATCAGTATGATGTGGGGATGTAGAGAAAACCGACAGACGCTATCTTGCAGTTTCCGGCTCCGGCATCACAATCGCCAGGATGATATACACCACCAGCATTAAGGGATTGAAAACCCCCAGCACCACGAACCCAATTCGCACTAAAATGGGGTCGAGCTCGGGATTGAAATATTCGGAAATTCCGGCGCAAACGCCGGCTAATTTTTTATCGTATGACTTTGTTAATCGTTTCATGGTTGTCTGTTTTGTCAGTTAAAAAATTGAACGGAGGTTTTTTACTTCTACCTGCTTACTTGTCAACAGATAAACTTAATCCGATTTCACGCACTCCGTCAAGATCATCAATATCGAAATCACCGTAAAAAGAGATTAAGAACTGGTTGTCATCGGCGGATTCATTCCGGACAAAAATATGAAACTCCAAAGCCTTCCGCTTATTCCCCAGCATCCAGATCTCCGCATTGTTCTCGCTGTCAACCTCCAAGATCCGATCGTAGGTACCGGGCAGCAAACCAGCCGCTTTCGTGATGAAATCCGGGCCATTCAAGTTCCCTTTCCGGGGATTGTAGGACAGGAAGCGGATTTCATTCAAATCGCCTTGAATGGTTTTTCCTTCATCGTCCAAATCAATATTGAAGGCGTCGGTCATGCTTTTTGTGAAAGCAAAGTAGCTGACCCCCGGCTTGTTCCTGAAAGTATCGAATAATTTATCTGATTTGCTTTGCCCCATCGCAACCGTGCTGACCAGGATTGTAAAGCTCAAAAGTATGGTTTTTAATGCTTTCATGTTTTTGTCTTTTTTTGATTGAATTGCTCCGACTTTGATGATACCTATCGGTTCTCCTCTTCCAGTCCCAGTTCGGTCATTTTCCAGTATTTGCCAACCATGTCGCCATCCCAGGTGTTCGACACGTTCTCGATGTCGTAGATAATTTTGATGAGTTTTTCGCCCAGGTAAACGCTTTTTCCTTCTGGCACTTTGATGGTAATATCCACTTCCTGTTGCAACCAACGCGATCCGTCTTTGAGGCGATAGTACGGGTCAAAATAAACCGTCGAATCGCTGACATTGAAGTTGTATACAATTTCTTCCACATACTCCTTGGCCACTTCCTGGCTGCTGCCCCGCGATTTTTTGCGGGTTAAAATCACAAAGTCGTTGGTGTTACTGCTTTCCACATCCAGTCGCGGACTGCCCAGCAACAGGGTTTTACCACCTTCAGACACCACTTTCATCCGATCCAGATCCATTGAGTAGTTGTGGCTGTTGCTGTAGTTATCGTTCCCCAATTCAAGATACAAGGTCTGGCAGCTATCGCAGTCAACTACCTGGCTTTGGCTTACCGTGGTGCTTTTGCTGTAGTCGCCAACTTGCGACAGCGATACAACAATGGCGACCACCAGCGCCACCAGCCAAACACCCAGCGAACCTAAAAAGATTAACTTGTTGTTGGTTTGAAAGCGGAACACCATTTTTGTACCCACAAACAGAATCGCCAGCAGCGGAATACCCACCAAAAAGGCCGAGGCAATCATCAAGGTGGTCAATGAGCCGGAGCTGATGAAAAAGTGTGCGATTTCGGGCATATGAAATTCGGGGCCCCAGTGACCAAACCAAGGGGCAGCTTCCATGACCGAATGGCCAACAATCATCGAGGTCAAAAAGGTCAGCAAGCCCACAAACCCAAACAGGATCAGGGCTACTCCAACCAATATCACGACTACTTTCAGAGCGACACGCAGCACGCGGTAAACCACCTCGCCAAAGCGCGATACCTGTTCGCGGCCTTTGTTGTAGGAGTCGGAGCTGCGAAACTGGTTGTAGCTCTCCTTCACTTCCTTCACTTCTTCGCGAATTGATTTTTCAATATTGGACACGGTGGCTTCCTGCCCGCGCATTTCGAGCTTTTGAGCTGTGGTTTTGGCTTTTGGAACGGCAATCCAGAGTAGCAGGTACACCGGAATCATCACGCCACCAGTCACCCAAATCAACACAAAGCAGATGATACGCAGCACCAGCGGCTCGATACCAAAGTAAGCACCCATGCCCGAGCAAACACCGCCCAACACCCGATGGTCGGGATCGCGGTACATCCGGCGTTTTGTTTTGCCGGTGGTGGTGTACCCGGGCTGACTGGCTTCTCGTCCGGCAGTGCTTTCTTCTTCCTCCTCTTCTTCACCTTCCATAAAGTCTTCGGGCTTACCCATGCGGGCAATCACTTCATCAACCCAGGTTTCAAGGATCACATTCTTTTCATCTTTGCTCATCTTTTCGTTGAAAAGTTCGGCAATGCGCGTTTCAATATCCTGCAAAATCTCGCGTCCTTCTTCGCCCGAACCAAAATGGGCATTCAGCATTTGAAGGTAGGTTTGAAGCTTTTGGTAAGCATCCTCGTCGATGTGAAAAACGCTTCCACTAATATTGATTGTAAATGTCTTTTTCATCTCTCTTTGTTTTTGTTCGTTTGTGCTTTCTTTTTGTCTTGACGCTTACGATTTGCTTGATTTGATTGTTCCTACCGCTTCAACCAGTTCATCCCAGGAGTCTCCCAGTTCAACGACAAACTGCTTACCGGTGTCGGTCAGTTCATAGTATTTGCGCGGTGGTCCTTGGGTCGATTCTTCCCATTTGTAGGCCAGCAGTCCGGCATTTTTCAGCCGGGTAAGCAGTGGGTAGAGTGTTCCTTCCACAACAATCATCTTCGAGGTTTTCAGCTCATCAATGATGTCGCTCGCATATAGGGGCTTGCCATCCAGCACCAGTAAAATGCAATACTCCAATACCCCTTTGCGCATTTGTGCTTTTGTATTCTCGATCTTCATAATTTGTTCCCTCTCTCTTCTCTGTTTATACTCAATGCTTCCCGCTGCCTGCCCAATTCAGGCTTACATTCTCCAGTAGCTGGCGTCGGTCATCCAAGCTTCCAACTCCAGTTCCTTTTCTTTTTCTTCAACAGTTAGTTTATTGCTGAAGTAGCTTTCATCTTTCATCCACTCTTCCAGTTCCAAATCGGCTTCGACTTCAGGCACTGCCATGTTTGTATAGGCTCCGAAGTAAGCATCATCGGTCATCCAGCTTTCAATTTCCAGTGCCTCGTCGGAGGCTTGTTCAAAATAAAAAGACAATCCGGCTGATTCGGCTGGCAACGCTCTTTCGGTTGCAACATCGGCTGTCACCGATTCTTCAACCATCAAAAGGGCGACTTTGCCAAAGCTGTTGTTGGTTAATAACTGCTTCCAGAATCCCTGGGCACTGACGGTAAAACTAATGAGCACAAAGCTAATAATTACTGCTGCACTTCTTAAAATCACTTTTTCAACTTGATTGTTGTTGTTTCCTGTTTTTGTGTTTTGTGTTTTCATGATTTGGCCTCCTGTGTTTTTGTTCTAGTTTCTGTTTTCTGTTTCTGTCTAATTGTTTTGTTTTCTGATTTGCTCATTTGGCTTTGAGACTTCTTATTTTCTGTTTTCTGTCTTTAGGACGACTGATTTTTCTTTTCGTTACACTCTGTATAGAACTTTTTTTAAACTATTTCTATTTTTTACCTTGAATTTGGTATTACAAATATATGAACATTAAATGGAACTATGCAATACAAAGTACTAAATTTTTTGAGTTTATTTTTGATAAAAACTTCAAACAACTGAATACTTGCACATTACATCAACAAAAAAAATTTACTCCTTCGATAAGTATTTTTTCAGAAAGCCTAAAATTCAGGAAAAATGGGGCAAAAAGAACAGGTAATAAAAAACTGAGAAAGGCTGATTTAGTATGAAAATACACCTACTGATGCAAACAAGGGTACAAGAAAAGAAACAATTGCGTCAGGGGTCAGGCCATCCAGGTTGTTGTTCAACCACGAATGCAGCCATGTAACGAGCTACCTGTTTTCCCCACCTTGTTTCATCATCTTCTCACTTACCAGAAAGATAACCGGCTTGTTCGAATACGGATTAGTGCGGGTAATAACTGGGGTTTTATAAACTTTTTCGATGGTGTCGAAAGTAAGCACCTCTTCGGGAGTTCCCTGCGTAAACAAGCGTCCTTCATTAAATAAAACAAGCTGATCGCAATATTCGGAGGCCAGGTTCAGGTCGTGAATAACCATGAGCACGGTTAGTCCCATCTCCTGGTTGAGGCGGTGCAGCAAATCCAATATGCGTACCTGGTGGGTAATGTCGAGGTGAGAAGTCGGCTCATCCAGCAGCAGCAGTTCGGGCTCCTGCGTTAACGCCCGGGCAATGGCTGCGCGCTGTTGTTCGCCGCCGCTCAGTTCCGTCATTAACTTGTCTTTGTGTTTGAACACATCGGTTAGCTGCATGTATTTGTGTGCTTTCTCGACATCGTTTTTGGACTCAAAAAACTGAAAGCGATGGTGATAAGGCATGCGTCCCATCAGCACGTAATCTTCTACTGAAATTTGATCAGTATCTGTAAACTGGGTAACAATGGCCATCTTGCGGGCCCGCTCTTTCAGCGAAAACAACTGCAGATCTTTTCCTTTCAGAAAGATCCTTCCTTCGAGCGTAGCAATGGAACTGGTAATTCCCCGGAACAGGGTGGTTTTTCCTGAGCCGTTGGGCCCAATAATTCCGCTGAAAGAACCTTTTTCAAGGCTAAGGTTAATCCCGCTCAATTTGAAGCCGGGATATCCGCAGGAAAAATTTTCAATATGAAAAAATGACGGTTTCATACTACTTTCCCTTTCGTTTTTGACTCATCAGCAGCAGAAAAACCAGTCCGCCAATGATTCCGGTAATTACACCAATGGGCAGTTCGTTGGGCGAGATAATGGTTCGGGCGACCACATCGGACAGCACCAGGAAAATGCCGCCCAACAAAAAGGATCCGCCCAACAGAAAGCGATAGTCTGACCCAAACAGCAGGCGAAGCACGTGCGGAATAATCAATCCGACAAAACCAATAACGCCCGAAACCGAAACACAAATGCCGGCCAGTAAGGAAGCCAGTATAAAAAGCACCCGGATCACCACATTGGTGTTAAAGCCCAAATGAAGCGCTTTTTCTTCACCCAGACGCAGGGCATTCAGCGGCTGCACAAAAAGGTAGGAAATGACCAACACGACCAGGCTAACAATCAAGGTCAAATTGATGAGTCCGGTATTAGGCTCGTCCAGCGAACCCATGATCCAGAAAACAATGCCATGCAAGTTGTCGGAGCTGGTGGTGGCCATCAGAAACATCATGGCCGACGAAGCGATAAAGCTAATCATCACACCGGTAAGCAACATGTTTTGAATGTTGATGGCGCCCCTTCGCGAACTGATGGTGTACACCAGAAAGATGATGACAAAAGCACCAATAAAGCCCGACAGCGGCAACATAAATGAGCCCAGTGACAGGTGCAGTCCCATGACAATGGTGAAAGCAACACCAAGCGAAGCCCCTCCGGAAATGCCCAGCGTGAAAGGTTCGACCAACGGATTGCGGTAAATGCCTTGCAAAATAACACCTGCCAAACTGAGCGAGCCACCAACAGCAACCCCCAGTACGACCCGCGGCAGCCGAATCCTCGAAATGAGCAGGTACTCCATACTCCCATCGTCGCCCCCAAACAAAAGCATGCGCAACACGCTGCCAGGACTCAAGTTCAGCTCGCCCACCGACAGGCCCAGGGCCACGGCAGCCAGCAACAAGCCCAGCATAAACAGCAAGCCCAGCATCCATTTGATGTATTTTCCCTGTGCGATCAAGATTTCCTTTATATTTTTGCACTCATGCACTCCTGTAATTCCTTTTAAAACTCAATTCCCTTTCGGCTTGCCATGCCTTCATCATACGGGTGCTTCACTTTATTGATTTCGGAAACATAGTCGGCTTTTTCAATCAAGCCCCTTGTCGCACCCCGTCCGGTTAGTATCAGCTCCGTTGATTGGGGCTTCAATTCGATAAAGCGAATCAAATCGGCCTCGTCCAGAAAGCCATCCCGGACACAGATCAGGATTTCGTCCATAATCAGCAGGTCAGGTGCTGAAGTTACACAATAGCCCGACAAATAAACAAGCGCATCTGCCACCTGTTTTCTCAAATCTTCTGGCTTCAGCGTCTTGTTAAAATGTGGATGGCCATCGGTGAAGCCCAAAACAGTCGCACCCAGCGCCTTCAAGCTATCAATTTCGTGATACCCATACAACTCAGGCCGTTTCATAAAATGTGCATAAACGACGGTGAACCCCTGCCCCTGCCCCAAGGCGCGGGCAGCCAAACCCACGGAAGCAGTGGTCTTTCCTTTGCCTGTTCCCGTGTAGATGTGAACCAGTCCTTTCTTCATCGCAGGTAAATTTGAGTGATTAATTCATCCAATGTCTCAACAAATGACAACGGCGTAGGGCTGCAAGCCTTGTCGGCATTCATAATGAAAATCTGGTTTTTTTTCACTGCGCTTAGGCTGGCATAACTCTCCCACTGCTTTTTTTCTTCCTCGCCAATCAGTCCCATCAGTACCACCACGATGATGTCGGGATTACGCACAAGCACCGTTTCGCGGTTGATGCTGCCAACCGCCAGATCGGCCGCGATATTTTCAGTTTCAGAGAACCGCACAAAATCATTCATAAACGTGTTTGGAACGACGCCGAACAGTGGATTGGCGCCAATCTGCATAAATATTTTCTGACGGGGAGCATCAGCAGGAATCTTTTCTTTTATTTTTTCCTGGCGTTCCTTGGCATCTGCAATCGTCGCTTCGGCCTCTGTCTTTTTGCCTACCTGCTCACCCAAATCGATAAACTGGCTGCAAATGGCATCGAACGATTGGGGCGTTTCGAAAACCAGCACTTCGACCCCCAGTTTTTTAAAGGTATCGATGGTTTTGGGCTTGGTCAGGGTTGTGGTAATGACCAGGTCGGGCTTAAGCATCACGGCCTTTTCATAATTCACCTGGATGGCTGAGGCCACCACTTCGGCATCCGTTTCGCTTTGCAGCGTACAGTAGCTGGTGCAACCCACCAGGAGGTCTCCGGCTCCAAGCAAATACAGGTTCTTGGTTAATGAAGGAGCAAGCGAGATAATACGCTGCGGCGTTTTTCCATACGTTGTGAACACGACCAGGCATAGAAAAACAAGGGTCAGAATAGAAATACCAAACTTTTTCATCATTCAAATGGGCTTTCGCCTCAGAGAAATCAAATTGGCAGGAAACGGAGTTCCCGACGATCTTTTTTCCCGAAGATCCGGTTAAACAATTGATGTTGCTGGCAGGTCTTCTGGCTCACCCTTCTTCGGGCCTTCCCACCCCGAAAAATCGGGACAGTGGCGTTTATTTCCGAAGAAGCTTACAGGCTTACAGCAGCGGGGACTGCTCCGGTTTTGCACCGGATTCCCTTATTAAGGCACTTCCCGGTAACGGGAAGAAAGCCACCACAACACACGCAAAAGTAGAAAAATATTTCGGGAATGCGGAAAACGGTCGAGCCTGCCCCCAGAAAAAAACATTGCCCTCCGGAGAACACATCATGATCTTCCTCTTAAAACTTATACGCCACACTTATTTTGATGAAACGCGGAGTTCCGGGGATAAAATGAATTTCTTCAACCGGGTTGGCTTCGTTTTGGAGCCGGGTTTCGGTCGCAAACTGGGTTTCATTCCATTTGGTGTCGAGCAGGTTTTGAATGCTCAGGCTGACATCAAAAACCGGCCATTGGTGCCCCACATTAAAATCGATGACCGAATAGCCCGCCGCTACAATCGAGTTATCTTCGTTGGCCGGCCGGTCGTTGATATGCCGAAGCTTCAGTCCGCCGTACCATCCTTCGGGATGGACAACGCTCAGCCCGCTGATTAAGGTGAAATCGGGTGCCAGCGGAATGTAATCTTCACCATCGGCTTCTTCGGTTGCGCGGGCCAGGGTGTAATTGGCATCCAAATCCCAGAACAACCACGAAAGCGGCTGGTAGCGTAAACTCAGGTCGAGTCCGGTGCGCCGGGTTTTGCCGCTGGGTTCCACCACACCTTCGTCGCCTACGTACACAAATTCCTGTTCCAAAAACAAATACCAATAAGCCAGGTTCACCATCATGCTCGACATGGGTTTCCATATCAGGCCGAGATCGGATCCGTAGGCTGCCGGTAGAATTTCCTGTCCGTTTTGTGCCACTACCCCACGGGTATCATTCGAATGAAAACCTTTGCCAAACTTGGCGTAAAGCTGAAGCCAGTCGGACGAATGATACAGAATATTCAGTTTGGGACTGACAATAGCCTGCGATTCGGCCTGCTTGAGGTAACTGTCTTGCAACTCATCGTTGTAGTTGAATTTAAAATAGTCAATCCGGATTGCCGGGTTGATGGTCCACTTTCCAAAATCAAAGGCCGCGTTGATGTATGCATTCAGGTTGGTTTCATGGATTTCACCTAACTTTAGCTGCTCAATTGTTTCGCGCCGGTTGGCAGTGTGCGACAACTCATTGCCGGAACTCTGGTCCTTGCGCAAGCCAACACCAGCCTGCAAGCGGCCCTGACTGTTTCCCCAATCAAACTGCTGGTTGAACTCGCTGTTCATTCCAAACAACTTGCGGCTCTCCTTCTGTTTGATCTGGTCGCCATTGACCGGGTCAGTCAGGAAAAAGGTAAAATTCGAATACAGTTCAAAATCATAACTCGAAAAATAAACCGAGTTTTTGATGAAAGCATCTGGCTTAATGGTGTGAACATGATCGGCCAGTAGATTGGTTCGACTGGTTTGTCCGCCTTCCGTGTCGTCAATCGCTCCAAAGCGGCTGATGCTGCCATCATCGACTGCCCGTTGTGGAATTTGCCCCGATGCGTCCCACTGGCTGGTAAAATAGGAGGCCAACACCGAAAGTTTGTCGTTATTGGGCAGTCGGCTGGTATATTTCCCCATCAGGTTGATGCGGTCGAAATACTGCGGGCTATCAAAAGGCCCGTCGGTAGCCAGGTATTCGGATGCCAAGTATACCGTTTGCCTTTCTGTGTCCAGCACATTGAACATTCCAAGGAGGCGCTGCGTATCAAACTCGCCCACCTCCAGCTTCAGCTGACTGTTGTCCAGCCGGTCTTTTGTTTTGAAAGCTACAAACCCGGCGGTCGCAAAATTTCCCTGGCTGGCGTGGTACGGCCCTTTGCCAAAACTGAGGCCATCCACAGTTTCGGGAATCAGAAAATGCAGGTCGGCATAGCCCTGCCCATGAGCATGCGATACCATGTTCACCGGCAACCCATCTACCGTGATGTTGATGTCCGTACCGTGGTCGATATCAAAACCGCGTAGAAAAATCTGCTCCGCTTTTCCGCCCCCGGCATGTTGACCAATAATAAGGCCCGGTACTTTACGCAAAACTTCCTGCGAAGAATTAACCGGGTTGGTTTGAATGTCGATGGTGCTAAAAAGTTCCAGGGCTTCGATGGTTGGCGAAATTTGAATTTCATCCAAGGAAACAAAAACCTGCTTCATACGCACAATCAATTCACTTGTCAAATCCTCAACAAGCACCTGTTGCGTTTGGTAACCCAAGTGACTCACCTGAAGCGTATCGCCTGTTTTTACGCCAACAAACACAAACTCGCCGGTCAGGCTGGTGTGCACATGGTTTCCGGTTTGAACGTGGAGAATGTACGCTCCTTCGATTCCTCGCTTTTGATGATCAGTAACGATCCCTTTTAAGCTTTGTCCAAAGGCTAGGCAAAGCCCAACGAAAAAGATTAGGATGGTCAGGTAAAATTGCTTCATCATCTTGAATTAAAAAAGATTGGGGATTTAAAGGCAACCGGCCAATAACCAAGGTTAATCAATCGATTGAGCTTATTTTTTAAACGAAAAAGTGGTGGTTCCGATGTTATTGCCATCGGCAAAAATATCGATGGTGTATTCGCCCGGAATCAAAGGCGGCTCGCCCGCATTGTCCCAAAAAATATTCACCGGCAAATCGTTGCCCTCATAAGTCACTTCGCGCATGGCCGAGTAGGGTATGCGCAGGTCTTCGAAACGAAACAGATCATTGCTCGACTTGAGTAGCAAAATCTGGTCGGGCCGCTGAATACGGACATAGATATTTTTTGCGCCTCGCTGTGCGGTGATATTTTTTGCGAGGGTGAAGTTGACTTGTATTTTCTCGGCTTTTGAACTGTTATTGACCTCGTTGCCGCGGGAGTTGATTCCGAAGGCAGATAGTCCCTGTGTTTCCAAGGTCGCGGCTTTCTCCACGCGCTGCGACAAGCGTTCCTTGTCTTTTTCGAGCTGGGCTTTTTGACTCTCAATTTGGGCGTATTCCTGCTTTACCTGGGCGTTTTCCTCCATCAGTTGCTGGTTCCTGCGGTTCAGCGAATCGACCTGCACAATGTAGTTCCGCATAATGCGGCGTAGCGATCCCACTTCTTCACGATACTGCTCAATTTGTGCGTAGCTGGCTTTCTTTACCTGGCCAATCTCCAGCATCAGGTCTTTCACCTTGGTCTGTGCGACAAACAATTGTGAGTTGACCGTGTCATTGTCGGTTTTCAGGCTATCGTAACTTTCAATCATCTGGGTCAGTTCCTGCTCGATCGAATTTTTCTCCGCATTCAAAGCTTGCACAATTTGTTTATGCTCACCGCGCTGCATAACAAACAAGACCACCACCACAATCAAAATAACGGCAAGAAAAATCACAATCAGGTTATTGCGTCTCTCTTTATCGGTACTGCCCAGTGAAAATTTCTTCTTTGTATTCATTTCCGAATCACCCATATTCCAGATTTAAAGCTCTATAAACAACGCCCACAAAATTAGTATTATTTTGTGGGCGGTCAAATATTGAAAAGCGATCAAGCGTATGGTTTAAAAGATATTCCCCAGTTTGATTCCAAAGTAGATGGTGCGGGGCGACAGCGGCCCGTAAATGTATCCGGGGTCACGATCAATTCCAAAGTCGAAATCGTTTTGGTAAGCATCAAACAGATTTTTGGCACCAGCGTACAGCTGCACCGAAAAGTCATCCGAAAGTTTCAGGTTTTGACTCACTTTCAGTCCAAAATCGAAAAACGGGTCCACCTTGTTCAACTGCCCGGCTTCCGGGTTGTCGAGGGTGTTGCCGAAATACGGAACCAGCATCTTGCCAGTGTAGTTTCCGGTAAGCGAAGCCTTAAATGATTCTGTGGGCGAATAGCTCAGGGCCAGGTAACCATAGCTGTTTGGTGTGCGGAAAAAGCGCCGCTCATCAAATTCCTGCGGACTTTCGTACTTGCTTTGCTGAAGAGTAAAGCCCGATTGCAACATCCAACGGATTCCCGGCGAAGCATTGAACTCCAGATTGATGCCCTGCACTTTGGCACCATCTTCGGCATTGGTGCGGGTATAAACCACTCTCCCATTTTCGTCGGCTGCCCCATACTGGTTGGTGAAAGGATTTTCGAGTGCCGTGTAAAAGCCCTCGGCCAGCAACTGGGTTTGCCAGCGTCCGAAAGCTTGCGAAAGATCGATCGAAAAAGTAGCACTGTGCGAATTCTCCTGCTCCAGATCCGGGTCATTTTCATGAATGACTTGGCGTGCGCCGGAAGTTTCAATGTGTAAATCCTCGTCGAAAATCTGCGGCGCACGGTAGCCTTTAGCAAAGCTGGAACGCAGCTGAACGCTCTCCGACAAGTTGTACAATACGCTGGCCCGTGGGCTGAACACATTGCCTGAAATATCGCCATTTGAATCGGCCTGATCAGTAATGGCGTAGTGCTCGGCCCGGAAGCCTAACGACAAACGCCACTTGTTGGTCACCCACTCGTTCTGCGCAAAAAACCCAAACGTTTTCACCGATTGATCCGTGATGGTCGTGGTACCAACATGCTCCATTGTTTCTAAATCGAAGTAGCCCAGCTTCTGGTCCGTCAGGTCGTCGCTGGACATCTCCACCCCCATCACCAGTTCAGATGGTGAAAACAAGAACTGATCGATATCGCGATGATACTGTGATCCCACCGAATAGGCCAGGTCTTTGGTGTGCCCATAGGCCGACAAATCCTTCTCCGCACCATAGTACGATCCACGGTCGACATGCTGCATGGCCGCAAAAAAACTGAGTTTGTCGTGGTCGCGCATAAACTGGTCGAAGGTCAGGTTCACCGAGTTAATCTCGTGATCCACCGCTTCGGATATATCTGCTTCGTGATTGGGAACATCAAAATCATTGCCGCCCCGGCGCGATTCGTTGATAAAAAAGTAATCGAGATTCAATTTTGAACGAAGCCCCATGCGCTTAAAAAAACTGGCCCCAAAAGTACCGTTCTCAATGGTCGACATCTCTGAGAAGCCATCGTCATTGGCATCGTACGGATCGCGCTGCCGCTTAAAACCATAAAAGCTCATGCCCGAGCGGTAATCTTCGCTCACAATGGAGCCATTCATGCTCAAATTGAAATCGGTATCACCATTATTGCCAATGACTGAAATGGAACTGTTGATGCTGTATATATCCTGAACCGGCTCCTTGGTAATCAAGTTAATGGTGCCGGCAATGGCGTTGCTGCCAAACAAGGCCGAACCGCCACCACGAACGACTTCAACGCGGTCGATCATGTTGGCCGGAATCAGCTCCAGCCCGTACACGCCGGCCAGCCCGCTAAACACCGGCCGGCTGTTGATCAAAATTTGCGAGTAAGGGCCCTCCAGTCCGTTCATGCGTACCTGGGTGAAGCCGCAATTCTGGCAATTGTTTTCCATACGCAGGCCAGGCGTAAAACTCAATCCCTCGCTTAAAGTCACACTCTGTGTACTTTCAAACAATCTTGGGCTGATGGTGCTCACGATAGTGGAAGCTTCGCGCCGCGACTTTTCACTTCGGTCGGCGGTAACCACCACCTGCTCCAGGCCGATATCGTCCGTCTCCAACTCAGCCAGCAAGGTGACAGCTTCGCCAGTCTTGAAACTCAGCTCATACGATCGGGGCTGAAAACCAACAGCCGAAACCACAACCTGCTGGGTGCCTTCAGGAATTCCCACCAGTTTGTAGTGCCCACTGGCATCGGCTGCCGTCCCCACGGTGGTTCCTTTCACCATGACGGTGGCAAACGGAATGTGCTCATCTCCGGAGCGCACATCGCCAAACAACATGGTATCCTCTAACTTTTCATTTGGAATATCTTTGGCCTGAGCCAAAAAACAGGTCAGCGACATAAGCGCCATAAAAAATAACTTCTTCATAATGAGTTGATGCGGTTTTTTACGTTTTTCCATTCCGAATGAAATTGAAAAACGATCAAGTGATTTTTCGGGTTGAATTCTTTAAGGGCAAAATTATCTTCATCAAACCGATCCGGCAATCCCAATTAGTTGGTATATCGGAAGGCCAAAAATCAACTTATTGACATAAAACAAGACAATTCCCCTGAAAAGTTAGGAGTTGGGAGGACCACGAAGAAAATTCGGATTGGTATGTTGAAATGAATAATGAAGTACCGCTGGCTGCACCAGTATTTCGGCTATTGACAGGTCTGCAATAAGCGGATGCACGGGCTCCGCCGTATCAAAATAATCCAGAAAAAACGCCTGATAGTAGCAAGTTTCTGCATCGGAGTGCGAATGGTGCTCCTGGCTGTCTTCCTCTCGATCAAAGGGATGTGCGTGCTTGACAACCATTCCGTTTGAAAGTACGTGCAGGTGCATGTTACTCATGGAGTTGCCCAGCAAAACCAAGTAAACTGGCAACAGCAAAAGAATAAATAGTTTTATATATTTGCGCAAGTGCATCATTCCAGGCACAAATATAAACACAGTTTTTTATTTGGAATCATTCTTAATTGGAAGAACTAAAAATTTAACATACCCTTGGCAAAAAAAAAGGTCGATATTATCTTACACAGTTATGGTCAATATACAAAATGGGACCGTGAGAGCCGTGAACTTCCAAAGATTTTGGAGATCGCCCATACGATTCAGGCTGAAATTGGGACTGAATTTGGCTACCTGCTGAAAATACGGAAAGGCAAGGGAAAAAAGCTGGAGTTTCGGATCATTCATCCGCCTTTTAAAGATGAGCAGGGGAATATCGCACCGGATTTTACCGGCGAATACTATGTCAACAGCAACGACTACAGTTTCTTTTTGGGCGACTGCGTTTGGGAACCCCTTGAGGACAAATTGGGGCCATGGCGATTAATCACCTACCTCGAAGGGCAGGTGATTGCGGATAAAACGCTTGAGCTTGTTCGTAAAATCGACTAAGCTTGTTTCTCAATTAGCTGGGCCAGTTCGGCGTAAGCATGGTCGCAAACAGCCAGCAAATCTTCGCCAATTTTTCTGTAGTGTTGCTTAATCAGCTTGGGGTTGTCTTTTCCATCCGGATGATTGATGCGCTTACGCAAATCCGAATGTTTGGCCATCAGATCCTCAACAATTTTGTAAGCCCCTTCCTTGTCCGCATTTTCAAAATAATTGGTGTACTGAAAACAGTCAACCAACACCATCGATACCAAGTAATCAACGTCTTTTTTAAGATCCCGAATGCTTGCCATAATTAGTTTATTTCAGAAGTTAATGGATATTTGATATTCTCTAAATTTGTTAAAATTGCGTTGACTGAGCCCACCAGGATTTTCGTTTCCACTTTCACCGGAATCCGGTTTCGGTCGGCGGTGAACCATACGTGCATGTATTCACCATCGGGGAAAAAATCGCCACCCAGCAAAGTAATCAGCACGTGGTGGCATCGAAACTTTCGCCCATTGCGGGTCTTCACGTCTTCCTGCCCCAGGTAACGAAAGTACAAATCTTCTGTCTTGTTATCAACGAGCATGCTAAAATTAACTTTCTCACCCTTTTTTAGCCGGTCAAACTCATACGCCCGGAATTCGTACACCGTGCTCAGCATGTCGCGGGTGGCAGGTTTCCACGCCAGCGTATCCCGAAAGGGAGGCCCTTTTTCACGCTTCACGTGCGAATAAACCTTGCGCTGTGCAGCATCAAATGTGTATTCGTGCAAGGTGGAACTTTTCGCATGGTTCACACTTCGGAAAAAGTAATCGGGCTGAAAATTATCATCGAGCACACGGCTGTAAAAGGTATCGCGCACGGTATAGAAAAGATCGTAGGCCTTAAAGCTTTTCCCGATCGAGGTAAGACTCCATTTTCGAACTTTATTTTGGTTGACGGTGTCGGCTACAAAGACAACTTCGCCAGCATTGACCCACAAAAAATGCCAGTTGTAGTAGGCTCCGTAGGTCAGTTTTTCGCCCGGCAAAAACACGCGGTTCTGCTTTTGAGCCACCGTTTGCCATGGAAACAATAAGCCTGACAAAAGGAAAAGCAGGCTAAAAACCACGCGAACCAGTCCGTTGCGATTGGGTATTGCGGCTTTTATTTTTGGCATCCTCTTTTTGCTTGTCTTCATCAATTAATTCCTTCTCATACTGAATTAGCGGCAGCGCCCAAGCCTCGCGCACTTCAAAGTTGGAGCGAAGTTTCAGGATCTTTGGAAAATACATGACCTGTTCCGGCTGAATTCCTTCATCCAGATCTCCGGTATCCCACACGCCATTGTTGTTTCGATCCAAAATCAGGCGGATCTTGTATTTATCAGGTTTTAGGTACGGAAATTCGATTTCGCTGTCCTCGGCTATTCGGATTTGCTGCAGCACTTTTTCGTTGTCTGTATTTTCCAAAAGCTGAATAATACCATCACCTGCCAAGCCACTAATGTTTAAAATGATTTTTGCATAAAAACTTTCTTCCTGAATCCCGATGCGCTGATTAAGCATGTTGTTCGGATGCCCGGAGTAATTGTAGGCGGCCGCCGAATCAACCTGAAGCCGGTATTCCTCTTCAAACTCCCAGGGATAGCGGATATAGAACTTTCGTGCCGACAGGGAATCCTGCCACATTTCAAAGGTCCGTGCTTCCTCCAGCGTGTCCACTTTCTGGTACAAACTGATCATGGACCAGTCGAAAGACGAAAGTGGCTCCGGAGCCTCCAGTGCAATATCGCGGTAAACATCAAAACCATTGCTTTTCGCATTGTGTTTGAAAGCGATATGCGGAATGGGTTCGGGCTGGTCTTCTGCTTCTTTTTTAGCTCGGCGCCTGCCAGTCACTTCGGGTTTGGTATAGACCAGTTCCAGCGTATCACTGGTCATCACGAGGTTTTGAAGGCTGTCGGCCACCTGGTAACTCAGCTTCAATTTGAGTGTGTCTGAATTCATCAGCACCGTGTCGGTCAACCAAAGCATCAGCGAATCATGTGTGGTGTTATATTCAAGGTAGTTCCAGTCGTCGGCCATTGGCGTAGGTTGAAGCAACTCGAGCCGCAGCGAGTCGCTTACAGATTCGGGAAAATGGAATCGAACCAGGTTGGCTCGTTCGCGCTTGTATTCGTCCAGGTACTGGTCAAAATATTCTTCTTCAAAAAGCATCAAAAAGAAAGGCGTTTCCAGAGCATTCTGTCGCTTATCCTTGATGCTGAGCGTATCTTCGGAATTAAGCTCCGACTCGTAATCCGGCAAGGCCAAATCCTGCGGAACAACCAACGAATCGAAAAAAGCGATTTGCTCCAATTCCTGATTATAGGTCAAGGTGTTATCGGCATCGAGCAAAGCATACAAGCGGTAGTTACCCTGTGCAATGTTGCTGATCACATAAAAGCCTTCTTTGTCGGTTTTGGCAATATAATCCGGAATACTATCCTTAAAAGCCCCAACGTCCGTCATGGCGTGCAGCATAACCACGGCTCCTTCAATAGGTTCCAGGTTTTTGGCGTCCTTCACATAACCGCCAATCATGAGACTGTCAAAATCAGGCCCGGTGCTAAACGAAAATCGAAAATCCTCCAGCGGATTCTTTTCATTGTTATCGGCAATGGCATCCTTAAAGTCAAGCGAGTAGGTCTGGTTCTCCTTCAGCTCATCGCCCAAATCAATCATCAGGGTCTTTGACTTTGTTCGGATCATGGGTCTTTTCGCCAAGGGAGGAGAAACCACCAGCGCTTCCCTAAGCTGATCGCTGATCACAAATTCGTCGAAAGTGAGGCTCACTTCCGTTCCTTTGTAATTTCGCCCGTTAAATTCAGGAACTGTCCGCACCACGACTGGTGGAATGGAATCTTTGGCTCCACCTGTTGGCATTCCGGGGTTGGCGCACGAAGTGGTGAACACCAGGTACCCGAGGTAGGCAAAAAAAAGTATGGGAAAGATTTTTCTCATGTTATCAACGTCCGTACAAACATACACATTTCACTTCGATTGGCAGGCTCTGCAACTATTTTGTCAGAAGAAAGCCAGGTGCGGCTACCACTACTCCACCGTAACTGATTTGGCCAGGTTCCGGGGCTGATCCACGTCGCAACCACGCATCACCGCAATGTAATAGGCAAACAGCTGAAGCGGAACTACCGTTAACAAAGCTGCCACAGCCGGGTGCGACTCCGGCACTTCAAACAGGTCATCAGCCATTTTGCGCAAGCCGTTGTCGCCTTCGGTAACTACCGCAATGATATTTCCCTTGCGGGCTTTCACTTCCTGAATGTTGCTGACTACTTTCTCGTAGTAGCTGTCTTTGGCGGAAACAACCACCACCGGAAGATTGTCGTCGACCAAGGCAATAGGGCCGTGCTTCATTTCGCCGGCGGCATAACCTTCGGCATGAATGTAGGAGATTTCCTTCAATTTTAGCGCGCCTTCCAAAGCCACAGGAAACAAATATCCGCGTCCGAGATACAGCGCATTGACAGCATCTTTGTACTTTTCGGCCACCGTTTTTATGTAAGGATGCCCCACCAAAATCGTCTCCAGCTTTTCGGGAATGGCCAGCATTTCACCAATCAGCATTTCGTAAAACTCCTGGTCAATCTCGCTCCGCTCTTTGGCCAGTTTAAAAGCCAACAAGCTTAAAACCGTAACCTGGGCCGTGAAAGCCTTGGTTGATGCCACGCCAATTTCCGTTCCGGCATGCGTATAAACGCCGGCATCGGTTTCGCGGGCGATACTCGAACCAACAACATTGCATATTCCCAAAATCAGGGCTCCTTTTGATTTGGCCATCTTCAGGGCAGCCAGTGTGTCGGCAGTTTCCCCACTTTGGCTAATGGCAATCACCACATCGCCTTCGTGGATAATGGGTTTGCGGTATCGAAATTCGGAAGCGTATTCCACTTCGACGGGTACACGAGCATATTCTTCAATGAGGTATTCGGCCACCAAAGCGGCGTGCCACGAGGTTCCGCATCCAATAATAATGATCCGGTTGGCAGCCGTTATTTTCGGAAAAACATCGATCAAGCCACCCAACACAATGTCGTTTTGGTTGGGCCTGATTCGACCACGATACGTGTCGGAAATGGTTTTGGGCTGCTCAAAAATTTCTTTTAACATGAAGTGGTCAAAATCACCCTTGTCCAAATCTCCAATGCTCAAATCTACTTTGGTGATCTTAAAATTGGCAGGAATGTTTTGTAGCGTCTTCAAGGTCAGACTATTTTTCTCAACAATGGCCACATCGCCATCATTCAAATAAATCACACTGTCGGTGTACTCCACAATCGGGCTGGCATCCGAAGCCAGAAAATATTCGCCTTGCCCAATGCCAATAACCAAAGGGCTGCCCATGCGAGCGGCAATCATCCGGTCGCGTTCGGCCTTGCAAATCACCACAATTCCATAGGCTCCAACCACCTTCGACAGTGCTAATCGAACAGCCGTTTCGGCATCTTCAACTTCTTCCATCAGGTAGAAGTACTCCACCAAATTGGCCAGCACTTCGGTATCGGTGTCCGATCGGAACTCAAAACCTTTGGCTGTCAGATCCTTTTTCAATCGGGCATAATTCTCGATGATGCCGTTGTGAACCAGCACAAAATTTCCATGCATAGACTGATGTGGGTGTGCGTTCACATCATTTGGCTCGCCATGTGTAGCCCAACGGGTATGGCCTATGCCCAGGTGCCCTTGTATGTTCTTGTCGGCAACAAAAGCTTCCAACTCACTCACTTTCCCTTTTCGTTTATACACGTTCAGTGAGCTGTTATAAATAGCAATACCGGCGGAATCATATCCCCGGTATTCTAATCGTTGCAATCCTTTGAGCAGGATTGGATATACATTTTTATCGCCGATATAGCCTACTATTCCGCACATAATGTGATGCTAATTTTGAAGTTTGAACAGGTTGCTTCTTTAATTCAACTTGGTATAAGTCACTTCCAGACGAATTCCTGCATGGCTTGATGCCCCTTTCAATACCACCCGACGCGCTCTTTCATTCCGGAAAGAAGGAGCCAGGTAGAACCCGTAATTCTCCACTTCGCCATCAATCAGATTCTGCAAATGGTGGGTAATATTGAAAGTGTAAGTTGCATTGGTTGCATTGTAACGTCCACCATACAGGCTGGATGAAAGGGAGAAATCCGCTGGCAAATATTCTTTTTCTTTTTCTTCAATGATATCAATGCCAGTAAGTATCAATCCGGCTGGGATCCGGTATTGGCGGTAATCCGATGCCACCGTGTCAACCTGAAATACCAATGCGGCTTTGTTAATGATAATCCTGTCATCACCTAAAACAGAATCTCTCCAGTTATCCAAAGTTGGAATATCGATCTTTGCCCGCAGTCCTCCCATGGTTTGAAGGTAAATCAAACTGTCGGGCGATTCCGGTTGCTCTACCAACTGATCAGCAAACACCGTGGTTGAATAATCGTGCCGGAAGCTGCTAACCCGGGCCGAGTTGGCATTGATCCGATAGACAAAACGGAGCGAATCGGTGACCAAAGTATCGGTGACCTTGGTATAGTGCATGGTCAGGTTTGAACCTGTTGCCAGGGTGTACAGACTCAGCATGGCACCACCACTGCTCACATCTTGCGACTCAACATACAACCCTTTGAAGAAATTCACAAAAGCATCGTTGTTAATCATATCCAGCGAGTCAGCCTGGTACAGCTTTTCAGCCACGCTATCATCCAGCTTAATGGCCAGTTCCTGAATCAGCGTGTCGGTTTCTGTTGAATCCAGGCGGAAAACCGGATAATAATCCAATTCACCAATTGGCGTTGCACTAGCCAAAGCTTTCAAATCGACATCCTGGTAGTACGGATAGTCGCCTGTGCCACTGGCATCGGTTGTATCCAGAAAGACATCTTCGACCAGTTCGTAGACTTTCAGCGATTGCATGGTGGTTGTATCACCATAAACTTCTTTGTATAACAAGTATAAAACCAAGGAGTCCACCTGAATGGTCTCATCGAAATTCGGATAGCTGGCCAAACGCACATGAACGGCCAAATCGGCAGTCGTCTTTCCAAAAACCGGATCATTGAATGTTCCAAACAAATTGAAATTTGGCTCATCGGTACGAAGCCGGAGATCATGTTGGGTGAAAGCCCCAATCGACTCTTTTTCAATCGACTGTCCTACGGTATTTAAATCCGATCCGGGTAGCAACTCCATTCCGGTACTATTCGGATCTTCCTTGCAGTTCCACAATACAAAAGCCAACACGGTAAAAACTATCGCTAGTTTTCCTGATTTTTCTAGTTTTCTTCTCACGTAAATATTGTTTTTAATTCTGTTTGCAAGCTTACATCACCTGGTCATAAAGGTCATTGTAAGCATCAATGTAAGTGTCTTCTGACTGATAATCTAAAAATAGTTTTTCTTTGGCCTGAATAAATGCCGCCAAATCCGGGTTAATCTGCTCACTACCTTGAATAACAGCATCGGCATATTCAATCCCAATTTTACTCATGTTTTGATAGGTCGGCTCATCCAGCAGTCTTAAATCATCGTCAGTAACTCCTTCCAACATCGCATTACGTTTGGTATTTGGACTTAACGAATTTTTGAAGTTTTCATTGTATACCGAATAGACCACTTTTGAATTAGAAAACAAGGGGTCATCTCGATAGGCCCTTTTTATGTAGAGTGGTACAAGAGAAGCTAACCAACCATGACAATGGATCAAATCGGGAGCCCAACGGAGTTTAATCACCGTTTCCAACACTCCCCGTGCAAAAAACACGGCACGTTCATCATTATCTTCAAATTCCTTTCCCTTCTTATCTCTCAATATCTCCTTTCGATGAAAATAATCTTCATTATCAATAAAATACACTTGCATACGGGCTGCCTGAATAGAAGCCACTTTGATAATTAAGGGGTGATCGGCATCGTTTATAACCAGGTTCATCCCAGATAAACGAATCACCTCATGGAGCTGATTTCGGCGTTCATTCACATTACCATACCGTGGCATAAATGTCCTGATCTCACGGCCCTTTTCCTGGATGCCTTGGGGTAAAAACCTCGATTTGACCGACATTTCTGATTCTGGAAGGTAAGGTGTAATTTCCTGAGAGATAAATAATACTCTTTTCTTTTCCATTGAAAAATAGCTGAATTTGAATATGCAAAATTAGTAAAAATATCGCGAATATTCAATTTTAGGCTGTTACGGGTGTCTTAAAAAAACTTAAGAAGTCAGACTGTCATTTGTTTTGAATTATTTATTTACTTTGCACCTCTAATTTTGGCCCTGCATGCTGGTAGTAAAGGAAATAACTGAGTTACAAGAACTGATTGAACGGAAGAGAACAGCGGGTAAAACCATTGGTTTTGTTCCCACCATGGGTGCCTTACATCCAGGGCACCTCTCGCTGGTTGAAAGCGCTGGACAACAAACTGATTTTGTAGTGGTTAGCATCTTCGTCAACCCCACCCAGTTCAATGATAAAAATGATTTAATTAATTATCCCAGAACCCTGGATCAGGATCTGGAACTGTTGAATCAGACCGCCTGCCAACTGGTTTTTGCCCCCGAAGTGGACACCATGTACCCCGAACCCGACACGCGCCAGTTCAATTTTGGCAAGCTCGAACAGGTCATGGAAGGTCAGTTTCGTCCGGGACATTTCAACGGCGTGGCGCAAGTCGTTAGCAAATTGCTGGATATGGTTAAACCCGACAAGGCTTTTTTCGGATTAAAGGACTTTCAGCAGCTCGTCATTATCAAAGCGTTGGTAAAACAATTAAATTTGCCAGTCGAAATTGTGGCTTGTCCAACGATGCGCGAACACGACGGACTGGCCATGAGCTCGCGCAACCAACGACTAACCAGCGAACAACGCGAAAACGCAACACACATACGCCAAACGCTGTTGGCCGCGCGGAACAAAGCCGGAGACATGAGCGTAAAAGACCTTAAAAAGTGGGTCATTGACACAATTAATCAAAATATTTTCCTGAAAACAGAGTACTTTGAAATAACTGACGATGAAAACCTTAACCCAATATCCAGTTGGGAAAGCTCACTAAACAAAGTCGGCTGCGTAGCTGTTCATTGTGGTGAGGTCAGGTTAATTGACAACATTGTATTTGAATAAAAAAAGTGACAACATGTTTATTGAAGTTTGTAAATCGAAAATACATAAGGTAAGTGTTACCGAAGCGAACCTGCAATACGTAGGAAGCATCACCATTGACGAGGACTTGATGGATGCTGCCAACTTAATCGAAAATGAAAAAGTTCAGGTGGTGAACATCAACAACGGGGAGCGGCTTGAGACATACGTCATCAAAGGAGAGCGGAACTCGGGCGTGATTTGCCTGAATGGGCCTGCTGCACGAAAAGTGGCCGTGGGCGATGTGGTGATTATTATTTCGTATGCCACCATGGATTTCGAAGAAGCCAAAACCTTCAAGCCCAGCCTGGTATTTCCCGACATCGAAACAAATAAAATCGTTTAAACCGGTTTGAAACCATATTTAAAACCCCGGAGCTTTTTTTAGCCTCGGGGTTTTCTTATTTTTACTGAATAAGCTTCAGTTAAATCATGAACGATATTTCCGCGAAAATCTACCCCTCTTTCGAGGCTTTTTTTGAAAAGCTAAAAACATGGAAAACGAGCAACTATAAGTTGGTTTTCACCAATGGCTGCTTCGACTTGCTGCATCGCGGACATGTCGACTCCCTGACAAAGGCAGCCCGGCTGGGCGACAAACTCATTGTCGGCCTCAACACCGACCCATCCGTCAGTCTATTAAAAGGCGCAAACCGCCCCATCATGGATGAACAGTCGCGGGCACTGTTAATTGCCGCCATGCAGATGGTTGATGCGGTGGTAATGTTCAACGACGAAACGCCCTACAACTTAATCAAAGCTATACAGCCCAATGTCTTGGTAAAGGGCAGCGAATACACCATTGAAGAAATTGCCGGGCACGATTTGGTTCTTGCCCGCGGTGGCAGCGTTGAAACCATCGAAATGACCAAAGGAATTTCCACTTCAGCCTTAATTGAAAAAATAAAAAACCTCTGACATGGCCAAAATAAAAACCGTTTATACCTGCCAAAACTGCGGCAGCCAGTCGCCCAAATGGGTAGGCCGATGCACCAACTGTGGCGAGTGGAATACCTATGTTGAAGAAGCAGTGGTCAAAGAAACCAAAAGTCCGTTGAGCTCGCGGACAGCCAGTGGTGCCAAACCTCAAAAGCTGACCGAGGTAAGCGCCGAGCAAATTCAGCGGATCGACTGTCACAATAAAGAGCTGAACCGCGTTTTGGGCGGTGGCCTGGTTCCCGGGTCGCTGGTGCTGGTGGGCGGTGAACCCGGCATCGGAAAATCAACACTGGTGTTGCAGGTGGCCCTTGATTTGAAATCGAAGCGGATTTTGTATGTGTCGGGCGAAGAAAGCATTCAGCAAATAAAAATACGTGCCAACCGCCTGAAGCGTGAAAATGACAACTGCTACTTTCTAAGCGAAACATCGCTCGAAAATATACTCACACATTGCGAACACCTGGAACCGGAAGTGCTGATTATCGACTCCATCCAAACTGTTTCAACGGCTTACATCGAGTCATCACCCGGATCAGTCAGTCAAATCAGAGAATGCACCAACGGTATCCTCAAGTTTTCCAAAGAGCGGCAGATTCCGGCCATCCTAATTGGTCACATTACCAAGGAAGGAAGCCTGGCCGGCCCCAAAGTGCTGGAGCACATGGTGGATACGGTTTTGCAGTTTGAAGGCGAAAACCAATACCTCTACCGGATCCTGCGTTCCATCAAAAATCGTTTTGGCTCCACTTCCGAGCTGGGTATTTTTGAAATGAATAACGAAGGCATGCGCGAGGTGAGCAATCCCTCGGAGTTGCTCATCAACAAAGACCACGAAGGCTTGAGTGGTACCGCCATTTCGGGTGCCATTGAAGGCAACCGCCCGCTGATGATTGAAATTCAGTCGCTGGTGAGTACGGCGGCCTACGGAACCCCGCAACGTTCGTCAACCGGGTTCGATCTTCGCCGGCTGAACATGCTGCTGGCTGTGTTGGAGAAACGCGCTGGCTTCAAGCTGGCTTCCAAAGATGTGTTTCTGAATATTGCCGGCGGGCTGAAGGTTGATGATCCGGCCATAGATTTGGCAGTGATCACCGCCATCCTCTCATCCAACTTCGACCTGGCTGTTGACAACAAACTATGCTTTACGGGCGAAGTGGGTTTGTCGGGCGAAATTCGCGCGGTAAACCGGCTGGAGCAACGCATTGCGGAAGCTGAGAAGTTGGGCATGCAGAAAATCTTTATCCCCAAAGCAGGCAAAGGACTGGACCGTAGCAAATTCAAAATCCAAATAGAACCGGTGGACCGGGTCGAAGATTTTTTTAAAAAGCTGTTTCGAAAATAACATGAAGCAGTTAAATTTGAATCTACTGAACAGTTAAGAATCCCTATAAATCTCAATCAAGCTCATGGATCAGCATTACATCTTACTCGGAGCATTATTTGTCGCTGTCCTTTTCATCATTCTGGGCACCACCAAACTAAAAATGCACCCTTTTTTGGTTTTGCTCCTGGCCACCTATGGCGTCGGTTTTATGGCCGGCATGCCAGCCGTAGAAATTGGGAAAATCATTACCGATGGATTTGGAAGCATCATGGCTTACATCGGCATTGTCATTATTCTCGGAACCATCATCGGCACTATTCTTGAAAAATCGGGAGCTGCCATCAAACTGGCTGAATTGGTTATCCGTCTGATCGGAAAGAAATACCCGGCACTGGCCATGGGAATCATTGGCTACATAGTTTCCATTCCGGTATTTTGCGATTCCGCTTTCGTTATTTTATCCTCCCTAAAAAGGTCGCTTATCCAGAAGACGGGAAAGTCGGCCATTGCCATGAGCATTGCTTTGTCTACCGGACTTTACGCGACGCACACTTTGGTGCCGCCAACCCCGGGCCCGATTGCTGCAGCAGGTAATCTGGGTATTGACAAGCAATTGGGGATGGTGATTCTTTTGGGTTTGCTGGTGTCAGCTGTAGCCATGACTACCGGTTACCTTTGGGCAAACTACGCCGGAAAACATTACAAAAGTGAGGAGGATCGTGAACTGAAGGTGGAAGCAGACGAGCCGTCCCGCCAGCTGCCGTCAGCGTTTTTATCCACGCTTCCAATTTTCCTCCCTATTCTGTTGATTGCGGCACGATCGATTGTGCTCTTGGCAGCCGAAAGCGAAAAAAGCATCGGTTACCAGCTCATCAACTTTTTAGGCGATCCGGTCAATGCACTTTTTTTAGGCTTGTTTGCTTCTTTTTTGTTGCTGCAAGGAAAAGGGAAGGGAAAGTTAACCCATTGGGTGGGCGACGGCATTCAAGCATCGGCTTCGATCCTGATTATTACAGGCGCTGGCGGGGCTTTTGGCGCCATGCTAAAAGCCACGCATATTGGCGATTCACTGGGCGCACTGCTGGCTGATTATCAGCTGGAGATTTTCCTGCCTTTCATCATTGCGGCTGCATTAAAGACCGCTCAAGGGTCATCAACCGTTTCGCTGGTGGCCACTTCAGCACTCATTGCTCCCTTGCTTCCAGGCCTTGGCTTGGACTCGTCGACCGGCAAGGCACTAGCAGTTATGGCTATTGGCGCTGGTGCCATGACCATTTCGCATGCCAATGACAGTTTCTTTTGGGTGGTGACCCAATTCAGTAAGATGTCGGTTTCAACCGGATATAAAACACACACCGTAGCCACCTTTTTCCAAGGCGTGGTGTCTATACTTACGGTTTATTTATTGAGCCTTTGGCTGTAGACTTTTAAGCACCTATGATGAGCGGATTCATCAATAATTCGGACGGTACGATTGGTTGTTAACATACGGGGACTGGTTATAAAATGGCTCTCTCAAACAAACGATAGCCAAGCCCAGTTCAATAGCAGAAAATACCAGCCAAACGAAATTCAAATTTCCTATGTTTGCCATAAATCCCAAGGCCGCAAATACGATGGTGACGAAAACTGCCCATCGCTTTCCCTTAAAAATACCAATGGTTACGGCCACTTTCAATATGAAAAGCGGCAAGCCGATAAACAATAGCAAAAGAATAACCACACCAATTGCAAGCGAAGGAATCATCGCACCCAGGTCAGGAATAGCAAATGATGAAAACAGTCCCCCAATGGCAATCCCAAACAACGCGATAAAGAGAAACAGGATGGAGAACAAAATTTCGACTACGCCAATGATGCCCAATACGGTGCCCTGCCACGGGATCAGAGGTCTTGAAGGCGGATAAAGAAGTTCCATAAATGTTGAATTAAATTTTAGAATGAAGATAAGACATTCTTATTTATTTTACAAAAATCAATTTTATTCACGCGGACACACTTGGCAAATGAGTGGCAGGATTCAATTTTTTCCTTTTACTTTGCCTCGAAAAAAACACCAATGACCAATTTTTCTCACCTTATTTTTGACTTGGACGGCACACTCATCAACTCCAAACCCGGCCTTGTAAAATCGCTTAACCACATGCTGAGGCAAATGGGCATTGATCTGGACGGCGAGCTGATCATCGATCAACTTATCGGACCCCCCATTCAGGATGGACTAAAGAAAGTGCTGGGTTTTAACAACAAGCAGGTTGAACTCGGCATCCGGCTTTTCCGCGAATATTACAGCCAACAAGGACTATATGAAGGAGAATTGTACGCAGGCGTACTTGAGTTGCTCGAAGAATTACAGCAGCAAGGCAAGCAGCTTTTTGTTGCCACTTCGAAAAAAGACCAGTTTATGATCACCGTTTTGCGGCACTTCGAGCTGGACCGCTATCTGATTGACGCACAGGGCGCCGGCGATGGTGGCCGCCACACCAAAGCCGGACTGATTACCGAACTGATGAACCGAAATCAAGTTATCCCTTCTGAAAAAGTAGTGATGATTGGCGATACCAAATACGACATAATTGGCGGACAAGCCAATGAAATCAGCACCATTGCCGTAGGTTACGGGTTCGGAAACAGCGCAGAGCTTCAAGAACTCGAACCAGATTATTTTGTAGATGAAGTGGAAGAGTTGTTTGAATTGCTGGTGTAATCAATCGTTAGTACGTCCCTTCAAACTGACGCAAAAACCGCACGTCGTTTTCAAAGAAATGGCGGATATCTTTGATGCCATATTTTAGCATCGTGATGCGTTCGATTCCCATTCCAAAGGCGAAGCCGGTGTATTTTTTCGAATCGATTCCACATAAATCAAGCACGTTTGGATCGACCATGCCACAACCCAGAATCTCGAGCCAGCCGGTGTATTTACACACATTGCAGCCTTTTCCTCCACAAATCGAACAGCTCACATCCATTTCGGCCGATGGCTCGGTGAACGGAAAATAAGAAGGGCGCAAACGGATTTCGGTATTTTCGCCAAACAACTCACGCGAGAAATACAGCAAGGTTTGTTTCAGATCGGCAAACGATACGTTTTCATCCACATACAGACCTTCAATTTGATGGAAGATGCAGTGGGCACGGGCCGAAATGGCTTCGTTACGAAACACACGTCCGGGAAATATCGCCCGGATTGGCGGCTGTGTTTTTTCCATCACACGCGCCTGCACGCTCGACGTGTGCGTCCGCAACAACACGTCGGGATCTCTCTGAATGAAAAACGTGTCCTGCATATCGCGGGCCGGGTGTTCCGGTGGAAAATTCAGGGCAGAAAATACATGCCAGTCATCTTCTATTTCGGGGCCCTCTGCCACGGTAAAACCAAGGCGGGCAAATATTTCAACAATCTCGTTTCGAACAATGGCCAGCGGATGGCGGGTTCCCAGGCGCATGGGTTCTCCGGGCCGGCTCAAGTCGGTTCCGCCGGCTCCCTGCTCCGCATTCTCAAAACTTTCCTTCAGCTCGTTAATTTTGTCAAGCGCCTTATTTTTCAACACGTTGATCGCTTGTCCAACAGCTTTTTTCTGCTCACCCGGAACATTTTTAAAATCAGCAAACAGTTGGCTCACCAAGCCCTTTTTGCTAATATACTTAATGCGAAGCTCTTCCACTTCTTCTTTGGTTGAAGCGCCCAGAGCTTCAATCTCGTCCTGTAACTGCTTAATTTTGTCTAACATCGTATCTGCTGTTGAAATAGATCGACAAAGATAATGATTCCGAAGGAAAACCTAAGCTTGATGTTGGGAAATGCGGTGAGACTATTCGAGGATGGTAATTTTCTTCACCCGTATATCCTTCAAAGGTCGAAAATCCGAATCGGTTTCCACCTGTACAATCCGGTCGGCCACATCCAGCCCGCTGGTCACTTCGCCAAAAATGGTGTAAGTCCCGTCAATGTGGGGCGCACCACCTCTGATTTTGTATTCCCTGCGCTGCTCTGCCGTAAACTGGTGTCCGGTTTCCTGCTCAATTTCATCCAGCTCGCGGTCGGAATAAACCCGCCCGGTGACGATGTAAAACTGCGAACCGTCGGACCGCCGTTTGCTGTTTCCACGGTCGGGTTTACGCGGCGAGCCAATCATGCCCCGTTTATGAAAAAACTTCGGTACGACATGGGCCGGCAAAGTGTAGCCCGGCCCTTTCCACCCGACGACATCATCGGGCCCGGCATAACGCGTATCGGCAGCACCCGACTGGATTCCAAAGCCTTTAATGACCCGGTGAATCAACAAGCTGTCGTAATAATTTTCGCGCACCAGCCGGATGAAATTATCACGGTATTGCGGCGTTTCATCAAACAGGCGAATATCAATATTCCCCAAATCCGTTTCAATCCGCAAACCACGTATTTTCCTGTTCGCCTCGCTCATCGCCGTTGAAGTTGTTGTTTGCAGGTTCTCCAGTTTCTTCGGATCATCTGCCTTTTTCTCCAGCAAGGCGGTAATATAGGTTGAAGGGATAACCATATTCTGATTCTCGTACGACACGACTTCGGCAAAACCTAAACCAATACACTGGTGATTGGATACGAACACGGGGGTTCCGTAAATTGTCGACCGAAACTGATTATCCACGCGGTAGAGCCTGACTCCTGAAATGGTACTGAAATCAAGCACTTTTCCCGTATGCAGCGGCAAGGTGTTGCTTTGTGGCCTGGTGAGATAAATACTTTTCGCGGTATTGGGAGCAATTCCGGAATACAAGGGAATGGGCTTGCGCCGGATTTCTTCTACTTTTAACAGGGCCAGGTTGTTGATCCGGTCAACAGCCAGATAACCCGAAATTGCATAGGCTTTATCTTCATCGTATGGCGTAATTCTCGCGTTGGTTGCATTGTCGAGCACGGAAAGACGGCAAACAACTTCCTGTTCGCCAACAAAAAAAGCCGTTTCACTTTCAAGAATCCGTCCCCCATCAAAAGTCTCAATTTTAACAATTGAAGGGATGAACGCCGCAAATGACTGGTTACGCTCCTCCGGCACCTGCACTTCTTTCTCTTCTGAAACGGCCTCCTTCTTTTTTTCTGAAGGAGAACAACTGAACAGCACGGAACTGAGCAGAATCGCAACAAATATCGAGGCTGACCGCTTCATTCAATTACATTTACTTCAATTTTAACATCCTGCAATGGGCGGTTGTTTTCGTCCGTTTTCAGGGCAGCAATCCGGTCAATCACCTCGAAACCGGAAATGCATTGGCCAAAAATGGTGTATTTTCCATCCAAGTCAGGGTAGCCGCCAACCGTGGTGTAAGCCTGGCGTTGAGCATCCGAAAATTTCAGCTTGCCGGGGTGAAGTTCATAACGCGACTCAATGTCGCTTTTCACGTTTCGCAACAGGGCATTAAACGCTTCAGCCTCACCGGCCGCTTTTAGTTCCTTTAACTTTTGTTTGATTTCGGGAGTATAGTACTGGCTTGTAATCTCCTGACGGATTGGCCTGTTCACGGCGAGCTCCAGGGTGTCGAGATAGCCCGAAGTGAACACCTGCCCTTTTACGATATAAAACTGCGAAATATCGGATTGCTTAAATGGGTTCACCTCGTCGGGTTGCCGGGGAGCGCACAAAGCGCCTTTTTGATGAAAATAATGACTCCGGATTTCGTCGTCGACCGTGTGGTCGGGATCGCCGTAGCCAATGCGCTTCCCGGGAGGTGCATTGCGCGATGATTTGGAACCACCCTGGATCAGGAAGTTTTCGATGACCCGATAAAACAAAGTGCCATCGTAATAGCCTTCGCCGGCCAGTTTGATCAAGGCATCGCGATGTTTGGGCGTATCGTCGTACAGCTCAAACCGCATCGCCCCAAGGTTGGTTTTCACCTCAACAATACGCTGCGCCACAACCACTCCACTCAAAAACAATCCGAATATTATCAATAGAACAATTCGCTTCATCAATCCAATACTTTCACTTTCATTTTAATATCGTTCACCGGGCGGTTAAACTGATCTGTTTCCACCGCTGCCAACTTGTCCAAAACATCCAGCCCTTCAATTACTTCGCCAAAAATGGTGTACTCATTGTCAAGCGAAGGGTAGCCACCGACTGTTGTGTAAACTTCACGACGCTCGTCCGAAATTTTCAGGGGTGCCATTTGGCTGATCTTTTGGTTGGCCATTTCTCTGATTTCGGCCATCCGAAGATTCAGCTTTTCCTCTTCTCCGGCCTGTTGTAATTGAGCCAACTCGTCTTGTCCCTGGCTAAAAAGCTGTTGCATCACTTCTTTCTGCCTTTGTTGATTTATCTTCATTTCCATGGTATCGA